>DGRR01000146.1 GCA_002389995.1 Ruminococcus sp. UBA4383 | reverse complement strand
GTCAAATCAAATTCTTTTTCCGAATTTTCTTCGCATATGAAACTTTTTGCCTGTATTTTCATCAATACCTCCTCGGCATAAAAAAATTTTTGTGTATTTTGACTATGTAATATATTTGCGTTTTGTAAATGTCTACAAAAAATAAAAGATTTTTCTTATTGTGCTTTTTTTTACTTGTAATTTTTTTATGGAAATGCTATAATTAGTATATGCTGTGAACTCTTTGTGCATACAGCATCAATATGCTGACAAATCTTTTTTTCAGCTTCGGTAAGAATATTGTAAGGTGTGTGTTGAATATGCTTAACATAGCAAAAATTGAAAAAACCGATGATTATTTCACGGCTCTTGGAAAGCGAAAATCAAGATGCGCTTATTTCTGCCGTATAAACGGATATAACCGCCGGATTCACGATTTTATCCTTAAATACCACGAAACTGCAAGAGCTTCGGGCGTAATCATTGAGGGAAATATCAAGCCCCCCGATAATAATAATCTGAAATATTTCAATGAAATGCTCGGCAGCGATTTCATGCTCGACAAGAATTTCCTATACTCAAAATTAAATAAGTGGCTTCCCCGTATGAGTATGTCACAGTGCGAAAATGTTTCAAACTCCATATACGATGTCCTCGTAAGCCTCAAAAATAAAGGCAAAAGCGACAGTATGCTCAAAAATGCCTACACTAAATTTATGTGCTGGCTCTACTATAAGTTTGAAAGAATCGTCAATAAACTCGGTGAGGAACAGCTCCCTAAAATCCTCTATGAAGGTTATGTCACTACATACGAACTCCTCCTGCTCAATATGCTCGCAGGTGCAGGGTGCGATGTCGTGCTTCTTCAATATAACGGCGATAATCAGTATAAAAGTGCAGACCCGACTTCCGTCTATTCCTTTGATTTCACTATGGCGGATATGAAACCATTTCCGCAGGATTTCAGCCTCAAAAAGATAAGAGCAGAAATTCAGGAAAATATGACCGTCCAGCGTCTTTACGGCACTCTTCCTGATTCCTCCCCGTGTACAAATGCATGGATTAAGGGAAAAGTTTTCGATGATATGCGTACTGCCGTAACAAAACGTGGAGATGACAGCCGTTTCTTCTATAACTGCTTCTTCCTCGTCAACGGTGCGGAGGATAAACTCATTTACCCCAATGAACTCCTGAGACTGTATTCCGAAATAAAAAACAGCGGCAGACATATAACTGTCGTCAGCGGTGAACTCCTTCCGCCTGATACTACTGAGATAAACAGCATAGAAAGAAAAAATTATCAGAAAAATGACCAGCTTATCCTCGATTTCGCTTCCAAATTTTCAGGAGTAAATGACAACGAACTCCAGAAACTTGTCAGAAAATCTTTCATTGATACCATGATTTATGAGTCACGCAGGGAAAATTCAAACCTCAGCCGCCTTACCACAAAGGCTGTATATCTCCTGTGCTGGTTCAACAGGTATCATCATGAACTCTTTAAAAATTACAGGTTCCCCGAAATTTCCTGCTTTATCCTCTTTAATCCCGTGATGAACGAGAATACTGCCATGTTCTGCCGTTTCCTCTCAAAATTACCCGTTGATGTGGTGCTTCTCAACCCCAATCTCAATAATATATGCACTCTCGACGCAGATAATCTGTTTGTCAAGAATTATGATGATTCTCTCGTTATGGAAAATTTCCCGAACGAAAATACAGTCATGAGCGTGGGTACTGCCGCATATCATGCAGAACGTGAACTCGATTCCATGATGTATACCGATACGGGTATGTACCGTGACAGACAGTACAGCAAGGCAAATACTATCATACTGCATACCATGTATGAGGAAATAGAAATTCTCTGGGATAAGGCTATGACTTTAAGACCAAGTTTCGATGTCATAGGCGATACAGTCAATATGCCTGTCATTTTTGCCAAAATTTCAGGTGTCAAGAACGGTGATGTAAGTGCCTACTGGAACAGTATAAGACGTTTGATTAATGACGATAATACAATACTCATAACAAGACTTCCGAGGATTCCCGCAGGATATTCAAACCCAATGAAGCCTTTCGCAACAGGTTTTATCCAGAACGGAAAACTCCAGAGACAGAAAATAAAGGAGCATAAACTCTATCCGTATAAGTTCCTGCGTGAATCCGTTCAGGACTATATCCTTGACAAATTACAGCTCCTTTTAGATATGAAACCCATAAAGGGTATGTTCACCAACGGAATGGAATATGACGTTATTTCTACCGTTCTGAACCTTGATAAGGTATCACTGCGGCTGATACAGAATTTCGACTTCACTAAGGTAAATCCCAAAATTATCTACATCGTCACAAGCGAATCTGTTCTTTCTCCGCAAGATGCAATATATTTCTCGTTCTTCAACCTTGTCGGCTTTGATATCCTTTTCTTCGTTCCCACAGGCTATCAGTGCTTTGAAGAACACCTCCTCGTCAACAATGTCGAGGAACACCAGATAGGCGAGTATAAGTACGATATGAGGATTCCCAACCTTAATCCCCATTCGCTCGGAGCTCGTCTGAGCAGCTTTAATAAAATATTTAAGAGAGGTACATGATAATGGGAATTGATTTCAAGAAACCAAACCGTCAGACTCAGACCGAAACAGCTACCGCAACCGCTTCACAGAATCTCCCCGAAGTAGTAATCGAAGAACCCGCTTCACAGAAATATGACATCGTTGCTGATACCCAGCAGATGGAAACTACTCTCAGCCATTCCCCCGAAGTAGATGCACTCACAAGCCAGATTGAAATTGACAATATGGAATCTATCGTAACTTTCGGTGCGGAAACAGCCGAGGCTATTTCAAGAGCTTCCGATACCGTCCTCAACAGCATGGATATGAGTCAGCTTACCGCTACAAGCACTATGCTCAATGAACTCGCCAAGGTTATGGATAAGTTCGATATCGACGAAATCAGGGACGACCCCGGTCTTTTCGGAAAGATTTTCGGAAATATGAAAAAGAAAATCGACAAGATTCTCGCTAAATATCACACCATGGGCGAGGAAATCGACAAGATTTATGTCGAACTCAAAAAGTATGAGAGCGAGATCAAACAGGCTAACCGTAACCTCGACCAGATGTTCGATGCAAACGTTGAGTATTATCACGAACTCGTCAAGTATATCCTCGCAGGCGAATGGGGCTGCGAACAGATTCAGGAGGCTATAACCCAGCGTGAGGCTGATATGGCTAATACAGGCGATACCGCTATCCAGTTTGAACTCGAAAGTATGCGTCAGGCTCTTCAGCTCCTTGAACAGCGTACTCAGGATTTGAGAGTGGCTCAGAATGTCGCTATGCAGTCTATCCCCATGATTAAAACTATGGAATTTACTAATATGAACCTCGTAAGAAAAATAAATTCCGCCTTCATCATCACTATGCCCGTATTCAAACAGGCTCTCGCTCAGGCTATGATGCTCAAACGTCAGAAAATTCAGGCTGAGGCTCTCTCAGCTCTTGACCAGAAAACCAATGAAATGCTCATCAAGAACGCACAGAATACTGTTGAACAGTCCAAGAATGCTGCAAGACTCGCTTCGGGCAGCTCTATAAAGATTGAAACCCTTGAAACTACATGGCGTACTATCGTCAACGGTATCGACGAAACCAAGGCTATTCAGGAAAATGCAAGCAAACAGCGTATCGAAGAGAAAAAACGCCTTGAAGCTATCAAACAGGAATTCAATCAGAAATACCATATGCCCGATAAAAATAAATAATTAAAAGGAGAAATGTATTATGCCTATCAATTTATCAAAAGGACAGAAAATCAGCCTCACAAAGGATAACCCCGGTCTTAAGAATATCCTCGTTGGTCTCGGCTGGGATATAAACCAGTTCGATACAGGTTCAGCTTTCGACCTCGATACAACTGCCTTCCTTACAGGTGCGGACGGTAAGTGCGCTTCCGAAAAGGAAATCGTTTTCTACGGTAACCTCAAACATTCAAGCGGTGCTGTAACACATCTCGGTGATAATATCACAGGTGAAGGCGACGGTGATGACGAACAGATTAAAATTGACCTCAGCCTTGTTCCCGCAAATGTCGAGAAAATCGCTTTTGCCACTACTATCTATGACGCTGATGCAAGAGGTCAGAACTTCGGACAGGTTTCAAATGCCTATATCCGCATTGTCGATGAGGCAACAGGTACTGAACTTATCCGCTATGACCTCGGTGAGGACTTCTCTATCGAAACTGCTGTTGTTGTCGGTGAACTCTATAAAAACGGCAGCGAATGGAAATTCAATGCTATCGGCAGCGGTTTTCAGGGCGGTCTCGGCGCACTCTGCGCTCACTACGGCGTGCAGGCTGAATAATTCAGAGGTGAAATTATATGTCTCTTAATTTGCAGAAAGGTCAGAAAATCAGCCTTTCAAAAGAAAAGGCAGGTCTTTCGGAAGTAATTGTCGGTCTCGGCTGGGACGAGGCAAAACATGGTATCTTTAAGTCACACAATATCGACTGCGATGCCTTCGCTATCCTCCTCACAAACGGAAAACTTGCCGCTGCTTCCGATATAGTCTATTTTGCCAATAAACACCATTCCTCAGGCTCTGTAATCCATACGGGCGATAACCTCACAGGTGCTGGCAGCGGTGACGATGAACAGATTATCATTAAACTCAATGAAGTCCCCTCACAGTACGACAGAATCGTTATAGCCGTAAATATTTACAGGTCAGAAAGCCGAAAGCAACATTTCGGTATGATTCAGAATGCTTTTATCCGCATTGTGGACGCAAGTACAAACACCGAAATGTGCATATATAATCTGACTGATAACTATTCGGGTCAGACTGCTATGGCTTTCGGAGAGGTTTACCGCAATAACGGTGAATGGAAATTCAATGCTATCGGTCAGGGTACTACTGACAAATCCGTTGAAAGTTTCGCAGCAAGATATAAATAATTTATTCAGGGGATTTTCTTCGGAAAATCCCTTGTTTAAAATTCAGAAACAGGTGGTAGAGTGAATAATTATATTTCGTACAGACTTAATGTCATGAAAATAAATTCTGAGGACAGCTTCCTTAATTTTTCGGGAAATCTGCGAAACGGTCAGCGTGATGTCATATTTGCACGCTCCCTCGGCATTTCTTCGGGTATGAAAGAAAAAATCGAAAGCATAGACAGAAAAATGACCCAGCAGATGAATAACGGCAGACTTGTCTATATAAGAATAACCAGTCTTGATTCCCAGATGACTGCCTCAGATACCGCTTATTATTCCCAGATTTATGAAAAATGGAAAATCAGTTCTTCCATTGAACTCAGAAATAAAAACAATAACCCTGTATTCGGCAATACACTCGCAAATGCCACAAATGAAGCCGTCAGACAGTATAAACTCATAAAACCTTCCGTTACTGATACCATGCTCAAAAATTATATAATAAAATTATGGTACAGAACAGATACTTTCCTTAAAGAATGTATCTCAAAATGGAACGAAAAACTTTGTACCAAAATTATCGCTTCGGGTATCTGTAAGGAACAGGATTACCTGTTTATGTATATGGCTTCACTGATTGGCTGTGACGTTCTCCTGCTTCAGACAAAAGAGGATATTTCCGACAAGCTGAAAAGTCTTTCCTGTGCGTTTACTGTCGGAAATTTCGGCGATATCGAATTTAAAAAATATGACAGAAATTCTTTCACCGCTCCTCCTGTCGTAAGTAATCCTGTTGTCAATAATCCGCCTAAAATTATAGTCCCTCAGCACCCTGCAAGAAAATCTGCACCAGCTGTGAATCATTCGGAAAATATCCGTGAAAAATCATATGAGGAACTCGCTGCACTCGCAGCTTCCGTGGTCATGATTCAGGTTATAAATGCCAGCGGTGAGCCTATCGCTTCGGGTTCGGGAATAATGATTGGCAGGGAAGGTTATATCCTCACTAACTGTCATGTTCTCACGGACGGCAGAGTTTTTGCTGTGAGAATCGAAAATGACGATAAAACTTACTTAACAAATGAAATTATCAAATACAATAACGCCACTGACCTTGCTGTCATACGCATACAGCGCAACCTTGTCCCCATAAAAGTATATTCAATGTCAAAGGAACTCGTCAGGGGTCAGAAAGTTATCGCTATCGGCAGTCCGCTTGGTCTGTTCAATTCCGTTTCGGACGGCATTATTTCGGGTTTCCGAAAAATAAAGGATATGGACATGATTCAGTTTACCGCTCCCATATCAAGCGGAAGTTCAGGCGGTGCTGTGCTGAATACCTATGGTCAGCTTATCGGAATAAGTACGGCAGGTATCGACAAAGGACAGAATATTAACCTCGCTGTAAGCTATAAAAGTATAAATCTTTTTGCAAGAGGTTTCTTTTGATAAAAAAATCCTGACATACAGTCAGGATTTTTTGTTTTATTCATGATATTATATTACATACTTCTTGTGAATACAGGCACATTTTCAATTATATTTTCGGCAGTTTCTCCGAAAGACTTGTAAACTTTTGCCGTACCTGCCATATATGCTATATCTTCGGGCATGAGTTTTCCTGTGGGGCATATTATCATTCCGTCTGTCATGTCGAGATGAGTTACAGCTATTGATATTTTATCTTTCAGTGCATATTTTCTGTCGGTTTTCAGAGAGTGCATAAATTCGGGCAAATCAAACCAGCCATATCTGAAATTCCCTTGAAATTCATTTGTGACATTTGTTTTGTCATACAGATTGTATTTATTCTGGATTTCTTTACATTCTGTATCAAATCTTCCTGCGCCGTGTCTTGTAAAATATGACCTTGTAACATAGCATATTTCTGTATCACGCTTTTCAAGGCGGTCGAGTATACTGCGGACGTTTTTCATTCCTGTATTTGTCGGTGTGAGATTGGGGAAATAATCTTCCCTGTCCCTGTCAAGCATAAGTCCCTGCGCTCCCTCGAATACGGCTGTATCATAATTTTCTATAATGCTTTCATCGGCTGTTATGCATATATTTTTCATATACATAAGGTCACTGACATAATTTATTGTGATGTTTTCGTTTTCGAGAAGTTCAAAAAATTCAGGGGAATTTTCTCTTGTGATACCGAGCTGTTCGGCACGTTCAAGGCAGTATCCGCTGTTTATAGCCTTTATTTTCTGAATGAGAACATTTTCGGGAATATCTGTCATATCACCGTAAAGTATGCGATTCTGTGGATTTTCGCATCTTTTTACAGTTTCAAATATACCCGTTCCGCAGCTTCCGTGGCGGTTATTGTCTCTTAATCTTTCCGCAAACTGATTCAGAAGCATATCGCAGGGTAGAGTAACACGGCATCTTTTGTCTATAAATATTTTCTGTGTGAGGTCTCCGAGGATATTTTTTTCTTTTACAAAAAGCATAGGGTTAGCGATGAAAAATTCCGAAAGATATGTGTCTGCTCCTGCAAAATATCCTGCGCCTATATGAGAAAATATATGTCTTTCGCCTTCGGGAGTGCAGACAGTATGACCTGCCTGCGCTCCTCCGTTTATTCTTATGTCTATCGGATTATCGTTTGTGCGGCAGAAATAGTCTGTCATAAGACCTTTTCCTTCATCTCCGAAATTCGCACCGATAACCGCATATGCTTTTTTCATAATATCACCACTTTATTATTTTATTCATGAAGCTGTTTTTTGTTTTGCTGAGTCCGCCAATGGCATTCTGCACGGCTATTCTTGTATCTCCGTCCCATGAGCTGATTATTTCGTCCTTGTCTTTTCCTGCAACGCTTTCAAGGATTGATACCATTATCTGAGGGAGTGCATTGTAATCTGTTACGGTTATTGCACGTTCTCCCATGAGTTTATGCCATTTGTCGGGGTGAACTATTCCTGCACTTCCGCCCTGCATGAGCATAAGGTGGAACACGTCATATTTTCGGCTTACCTGTTCGAGGAGTGCCTTTGTGTCAATATTACTTGTTATTGTGTCACCGAACACTCTTTTTATTTCGTCAACAGTGAGTTCTGTGGGGAAACAGTCATCGCCCATTGTGAAGATTATGCCTTTTTTCTGACGTTTTTCCCATGCATCTGTATGGGTTTTGTTTGCGGCAAAATACCACATAAGCGGATAGCTTTCAAAATTATTTCCGCCGCCGCCACGTTCAAACCATAATTCTGTGAGCTGGCTTGCGATTCTTATATCTGATTCAAACTGTGTTGCCTGCAAGGGTGCGCTGTCGCAGGTTGAATCTCCTATTGCTCCGAAAAGTATCTGCGGACCTTCAACGGGATTTCTTTCGAGGGTTTCCTTTACAAGGTCACCGAGTTTCTGTGCTGTGACAGATAAAATCCTGCTCATTGAACCTGTAACGTCAAGACCTATTATTATAGGTGTTGTTACGGGGTGGTCGTCTGAATCACGGCTTTCTCTGAACTTGATATTTTTCGGGTCATATTTGGGGTCAATTTTGACTGCCGAATAAATTTCCCCCACGCTTTTTCCTTTTATTCTTGCTGATGAATAAGCTTTCCAGTCTCCTGCTCTCCATGCTCCGCCGCCCATAAAAATTTCCTCCTTAAAATAATGTTTTTATATCAGGCATTGAAATCAGAAATTCAGTGAATTTTCTTTTTCCGAAGCCTTTTATTATTGTTTCTTCCCATTTTTCCATTTCTGCAAATGCATTTTCAGCGCATACGCTTTCGGAAAAATCCTTTATTGCATCGGGTGCGTCTGAGGGGAATATTCTTCTGCATATCGCCTTTACGCATTCAAGGTCGGAAGAATGTTCCGCAATACCGCTTAATTTAGATGATATTGACATATCCTCATATACAGATTCCTGCACGCCTATAAGCTTTGTGCCTTCCTCACGGGCAAACCACCAGCCCGAACCTATTCTGACGCTGTGTTCGTTCGGGTCAATCAGGAGATTTTCCTCATTGAGACAGTTCCAGACAATTCCCCGTATTTCTGCGTAGCAGCATATTCCGAGAAGTCTTGATATTATCCATGCTGCGTGACGGCTGTCGAGTTTTCCGCCGTGGAATCTGAGAACGGCTGAAAGGGGAATTTCGGTATTGTTTTTCGTCATATAGATGAGTGTTCCGCAGTTGGTACTGAAAATACTTTCTATATTCGGCAGGAATTTTTTTGCCTCATTAATTATACGGCTGTCGATTCCATAAAGAAAGTATTCATTTTTTACGGCTGATGACCTTGAAAAACATTCTTCCGAATCATCGGATTCAAGCAGGATACAGTAATCCTTTTCTGAAATGTATTCAGTGCCGAATCCGTGGGAAAGGCTTATCAGGTATTTGAAGTCAATCATATTTCCCTTTGAGCATACTGAAAGTTCCTTGTATCTGTGATGATTTTCGATTCTTTTGTACATTTCGTTGATAACTGTGCAGACCTGCACGGCTCTTGAATCGCTGCATCTGTCTGGGTGGAATTTCAGCATGAGTGCTATGTACAAGGGCTTTGCGGTTTCGATATCATCGGGGAAAAGCTCCCTGCAATATCTGCATTTCAGAATATCTTCAATATCCATAAATTAACCTCCTTTTCTTAAAATCAAAATGATATAAACAAAATCCCGAAGAATAACAAGCTTATTCCAATGATTTCGGAAAATACTTGCTTGATTTTTGTTTTTATCTTTTTGTTAATATCATGATATCACAAACTTTTGCGCTTGTCAATAGTTTTTCTGCATTTTCGGTCTTTTGCATAATAAAATGATATTTCTCCCATATGTTTATTGTTGATTTCCGACAATTCGTTTTTCGATTAGTCATTTTTTTATTTTTATCGACTAAAAACTACAAAATTCGACAAAATATCATTTTGCTGCGTTGTAAGGATATTTCTTTCAGCGTAAAATTTTATTCGGTAAAAAATGCTTCATTAATATTTATAAAAAATTTGGTACAACAAGGAGTAATTATTTTGAGCAACAATTCATTCAAGATTATGCTTTGTGATGACCGTACAGGTACACTTGCCGAAACTTCCGCAAAGCTCAAAAGTATGGGGATATTTACTGTCATCAGACGCAGTGATGAAAATATCCTCATTAATTCTGTAAGAAAAGAAAAGCCCGATATCGTTGTGGCTGACCTCACTTCAAGCAGAGCAGATTTACTAAGACTTATGAAAAATTCCAAGAATCTATTCACTAAGCGACCAAAATTTATAATAACTTCTGATATTGACAACAGCTTCATAAAAAGACAGGTCATGGACGCAGGTGCAGCCTATTTTCTTCCCGAACCCTACAACTCCGATGAGCTGTCTTTTGTAATAAAATCATTCGTAACAAACAGACACGAACCTTTCCTCAGTGACCTTGAATTTGCTGTCACCAATGCAATACATACACTCGCAGTCCCCGCAAACATCAAAGGATATCACTACATAAGAACCGCAGTTATAATGTCCCTTAAAAAACAGTTAATGGTTGAAAATGTCACAAGAACTATCTATCCTGCTGTTGCCGAATACTACCATACCACTTCTTCAGGTGTGGAAAAAGCCATAAGACACGCTATCGAAATATCATGGAACCGTGTTGAAACCGATGCGGTTATGTCATATTTCGGCTCTAACTTTCAGGTTTACAGAAGTCACCCCACAAATTCTGAGTACCTCGCCGCTGTCGCAGACAAGGTGAAACTCACACTCAAAAGCTGATATTTCAGCTTTCTTTTCATTCGTATAAACCCGTTCCCACATTATAACCTTTTGTTTTTTATTGCAGTGCGTACAAGCACCTTTAAAATTAAATATATTATTTTATAAATTCCGTACATGGAATTTATTATGAATTTTATATACATAAGGTTAAAATAAATGTTATATTTCCTCTCTGTTGTTTCAGACCGTACATGGTCAGATAACAGGGAGGTTTTTATACTGTCCGTATTTTGAATTAGTCACCAAAAACTTTCAACTTTATAGGATAATGTGACGATTTTTTAATATATATTTTTTTATCCCTTGCATTAATCAGTATCAGATGTTATAATAAGATTATGTATTTTTTCAGGAGGAATATATGAAACAATGGAATTTCAGAGTCTCTGACAGAAAAATTGTAAGCAGTTTAATTTCGGACTGCGGTGTCACTTCCCTTACAGGTTCAGTCCTCGCTGCAAGAGGCTACACAAGTGCCGAAAAAGTAATGGAAAAATTACAGTGCGACCGCCTTTCCGACCCCTTTCTCTTAAAGGATATGCAGGAAGCTGCCGATACACTAAACAATGCCATTGAAAATCAGGAGAAAATCTGCGTCTACGGTGACTACGACTGTGACGGAATTATGGCTACTGCCATACTTTATACCTATCTCTTTGAAGCAGGTGCGGACGTTGTTTATTATATCCCCGAACGTTCGGAAGGCTACGGTCTCAATAACAATGCCATAGACAAAATAAAAAGTATGGGCGTGGAAATTATCGTTACTGTTGATAACGGCATATCTGCAATCAATGAGGCGGAATATATCTATTCCCTCGGTATGCGCCTTGTCGTTACAGACCACCACAGACAGGGGGAAACCCTCCCCCGTGCGGAAGCTGTCGTCGATGCACACAGAACAGACTGCTTTTCACCGTTCAAATACGCCTGCGGTGCTGTTATCGCACTTAAACTTGCTGCCGCTATGGACGGTGGAGACTATACAATGGTTCTCGAACAGTTCGGCGACCTCGCCGCAATCGCTACCGTGGCGGATATAGTCAGCATGACAGGGGAGAACAGGTATATAGTTTCCTACGGAATGGAACGCATAAACAATACAGACCGTCCCGCACTCATCGCACTGAAAGAAGTAAGCGGTGTAAGCGACAAAATCATAAATTCCGAAACTATCGGCTTTACCCTCGCACCAAGAATAAACGCTTCGGGAAGATTCGGCTCGCCTACTACCGCACTTAAACTCTTTCTCTCCGAGGACTATGACGAAGCCCTCACTCTCGCAAATGAACTCGACAGACTCAATACTCAGCGAAAAGATACCGAAAGCCATATTGTCTCCGAAATCTACAAAATGGCTGACAGTGACCCCATGCTGCTCAGAAAACGTGTGATATATATATGCGGTAAAAACTGGCATCACGGTGTTATAGGCATAGCCGCCTCAAAAATTGTCGAACAGTTCGGAAAGCCCTGTTTCATCGCTTCCGAGGAAAACGGGGAAATCCGTGGCTCTGCACGCTCTTTCGGTGATTTTTCAGTATTTTCCGCACTGACATATGCCGGCGATGCCCTCGAAAAATTCGGCGGTCACCCAGGAGCGGGAGGCTTTACCATAAAATCGGGTATGTCCGATAAATTCGGTGAACTCCTCGAAGAATACGCTCTGAAATACCATAAGGAAATGCCTGCCTTCACGATTGATGCAGATGCGGTTATCACTCCGCAGGAACTCGCTGTGAAAAATATTCAGGGGCTTGATGTCCTTGAACCTTTCGGGTGCGAAAACGAAAAGCCCAGTTTCGCACTCCAGAATGCAGAAGTTGTCGATATACTCCCGCTTTCAGGCGGTGTACATTCAAAAATAAAAGTAAAATTCGGAAACAATGTCACGGATACCCTCATGTTCCGCACTTCTCCTGACAGCCTGCCCGTCAGAAAAGGCTGTGTGTGCAGTATGATTGTAAAACTCGGCATAAATGAATACAGGGGAAACGTTACTCCCTCTGTATATATTTCCGATATACGCCCCTCGGATTTCCGACAGCAGAAATATTTTTCCGCACTTTCTGCCTTTGAAGCCTTCATGCGTGGCGAGGAACTGCCGAAAAATTACTACAAAGCCATGCTCCCCTCAAGAGAAGATACAGTGAAAATCTATAAGGGTATCCCCCCGAAAGGTATAAATTCCGATACCCTGTATATGATGTTTATTAACAGCAATATCAACTACTGTAAATTCTGCGTTGCCGTTGAAGCACTGCGACAGCTCGGTCTTGTCAGCGTGTCATGTGCATCATCAACTATTAAACGCCTGCCCGTCACGGTTAAGGTCAGCCTTGACAGCGCACCTGTACTCGTTAAACTGAAAGAACTGACAGTTTAATATAACTTTCAGAAAAGCAATTAAAGTATGTCTACCAAAGGAGGTTATGAATCATGTCCGAAGAAAACAAAAGAGGTACTCCTGATTTGCAGGAGATGAAGGTCTATCTTCCTGTCGAAGGTTCAAAAGAAGAAGAGCTGTCCTTACAGCTTATCAGCAAAATACCCGATTACGATGACAACTTCACAATCAAAGATATAATTCAGAAAATTCTGCAAGATAACAAACAGCATGACCTCAGCAAAATCATCTCAGCCTATGAATTTGCCGAAAAAGCCCACAGAGGTCAGAAACGTTCGTCAGGACAAGATTATATAATCCACCCCCTTACAGTCGCCTATATTCTCCTTGAATACAGCATGGATACCGATACCATATGCGCCGCCCTCCTGCATGATGTCGTTGAGGATACTCCCGCTACCCTCGAAGATTTGAAAAAACATTTCGGTCAGGACGTTGCCATACTCGTTGACGGCGTTACCAAAATGAGCAAAGTCCCGACAAATACAAAGGAACAGCAGAGCGCAGAAAATATAAGAAAAATACTTATAGCCATGTATCAGGATATCCGTGTAATCATCATCAAGCTGGCTGACAGACTGCATAATATGCGTACCCTTAAATACCGTCCGAGAAACAAACAGGTAACTACTGCTCTCGAAACTATGAATATTTACGTTTCTATCGCTCACCGCCTCGGAATAAGGTCTATGAAAGAAGAACTCGAAGACCTCGCTTTCCACTACCTCGACCCGTTCGGCTATGAGGAAATTGAGAAAATGCTCGACAAAAGAAAGGACGAAAGACAGAAAATCGTCGAAACTATCAAAAACCGCATCGCTGAACGTTTCAGTACAGTTCAGTTTGAAGAACCACCCATTATTGACGGCAGAGTAAAAAGCGTTTACAGCCTTTACAAGAAAATTATCGTCAAAGGCAAGCAAATGGACGAAATATACGACAAATACGCTGTGCGTGTAATCGTTTCAACCGTCCCCGAATGTTACAACGTCCTCGGCATTATCCACGATATGTTCACCCCCATGGATAACCGTTTCAAGGATTATATCTCAAAACCAAAGGAAAATAAATACCAGTCCCTCCATACAACCGTTACGGGCAAGGAAGGAATCCCCTTTGAAGTTCAGATAAGAACAAGCAAGATGCACCAGATTGCAGAATACGGTATCGCTGCCCACTGGAAATATAAGGACGGTGTTATCACCAAAAACAGCGAGGATTCAAGACTTGCATGGATTCGTGAAATCCTTGAATCACAGCAGACCGCCGATGATGTGGAGGAAATTGTAAGAGTTATCAAGAGCGAACTCTCACCCGAAGATATTGTCGTCATGACACCAAAGGGAAGGTCCATTCAGCTCCCCGCAAAATCAAACTGCATCGACTTTGCATATAAAATCCATACCGAAATCGGTCATAAAACTATCGGTGCAAAGGTTGACGGCAGAATCGTCCCACTCGAATATGAGTTGCAGACAGGTCAGATTTGCGAAATTACCGTAACAAAAGACCCCGAAAGAGGTCCTAACCGTGCATGGCTCAATACCGTCAAAACAAGCGAGGCACGCTCAAAAATAAGAGCATGGTTCAAAAAGGAATGCCGTGAGGACAATATCACCGAAGGCAAAAAAGAACTCGAAAAGGCTTTCAGACGCAGCAGAATAAATCTCACCGAAAATCAGTATTCCGAATTTTTACAGGACGACTTCCGCAGACATAACTGCGAAAATATTGACGACTTCTACGCTTCTATCGGATACGGCGGTATAAATCTCACAAATATAATTCCGAGACTTAAAGACAAATATGACAGGCTTTACGGCAGTCCTTCCGAAAATCTCCCCGAAATTACCGCTTCCAGACCTTATGACAGGTCTCAGGGTAGTATTATCCTTGACGATATCACCGCTATCGAAAAAAGTCCCGCCCATTGTTGTAATCCGCTCCCCGGTGACGATATAATAGGATTCATAACAAGAGGTCACGGTCTTAAAATCCATACCAAAAAATGTACAAATTACCTCTCAGCACTCAAACGTGCAAACCCCGAAGAACTCGCAAGGTGGAGAGAGGTCTCATGGACTGACGGCACTCGCTCCTCCGAACAGTCAAGAATTTCCGTGCTGGCTTCCGACCGTGTGGGTCTTGCATTCGATATAACAGCCGCCATTTCAGAAGCAAGAATGCCTATAATAAATTCTTCAGCAAGACGCATAAAGAACGGCAACGCACTGTTTGAATGTACAGTCTCGATAACAAGCAGGGAACAGCTTCAGAGACTTATCGAAAAAATTAAAAAGATAAAAGGCGTTATTTCTGTCGAAAGAACTTGATTTATTCTTCTCCCCCTCAGCAGCAGGGGGAGGAGACTGACAATTCCATATTTTTTATTCTCGAAACTATTGAAAATTTTTAAAATATAGTATATAATTAGTATCAGCAGATTTATGTTAATTTTTTTTAAAACCGAAAGGAATGATTTTTATGAAACTCAGCAAAAATTTTATCTCCCATGATGACGGCAACGAGAAAATTCTCGTTTCGGACGGAACTACAAAATTTGCAGGTCTTGTCCGTGGAAACTCAACGGCAGGATTTATTATTTCATGCCTCGAAAAGGATACCACTGAGGACGAAATTGTAAGCAAAATGCTCAAAAAATGGGACGTTTCCGAGGAAATCGCAAGGCGTGATGTCAGAAAAGTAATCACCCAGCTCAGGGAAATAGGTGCTGTGAATGATTAATTCCACTTTTGAAGAACAGCTCGCCAAAAACGGCAGGCTCATATATACAAATGTCGGCGACAGTATGAAACCCCTTATCCGTCAGGGCAGAGATTTGCTCATCATTGAACCCGTTCACGGCAGACTCAAAAAATATGACGTTCCGCTTTACAGACGTGACAGCGGTCAGTATGTACTCCACAGAATACTCAAAGTGCGGAAACATGATTACGTCATATGCGGTGATAACCGCTGGATAAGAGAATACGGCATTTCAGACAGACATATTATCGGTGTGCTTACCGCAGTCGTCCGTGACGGAAAAACTGTTTCGGTAAAGGATAAAAAATACCTCGCATATGTGCATTTATGGTGCGATTTCTTCTATGTGAGAGCTGTTATTCTCTATGCAAAAAGAAAAATCACACATATTATTAAAAAATATTTCTGAACTGCTTTCGCCTTTGAAGGGCGGTATGCGGGTAAATTATGAGGAGTGTTTATGGATAAGAATAAAATTTTATTGATGTGTGTTTCTGTTCTGCTTATTATTTCAGTGATTTTCGCTGTCCTGAAAGTAAACGACAAAAAACCCGAAAACAATAAAAGTCTCAGTTCATCAGTCACAAGTATGGAAATTTCTTCCGAACAGATACAGATTTCCTCGGCAGTATCTTCTGCGGTAACTTCTTCGGAAAAAACTGCAAAAACTTCCGTGCATACAACTGTTTCCGCCGAAACTTCAGCATCATCTCAGAAAGTTTCATCTTCCGTAACTTCATCTGCCGTAACTTCTTCTTCATCTTCTTCAAAAACTTCATCATCATCTTCTTCATCTTCATCATCAGGCAGAAACAACAACAGTTCTTCATCGGGAAATACAAACAATTCTTCGTCAGGCGGTTCGGATAATTCATATTCTTCAAACGGACAGACAAAAAATTCTTCTTCTTCCGAACAGATTATTCATTCCACTACTACTGTCAAATCAGATTCCGCCTCACAGAGTACGGTACAGACCGAAACTGTAACTACTGAGCCTTATGTTGAAATCATTACCGAAGAAATTACCCAGCCACCGACTCAGCCTTCCGTCCTTGAAGGCATATTCGCCGAAAGCGGTGAAAATATCGACAATCTTGGTGACTGTCAGCAGATTATCTGCGTTTCTTCCTACAATTCTTACTGTGATGTCTCCATGTATGAGAAATTCGGTGACGAATGGGAAAATGTCTATAATACATACGGCATTGTCGGTCTGAACGGTGTAAGCCCCAAAAGCTGTGAGGGCGACTACTGCACGCCAAAAGGTCTTTTCGGTCTCGGTTTCGGATTCGGTACGGACGATTTGTACGGTCTTAACATAGAATACAGAAAATTCAACGAAAACTGCTACTGGGTCGATGACCCTGAGTCGGATTACTATAACCAGTGGGTTGAATCAGAAGATACTTCCGCTTGGAACAGCGCAGAACACCTCATTGATTATCCGATTGCCTATCACTACGCTGTCGCTATAAATTACAACATGGAAGCCGTTAAGGGAGCAGGCTCGGCTATTTTCCTGCACTGTGCAGTCGGAAATTATACCGCAGGCTGTGTCGGAATACCTGAGGACGGTATGTTCTATGTAATGAATTGGCTTGACAGCTCCAAAGACCCCAAAATTTTAATATATTAAATACAGCAGTCCGTATTTTTTAAAATATAACAAGCTGTCTTTCTATTGACAAATTAAACAATAAGTGCTACAATATATAATGTAAATTGTCAGAATAATGATATTTTACAGCTTTTTACCTATAAGCTAATAATGAGAGAAGTGATTTAATGACCGCAAATGAATATAAACTCGCTGCATATCATCTTGTTTATCTTATCAGATGTGCGCTCAATGACAAAAAACCTTCCAAGGCTATGCTCGACAAAATGAATATATCAAATGTATATACTGTCTCGGAAGCCCATTTTGTTTCGGCTATTGCCGCTTATGCCCTCGAATCGGCAGGCGTTTCCTATGAAAGATTCCGTCAGGCTAAACTCGACAGTATTCGCAGAGATATACTGTTCAACATAGAAAGAGAAAATATCTGCGCCCAGCTTGAAGCAAACAAAATATGGTATGTCCCCCTCAAAGGCATAATTATAAAGGAGTTCTACCCCAAGACAGGTATGCGCCAGATGTCAGACAATGATATCCTTTTCGATGAATCCAAAAGAAAACAGGTTCACGATATCTTCATCAGCAACGGCTACGAAACCGATATGTATGAAGTCACCAATCAGGACGTTTACAAGAAAGAACCTGTGTTCAATTTTGAAATGCACGTCTGCCTCGCAGGTAAAAATGATTTCAGACCTGTAAGAAAATATTACAGCGATATCACTGAAAAACTTGTCAGTGACGGCGGTTTCAGAAAGCGTATGACCGATGAGGACTTCTATATATATGTTATTGCCCACGCATACAAACACTATGCGTCCCGTGGCACGGGTCTGAGAACACTTGTGGATATTTACGTCCTTTCGGATTTCTATGAAAAACTTGACAAAGATTACATCAAAACCGAATTGAAAAAAATGAATATATATGAATACGAAAAACAAAGCCGTCAGCTCGCTAAAAAAATCTTTACGGGAAAAGCCGTCTCAAAAGAAGAAAAAGAAATGCTCGATAAATATATCTTCTCGTCAGCTTACGGCACTCAGGAAAAACTTATCGAAAATAATATGATTCATTACAATAATTCAATAATCAGATATTATTTCAGCCGTGTGTTCAAACCCATGCTTTTCCTTAAAACAGAATATCCGTTCCTGAAAGACCACAAGATTTTGATTCCCTTTGTTGCAGTATATAAATTCTTTAAGAGATTTTTTAATGCCACTGTCAGAAACCGCAGTGATTTCATTGAAGAAATGAAAACTGTCATAAAGTTGAAAAAATAATTTTCCAGATAAAATTTATTATAGAATGGAGTGTTTTGATACATGACAGTAAGAAAATTCAGATACCGCAAAATTGCCCTTGCCTTTGCCGATGCTTCCATTATTTCGGGTTCGGCAATATGCTCATGGTTTCTGACAGATTTGTTTTTCAATATTGATTTGTCAACTGAAACTGTAATATCATCAATAATTATAAGCATTGTCTGCTGTCTCCTCAGCCTTTACTGGTGCGGTGCGTACAGCAAAATGTGGCGTTACTTTAAAAAACGTGACTATGTTTCATGCCTTCTCGGAATGATTGTCGGTACGGGTATCGCCTGCCTGCTTACATATGTCTTTGAACGTGATCTGCCCGTGTCATACGTCATAATTGACGCAGTCCTGTCACTGATAGGCATATGCCTTTTCCGCTTCTTCTTCAAAAGCGCATTTATTGATGTCGTCAAGGCAGGAAAAGAACATTCAGCCTATAAGCGCACTATGATAATCGGCGGCGGAAAAGCCTGCGAATCCCTCCTGAAAGAAATAAGAAACGCAGAAAGTTCCCCCTATAATGACGATAAAAATGCCCTCTTTGAACCGGTCTGCATTATTGATGACGATAAAAGAAAAACAGGCAAGTCAATTCATGATGTCCCCATAGTCGGCACTTCCTCCACTATCGACAAGTATGTCAAGACTATGGAAATCGAACAGATTGTTTTCTGTATCCCCTCCGCTTCGGAAACAGACAGAAAACGTATCCTCGATATCTGCGCCGAAACAAAACTGCCTGTAAAAATTATCCCCTTCCTCGTAAACCTCATGTTCGATGAGGAACATACCTCTATCCTCAATCAGGTAAGAGATATCAAGGTCGAAGAACTCCTCGGTCGTGAACCTATAAGATTCGACAACGAGGATATCAAAAACTTCATTGACGATAAAGTCTGCATGGTTACGGGCGGAGGCGGTTCTATCGGTTCGGAACTCGTCCGCCAGATTGCAAGATATAACCCGAAACAGGTCATTATCCTCGATATTTACGAAAATAATGCCTACGATATCCAGCAGGAACTTATCATGGACTACGGCACTTCCCTTAACCTTGTCACACTTATTGCCTCTGTTCGTGACTACCAGAGAATGAACCAGATTTTCAACAAGTATAAACCCGATATCGTTTTCCATGCCGCTGCCCATAAACACGTTCCCCTTATGGAGGACAGCCCCATGGAGGCTATAAAAAATAACGTACTCGGAACTTTCAATACTGCTTCACTCGCACAGTTCTACAATGTACAGAAATTCGTCATGATCTCCACCGATAAAGCCGTAAATCCTACAAACGTAATGGGTGCTTCAAAAAGATGCTGTGAAATGATTGTTCAGTACCTCGCCCAGCAGAATGAGGGCAATACCGAATTTGTCACAACCCGTTTCGGAAATGTCCTCGGCTCAAACGGCTCTGTTATCCCCAAATTCAAACGCCAGATTGAACAGGGCAAGCCCGTTACAGTTACTCACCCCGATATTATCCGCTACTTCATGACTATCCCCGAAGCCGTAAGCCTCGTAATGGAGGCTGCCGCAATCGCTCACGGCGGTGAAATTTTCGTCCTCGATATGGGTCAGCCCGTCAGAATCGTTACTCTCGCAGAAAACCTCATACGAATGTACGGTAAAGAACCCTATAAAGACGTTAAAATCGAATTTACAGGTCTGCGCCCAGGTGAGAAAATCAAGGAGGAACTCCTCATGAATGAGGAAGGTCTCCAGAAAACAAGCAATAAACTCATCTTTATCGGAAAACAAATTGATATCGACCCCGATGAATTTATCGAAAGTTTGCGTATGCTCCGTGATGCCGCTTCCGAAAATAACGAGAAAATAGCCGTTTCTGCACTTCATGACATGGTGCCTACCTTTACTACCCCCGAAGAATTTAACAGAAAAGCCAATGTCATAAGCAAACGCAATTTCCGTTTTGATGATGATGATGAAGATGACGAAGATTCCGATTCTTAATGCAGTCCCCCCTGAATTTTGTCAGGGGGATTATTTTTTCTTTGACTTTTCATAAGAACTGTGATATAATGAATTAATAATATTATGGGAGATGATTATGTGGCAACTCAGAATTTTTCAAAAGAACGTTCGGATACAAAAATCAAAGAGCCTAAAATGTATAACGTCATTATGCTTAATGACGACTTCACTACAATGGAATTTGTCGTCAGAATACTGGTGAGTATATTCCATAAGGACGAAATATCCGCCCATGCACTTATGATGACTGTGCATAAAAACGGTAAGGCTGTCGTGGGCAAATATCCATACGATGTAGCAGGCACTAAAATAAAAAATGCCCTTGAACTCGCTAAACAAGAAGGTTATCCTTTCAGAATGAAAATGGAGGAGGCATAAAATGGAACTCTCAAAAGATGTGATTAAAATTCTCGATGACTGCCTGATGTACGCAGATTCAAAAAAATATGAGTATATAACTCCTGAACTCCTTCTGCTTATGATGTTCAGAAACAAGAATTTCTTAAAGGCTTTCACAGACTGCGGAGGAAATTCAGAAATCATTATTCAGAATATAAAGGATTACCTCGATGAATATATGGAATATACCCAGAGCAATGACGAACCGCCAATGTCTGTGGGTATGGAAAAAATTCTCAATAATGCCGCCCGCAGTGCTTTCAGCAGCAATAACGGTGAAATATGCGTCAGACATCTTGTACACGCATTTTTCAGCCTTGAAGAATCTTATGCAGTTTATTTCATGCAGTTGCAGGGAATTGATTCAGTGGAAATTTTACAGCGTATGTCAGACTATGAGGACAATAATTTTTCAGAAGAAAATTTGTCAGATGAAAAAAAGAATGAAAATAAAAACGATTTTTCCGAACTCGCACCATGTCTCAATGATACCCTTAAAAATGCAAATCCCCTCATAGGAAGAAAAAATGAACTCGACAGAACTATCCAGATTCTTTGCAGAAAAGATAAAAACAATCCCCTCCATATCGGTGAAACAGGTGTCGGAAAAACTGCCATTACTTACGGGCTTGTTGAACTGATAAGGGAAAATAAAGTCCCTGAACCGCTTATCGGAGCAAAAATATTTTCACTCGACCTCGGCAGTATGCTCGCAGGTACTCAGTACAGAGGAGATTTTGAAAAAAGATTTAAAAAATTACTCAATGATATCAGCAGGGAAGAAAAACCTATCATATATATTGACGAAATCCATAACCTCGCAGGTGCAGGTGCTGTCGGCGAAGGCTCTTTCGATGCCTCAAATATGCTCAAACCCTACCTTACTGACGGGCATATCAGATTTATAGGCGCAACTACTTTTGAAGAATATAAAAAGTATTTCGAGAAAAATAAAAGCCTCGCCAGAAGATTCCAGAATATCGAAATAAAAGAACCCTCTCAGGAGGAAACAACCGAAATTTTAAACGGTCTTAAATCAGGCTATGAAAAATTCCATGGCGTTAAATTCGCAAAAGGTGTCCTCGAATATGCCGTCAGTATGAGCGCAAAATATATCCATGAACGCTTTCTCCCCGATAAAGCCATTGACCTCATTGACGAGGCAGGTGCTTACAGGAAATTACACCCCACAGACAAGAAAATCCAGACCGTTGACAAAAACATTATCAACGAAGTGCTGACTACTATCTGCCGTGTGCCTGTCGAAACTGTCTCCACAGATGACGTTTCAGGTCTGAAAAATCTTGAATCAAAACTCAAAAACAGAGTTTTCGGTCAGAATGAAGCCATAAGTCAGGTCGTCAATGCAGTCAAGTTTTCAAAGGCGGGTCTGCTCGATGAAAACAAACCCCTCGCAAGCCTGTTATTCGTAGGTCCTACGGGTGTCGGAAAAACCGAAATCGCAAAGTCCCTCGCTGATGAACTCGGTGTTAAACTCATAAGATTCGATATGAGCGAATACGGTGAAAAACACGCTGTCGCAAAGCTGATAGGCTCTCCTGCGGGCTATGTCGGCTATGATGACGGCGGTCTGCTCACGGAAGCTGTCCGCAAATCCCCCTCGGCTGTACTTCTCCTTGACGAAATCGAAAAGGCTCACAGCGATATTTACAATATCCTCCTGCAAGTCATGGACTACGCTACACTTACGGACAATCAGGGCAGAAAAGCTGATTTCAGAAATATTGTTGTCATAATGACTTCAAATGCAGGCGCAAATAAAATCGGCAAGGCTGATATAGGTTTCTTTACCTCCGCAAAGGACAACAGTTCCCTTATTGAAGCCGTAAACCATACTTTTCAGCCTGAGTTCAGAAACAGACTGAATAAAATTGTGGTGTTCAACAGCATGGACGACAAAATGGCTTCGCTTATCGTGAGAAAAAAACTCGGTGAACTCGCAGGTCAGCTCAGTGCTAAAAAAATAGATTTTGAAGTAGATGAAAATGCCGAAAACCTCGTCATCAAAAAGGGTATAAGTCAGCAGTTCGGTGCAAGAGAAACCGAACGTGTGATAAGAAATGAAATAAAACCCCTCTTTGTAGATGAAATTCTTTTCGGCAAGCTTAAAAACGGCGGAAAACTTGTCCTCTCCGCTGAAAATGACAAGTTCATTATTTCCGCAGAAAAAACAGAAAGGAGCAGAAATGGCTGTTTACAGACTTGATGACAATGATATATATTTCCCTGAACCCACTCTCGCAGATGATAACGGTCTGCTCGCAGTAGGAGGGGACTTGTCCGTTGAACGGCTTGTCCTCGCTTACGGCAACGGAATATTCCCGTGGTTCAATGAGGATTCTCCAATTCTCTGGTGGTGTCCGAAAAAAAGATTCATAATCCGCCCCTCAAAAATTCATGTTTCTTCTTCAATGAAAAAATTTTTCAGGAAACATGAAGTGTATATAAGAATTAACCGTGACTTTGCGGATACTATTCACAGATGCAGAACCAAAAGAAAAACTACATGGATTACTGACGATATGGAGGAAGCTTATATCCGTATGTATGAAAACAACCTCGCTGTAAGCGTTGAATCATTCATTGACGGAAAACTTGCAGGCGGTCTTTACGGTGTTTGTCTCGGTAAATGCTTTTTCGGTGAGAGTATGTTCTCGGATATGGAAAACGGCTCAAAAGCTGCACTGATAATCTTTTCAAAGATTCTCGAAGAAAGAAATTTCCTTATGATAGACTGCCAGTTCCATACAGACCACCTCGAAAGCATGGGCGGTGAATATATAAGCTGGGAAGAATACAGGGAAATGCTCGACAGTCTCAAAAAATATGACCCGCAGGAGAATTTATGATAGATTTACAGAGAAATTTGTCCGCAGAAGAACACCTGATTCTCTACTGGTACAGCATTGTTGTCGAAAAATCAAACGTCAGCTATGATGATTTCAGAATAACCGAATCTCTCATAATGCGCTTTAATGAGTATGTCAAAAAATGGAATACCGCCTTTTTCAATAATCCGCTCAGATTTGAAAAGCCCGTTGACTGGGACAGAAACCGCACCAAAACAGATTATTTCAGAAATCAGCTCGCAAAAGGTCATGAGTTTGAACTCTGGGTACAGCGGAAATTCAAGTCCTGCGGTGTCGATATAGGCGGATATAACAGCGAAAAAGGTCAGTTCGCAGGCGAAAATAACCTCGGTATCGAAATAAAATACGATATGCGCCACGCTGAAACAGGCAATATCTACATCGAATACTGCGAACGCCTCGATTCCTCAAAAAGCTGGATTAAAAGCGGTATTCTCAAAAATGACAATACAAAATACTGGCTTATAGGCAACATGAACGACTATTTCATCTTTACTAAAATTACCCTCGTGAATATCTATAATAAGCTAATCAGAAAGGAAAATATTAAAGGCTGTCACCTCGTAGAAGAAAAATTAAACGGCACTTCAAAAGGCTTTGTCATGAATAATGCTTTCAGCAGAACTGTCACATTTGCGGACAGTATAGAGGATTTTGTCGGAAAATTGAATATTGATACGAATATTTCCTATTATGCCCTTAATATGTTCGTTCACGGCAGAAGAGAATGCAGATATATCAGAAATAAACCCGATAATATGATTAAGGTCTTTGATTCGCTTGACGATGCACTGAAAGCAGGTTTTCAGAAGTGCAACAACCCTAACTGTTTTTTGTGAAAAATGCGGATACTGTGCGGTATCCGCATTTTTTTGCCGTATGTCATCAAAATATTTTATTTGCTTTGACAAATTGCATTTTGTGTGATATAATATTAACATACTATTTTTGTCAGGAGGATATATATGTTCTGGGATAAAGTTGCTTCAATCTATGATTTTTTTGAAACTGTCTACAATGGTGCAGTTTACCGAAATACAGGCAAAATTGCCGCAAAGGAAATCAATGCTGATGACAGGGTTCTCGAATGTGCCTGCGGTACGGGCGCAATAAGTATCCATATCGCTCCGAAATGCAGGAAGCTTATCTGTACCGATTTCTCTGAGCCTATGCTCAGACAGACAAGAAAAAAACTGAAAAAATTCAATAACGTAAAATTCGCCGCTGCCGATATGAACAAACTTATGTTCAAAGACAATACTTTCGATAAAGTAATCGCAGGAAATGTCATTCACCTCCTCGATGACCCTCAGTCCGCCCTCAGTGAACTCCTCAGAGTGTGCAGACATGGCGGTAAGGTTATCATTCCTACTTACATAAATATCGCAGACGGCAAAAAACACCATATTGTCGGACTTCTCGAAAAATTAGGCGCAGACTTCAAAAGACAGTTCGATATAGATTCATATAAGAAATTCTTTGAAAATGCAGGCTGTAAAGATGTAAAATACTGTGTTATATGCGGTCGTATGCCCTGCGCCCTCGCTTTTATATCAAAAGAATAATGCCGTTGCAGCAGATATTTTTTCCTGAAATTAGTAAAAGTGTTAAAAATATTTTGGTGCGATTACATTTTTCTATTGACATTATTCATTAAATGTGCTATAATTTCTTTTAAAAGATAGTGCATTTTCTCTTTATTGTGAATAATCTGAAAAAGCATGAATATCATTAAATAATATAATTTTATGAAAGAGGAACGATTATGGAAAAACGTACAATCAATTTCAGCCCGCCTGATATAACTGAACTCGAAATAGCCGAAGTTGCCGAAGCTATGCGCTCCGGCTGGATTACAACAGGTCCGAGAGTTAAACTCCTCGAAAGACGGCTCGCCGCATATATCAGTACGGGCAGAAATGATATCGACTGTTCAACTCCCGAAAATACCAAGAAATTCAGCAATAAAGTCGTGTGTCTCAATTCGGCAACTGCCGCAGAAGAACTTAACCTGCGTATCCTCGGAATAAAACAGGGAGATGAAGTTATCGTCCCTGCATATACATATACCGCTACCGCTTCCGCTGCAATACACTGCGGTGCAAAAATCGTCTTTGTCGATATTCAAAAGGACGGCGACAGGAATACTCACGCCCCCGAAATGGATTACGATAAGCTCGAAGCTGCTATAACTGAAAAAACCAAAGCTGTTATACCTGTTGACCTGAGCGGCATAGTCTGCGATTATGAAAGAATATACGAAATAGTCGAACGCAAAAAAAATCTCTTTAAACCTATGGAATCGGACGGCTCGCCTTTGTCCGAACTTTCATGCAGAATACAGAAAGCTATGGGGCGTGTTGCTGTCGTTGCAGACTGCGCCCACAGTCTCGGTGCAGGCAGAATTATAAACGGTGAAAGAAAATACTGCGGCAGAATTGCAGATTTTTCATCTTTCAGTTTCCATGCCGTTAAAAACTTCACAACTGCCGAGGGCGGTGCGGCTGTATGGAATCTCCCTCAGTCGGTATACGATTCAGGCGTTACCGATGCCGAAATATATAAGTTCTATCAGCTTCTTTCCCTCCACGGTCAGAATAAGGACGCTCTCTCCAAAACTAAGGCAGGCGCATGGGAATACGATATCATAGGCGCATGGTATAAATGCAATATGACTGATATCATGGCGGCTATCGGTCTGAAACAACTCGACCGCTACCCCGAACTCCTCAAAAGACGTATTCAGATTATCGCAAAATATGACAGTATCTGCGACAGTCTCGGTATTTCGCATCTTGTCCACCATACGGATTTCATGGACAGCAGCAATCATCTGTACCTTATCCGTATCCCCGATATTTCCGAAGAAAAAAGAAATGAATTTATCACAAAAATGGCTGAGTACGGTGTTGCAACAAATGTCCACTACAAACCGCTCCCCATGATGACAGCTTACGGAAAAGACTGCTCGGATTATCCTGTTTCTTACGACTATTATAAAAACCTCGTATCACTCCCGCTGCATACAAGACTTACTGACGAAGATGCAGACTATGTGTGCGAAATCCTCAAAACTGTATACAGTGAATTAATATAAAAAATATAATTAAAGAAGGTGTTTGAATGAAAAGTATGCTGCGTGACTGGGATAAACTGCCTAAATTTATGCGTACTCCCGAAGTGAGACCCTACTGGGAACATCTGAATAAAAAACGTCATCAGCTCGTTCTCAAAAGAATGTTCGATATTTCGGCAGGCATGGCTGTACTTGCCGTTACTGCCGTGCCGATGGCTGTTATCGCAACTGCTATAAAACTCGATTCGGAAGGACCTGTTTTCTACCGTCAGGAACGTGTTACAACTTACGGAAAAAAATTCAAAATCCACAAGTTCCGCACTATGGTCTCAAATGCCGATAAAATCGGTACTGCCGTTACCGTAAGCGATGACAACCGTATCACAAGAGTAGGTGCTAAACTCCGTAACCTGCGTCTGGACGAACTTCCGCAGGTGTTTGATGTGCTTTCGGGCGATATGTCATTCGTGGGAACAAGACCCGAAGTCGTAAAGTACGTCAAAGCCTATAAGCCCGAATTTTATGCAACTCTCCTCATGCCCGCAGGAATTACCTCGGAGGCAAGCATAAAGTATAAACGTGAATATGAACTCCTCAGCGCAGCAGATGATGTGGATAAAGTCTATATCAATGACGTTCTGCCCGATAAAATGAAGTGGAATCTCGATTCTGTGAAAAATTTCTCGTTTTTCGGTGAAATTATGACTATGGTAAAAACAGTCTTTGCCGTGCTGGAAAAGGACTGACCGCAAAAATAACGGTTTTATTTACGGAGGATATTTATGAGCATCAAAATACTGTACATAATGAATACTGCAAATAAAGTGAATAATTTTTCATTTTCAAGTATAAAGGCTGCACATGAACTTGGTATGGAATTTCATATCGCAGGAGACTGGACGGGCTATCAGAATGAGGACGAAATAAAGGCGGACGAGGAAAATTACGGCATAAAAATACATCAGATTGATTTTATAAGAACTCCCTATAAACCAGGAAATTACAAGGCTTATAAACAGGTCGTGGAGCTTATTGAAAAGGAAAAAATAGATATCATTCACTGCAATACCCCTATTGGAGGTGTTGTGGGCAGACTGGCAGGCAGAAAATGCCATGTGAAACACGTTATCTATCAGGCTCACGGTTTCCATTTCTATAAGGGTGCGCCCCAGATAAACTGGCTCATATATTACAATGTCGAGAAAACTCTTGCAAGAATTTCTGATGCCGTTGTCACAATGAATGACGAGGACTTCGCAGCCGCTAAAAAATTCAGACTGAAAAAAAACGGCAGGGCTTACAAGGTTCACGGTGTCGGAATTGATTTGACTCAGTACGGCGGATTTGAAAGCTGCCGTGATGAAAAACGCAGGGAACTCGGCTTCTCCGATGACGATATTGTTATTATTTCTGTCGGCGAACTTAATGAAAATAAGAATAACAGCGTTATAATCTCGGCAATGGCAAAATTAAATAATCCGCATATACATTACATTCTCTGCGGTGTGGGCGACTGTCAGGAAAGCCTTGAAATCCTCGCAAGGGAAAACGGTCTTGAAAACAATGTTCATTTTCTCGGATTCAGAACAGATGTCAATGAACTGTATGCGGCATCTGATATATTTACAATGCCTTCATTCAGAGAGGGTCTTTCAAGGTCTATCATGGAAGCAATGGCTTCGGGTCTGCCTTGTGTAGTTTCAAAAATAAGAGGAAATACCGAACTCGTTCAGAGCGGAAAAGGCGGTTTCCTGTGCCACCCCAAAAATGTATCGGGATTTGCAAAGGCTTTTAGCATACTTGTTTCCGAACCCGCTCTTGTCGCAAAAATGCGTAAGTATAACCTCAGACGGGTAAGAGAATACAGCGATGATGTCGTTGTCAAGGAAATGATGGAAATATACAAGGAGGTTCTCAAAAAATGAAAAAGGTTGTTTTAATCAGGTCAAATCCTGTATCTCCCGACCCGCCTGTCGAAAAAGCCGCAAATACCCTCATCAAATCAGGCTATAAGGTAACAGTTATCGGCTGGGACAGGGACAGGGACTATTATTCGGAAAATTCCACGCTCGAACTGGCTGACGGCTGTGCTGATATCGTAAGATTCGGCATAAAAGCCTCTTTCGGAGCAGGATTCAGGGGAAATCTCAAGCCACTGCTCACTTTCCAGAAAAGACTTAAAGAATGGCTCAGTAAAAATTCCGAAAATTATGATATCATTCATGCTTTCGATTTTGATACTGCGGCTGTCGCTTCATTTGCCGCAAAAAAATATAAAAAGAAATTCATCTATCATATTCTCGATTTCTATGCGGATTCCCATAACCTCGGAAAACTCCGCCCGCTTATCAAAAAATTTGATTTCAGTATCATAAACAATGCTGATGTTACTATCATCTGCACCGAAAAAAGAAAAAAACAAATCCGTGGCAGTAAACCTAAAAAATTAGTCGCTATCCATAATACTCCCGACTGCAAAGTATCAGAAAATACCGTAAGAGTTTTAAGCGAAAAATCATGTCCCGACAAAATTAAAATAGTTTATGTCGGTGTACTCGTTGAAACTCATATGCTTGAGGATATTATCGAATTTGTCGGAAAAAATCCCGATAAATACGAATTTCATATAGGCGGTTTCGGTATGCTCGAAAGCTATATCGCTCAGAAAGCCGAGGAATATCCGAATGTGTTCTTCTATGGAAAACTCCCCTACGAAAATACCCTTTCCCTCGAAAATGACTGCGATTTAATGGTAGCACTCTATGACCCCGTTGTCAGAAATCACCGCTACTGCGCCCCCAATAAGTTCTATGAGGCTATAATGCTCGGAAAACCTATCATTATGGCTAACAATACGGGCTTTGACGATATCATCAGGGAAAATAACATAGGAATAACTGTCGATTTCTCAAAACAGGGTCTTGAATCAGGTATTTCCGCACTCGCTGAACGCAGAAACGAATGGGCTGAAATGGCTCAAAGAGAAAACGCTCTCTATAATAAACAGTTCTCATGGCGCATAATGGCTCAGAGAATCAAAAGACTGTACAAGGACCTTGACAGATAAGGAGGTACAATGTGGGAAATAAATTCAAACTCGGAATACTCGTAAATTCCCTTAACTTCGGCGGAAATGAAAGAAGTGCAATCAATATCGCAAAATATCTCCCCGAAAATATCGAGGTTTCCATAATAGTTCAGGAAAATATCGGCTCAATCCCTTTTGACGGCAGAGTTATAAGCCTTAACCTCTCATGCAGGGAGGGCTATGCCGCAAAAGCCGTCAACTCCATTCGCAGACTGCACAGACTTAAAAAAATCGTCAGAAAAGAAAAATTTGACTGCCTTTTCATTATCCTCCCCGTCTCAAATATCATAAACTATGCAAAATACGGCTGTAAAAAAATAGTCTCATGCCGTGAATACGGCGATTTGGTCGTTCACAGCAAATTTTACAGACAAATGGCGGCTTCCTCCGACTGTATCGTGTTCAATTCGTTGCAGCAGCAGCTTTATTTCCGGAAAAAATATCCCGCACTCAAATCAAAATGCAAAACAGTTTACAATATACTCGATATAGACAATATAGTCTCCATGACAAAAGAACAGCCTGAACAGAAATTCCTCGACTTCACAAAAGATAAAAAAACTATTATCTCTGTCGGAAGATTCGCCGAACAGAAAGCTTTCTGTCATCTGCTCAAATCTTTCAAGCTTATTTCCATGAAAGACGAAAATGCACGCCTCGTCATGCTCGGTGACGGTGAACTCAGGGATAAAATAGAAAACCTCATTCATCAGCTTAAACTCGATGACAAAGTTCTGCTCATGGGATTTCAGAAAGAACTGTACAAATATGTCGCAAATTCAGATGTTTTTGTACTGCCGTCTTACAGCGAGGGTTTCCCGAATGTACTCATAGAAGCCCTTGCCTGCGGTACTCCTGCGGTTGCCGTAAACTGCCCGTCAGGTCCTGCGGAAATACTTTCGCCCGATAATCCGCATAAAATAAAACACGGTTTCAGAATCTCGGAATACGGCATAAGGTCTATGGAATTTACAAGAGATGAAAATGCATGGAATTACAGGTCTTTCGATGAAGCACACAAGTCTTTCGCAAACGCTGTGCTTACACTCCTGCAAAACGAAAACCTCAGAAACGAACTCGGCAGAAAAGGCAGACAAAGAGCTGAATCTTTCAGGGCTGAACCTATTATTCGTGAATGGGAGAAAATTTTCAGATGATGACAGATTCGCCTTCTGTGGACAATCCGATTAAAATAAAAAAAGTCATCGGCTTTGTTTTCATTGCCTTTCTGATAGTCCTCGGACTTAAAAGTTCAGTAATCACTCTGGCGGCTTTTGGTATCCTTGCAGTTTATCTGTGCGCTGCCGATGAAAGTGAATCAGCGGAAGCCCTGCTTTTCTTCCTTTCTTTTATGAATATATTCAAGACAAACAAGGAAAGTACCTCGCTGTTTACATACCTCCAGCTTGTGCCTATCGCAAAGATACTTATGAAGCGGTTCAAAGAGCTTAATGTACTGCCCTTTGTAAGCAGTATGATAATGCTGTTTTATTCAATATTTATGACAGTGTTCATTTCTTTCCAGATGTCCGCACTGGTCAGGTTTACTATTGAAATCTGTCTGCTGCTTGTCTATTTCGGCACAGATGCCTATAAAAAACTTTCGTCAAGAAATATGACGATATTCTACGCTCTCGGAGTTCTTGCATCATCAGTTTTCGGCAAAATGAATAATATCTTTCCTGAAATTGATTCATATTTGTCACTGTTCTATGTAAGACTTGACGCTGATACGGTCGCATACAGATTTTCAGGTCTGATTTCAAACGCAAACTATTACTCAATTGAAGTAACTGTCTCTCTGGCTTCCCTGCTGATTCTTTTCAGAAGAAATGTCATAGACAAATTATTCTATGTACTGAGTATTCCGCTGATAATATTCGGCATAATGTCGCAGAGCAAAACCTTTATAATATCCCTTGTCCTGATTTTCATGTTCTTCGTCAGCTATGTGTACACACATAAAAATGTACAGAACCTTATCATGGGAATGGTGATTGTCGTCTTTCTTCTCACTGTCCTTTCAGGCGTAATCGCCTCCTTTGCGGGGACGTATATGACAAGACTTCTCGACTTTGCTGCGGAGGACGCAACTGTAAGCTCCATGACTACGGGAAGGTGGGATATCTGGCTGTATTACTATGAGGAAATGATGGCGGACAAATTCAAGCTCTTTACAGGTCACGGTCTTGAAGTAAATGCTGTCCGTATCGCTCCGCATAATATGTTTATACAGAGTTTTTACAGCATGGGCATTATCGGCACTGTCCTGATTGCCGCCCTCCTCACAACTTATTTCATACATGACGGCAATAAAAAAGATGTGTGGTTTTTTGTCGGCTTGCTTATAATAAGACTTCTCGCCGCCAACCTGCTCTTTTATCCGAATACATATTACTATCTTATGCTTCTGTTCTCGTTTATCTACTGCTTTGAAAAGGATATCCGCAGCGGGAACACCCGAAAGGAGGAACTAAATGGGCAGACTGTTTAACGCAATGGGATATCTCCTCAAAGGAATATCCCTTAAAACTCTCTACCGTGACAGCGTATCTGTCAGCGGTCTGGGCAGAATCGCCCCAAGTACAAAAATAATAACAAAAAACAACGGAAAAGTCAGATTCTCAAAAAATGTCCGAATCTGCGAAAATTCAAGCATATCCTGTGACGGCGGTATCATCTCCGTGGGCGAAAATGTCGGCATAAACAAAAATATGATTATGAGCTGTCACGGCGAAATCACAATCGGCAGCAATACCCTTTTCGCCCCCAATGTCTGCATTTACGACCATAACCATAAATTCGACAAAAACGGTATCAGTGACGGCTATTCCGTAGGCTCTGTCAGAATCGGCTCTAAATGCTGGATTGGCGTAAATGCAATTATCCTCAGAAATACCGTCATAGGTGACGGCTGTATCATAGGTGCAGGCTGTGTCGTGAGCGGTGTTATCCCGCCCCATTCAATCGTCACAAGCAACAGAGAACTCAGAATCGTCCCCGTAGAGGACAGAAAATAATATTGGAGGAATTATGGTATCAGCTATTATTACAACCCATTGCAGAGAACCCGAAGTCGTGGAACGTGCCTTGAAAAGCGTCATCGCACAGACTTACAGGGATATCGAAATTATCCTTGTGGACGACAGTACCCCCGATTTTGAATACCGAAACCAAATAAAGGAACTCGCTGAAAACCTCGACCCAAGAATAAAATATATCCCCCATGAAGTCTGCAAGGGTGCGTGTGCCGCAAGAAATACAGGTCTTGAATGTGCAGAGGGTGAGTTTGTCGCTTTCCTCGATGATGATGACGAATGGCTTCCCAATAAAACAGAAAAACAACTCAAAGCCTTTACTTCCGAAAAAATTGCCCTCGTCTACTGCGATTACACCATACTCAACGAAACAACAGGAGATTCTTCCGTCCACCATTCACGCATGGAAAACGGTAAAATCTATTCAAAACTTATCTTTGAGAATTTTGTCGGCTCTGCTTCATTCCCCTTAATCAGAACCAAAGCCCTCAGAAAAGCAGGCGGTTTCGATACCGAAATGAAAGCTTCTCAGGATTTGGACGCATGGCTCAGAATTTCAAGAATCGGTCTTGTGAATTTCGTGGACGAACCGCTTTCCGTTTACCATATCCACGAGGGCGAACAGATTACAAAAAAACCACTGAATAAAATCTCAGGATTTGAAAGAATTATCGAGAAAAATCTCCCCTACCTCAGAAACCATAAAAAAGCTTATGCATGGAGACTTCTTCTCATCGCTCCGTATTATGCAATGAATGAACAGCTGTTCAGGGCATTTTTCATATGGCTTAAAGCTGTCTCGAAAAATCCTCTTGATTTCAAAAACAATATCTACTATGCCGCAAAAATCCTGAAAGCAAGATTAGTCTATGCAAGGCTTATATAAGGAGGAACTATGAAAAAAAGAATCATGACCGTTTTCGGTACAAGACCCGAAGCTATAAAAATGTGTCCCCTCGTCAACGAAATGAAAAAAAGAGATTCCCTCGAAGTTATCGTCTGCGTTACTGCACAGCACCGCCAGATGCTCGACCAAGTTCTTGCAACTTTCAATGTCGTTCCCGACTATGACCTGAATATCATGAAGGACAGACAGACCCTTTTCGATATCACTACAAATATCCTCAACTCTATCAAAAAAGTAATCGAAGAGGCAAAGCCCGATATAGTCCTCGTCCACGGTGATACTTCAACTACTTTCGTAACCGCCCTCGCCTGTTTTTATTTGCAGATTCCTGTCGGTCACGTTGAAGCAGGTCTGAGAACCTATAATATATATTCTCCCTATCCCGAAGAATTTAACCGTGAAGCCGTGGGAATTATAAGCAGATATAATTTCGCCCCCACAAAACTCGCCGCAGAACACCTCATCAGTGAAGGCAAAAATCCCGACAATATCTATATCACGGGAAATACTGTCATTGATGCTATGCAGCATACCGTAAGGGAAGATTATTCTCACCCCGAACTCGACTGGGTAGGCGATGACAAGCTTATCTTTATTACCGCCCACAGAAGAGAAAATCTCGGTGAACCTATGCACCGTATGTTCAGGGCTATAAGACGTGTACTCGATGAACACCCCGACTGCAAAGCCGTTTACCCCATTCATATGAATCCTGCCGTAAGGGAAGCCGCAAATCAGGAACTCAGCAACTGCGACCGTATTCATATTATCGAACCGATTGAAGTTTTCGACTGCCATAACTTTGAGGCAAGAAGTTTCCTCTGCCTTACCGATTCAGGCGGTATTCAGGAAGAATGTCCCTCCTACGGCGTTCCCGTCCTCGTCATGAGAGATACCACCGAAAGACCCGAAGGCGTTGATGCAGGTACTCTCCGCCTTGTCGGCACTGATGAGGAAACTATTTACAACGCTTTCAGAGAACTCCTCGAAAATCAGGAGGAATACCGCAAAATGTCACAAGCCTGCAATCCCTACGGTGACGGTCATGCCTGCGAAAGAATCGCTGATATCCTCGAAGGTAAAGACTATCAGCCATGGAATGCCGAATAATTTCATACAGTAAAGGAGATATTTATGCAGAAAATTAATCTCAACGGAAAAAATATCCTCGTTACAGGCTCTCCCGGATTTATCGGTGCAAATCTGGTTATCAGACTGCTCGGTGAACTCGATTCGGGTACAGTCGTATCCCTCGACAATATGAACAGCTACTATGACCCTTCACTTAAAGAATACCGCCTCGGTCTTATCGAAAAAACTGCCGAAAATTCAAGCGTGAAACACGTTTTTGTAAAAGGCTCTGTCGGTGACAAGGCTCTCATTGACAAGCTTTTCAGCGAATATCATTTTGATGTTGTCGTAAATCTCGCTGCTCAGGCCGGTGTGAGATATTCAATTGAACACCCTGATGTGTATATCGAATCAAATATCATAGGTTTCTATAATATCCTCGAAGCCTGCCGTCATAATCCTGTTGAACATCTTGTATATGCATCAAGTTCCTCAGTTTACGGCGGAAATAAAAAAGTTCCGTTCAGCACTGATGACAAGGTTGACAATCCTGTTTCACTCTATGCGGCTACTAAAAAATCAGATGAACTCTTAGCCCATGCCTATTCAAAATTATACAATATTCCCTCTACGGGACTGCGTTTCTTTACGGTTTACGGACCTGCGGGCAGACCTGATATGTTTTACTTTTCAGCGGCAAATACCCTTAAAAATGACGGTATAATCAAGATTTTCAATTACGGAAACTGCAAGCGCGACTTCACCTATGTGGACGACATCGTGGAAGGCGTGGTCCGCGTCATGCAGGG
>DGRR01000152.1 GCA_002389995.1 Ruminococcus sp. UBA4383 | reverse complement strand
AATATTCAAGCCTGTTATTCAGAATTGGGGAACGCAACGCTTTAAACCTTGTGATTTCGTTCACTTCACTCCGTTTCGTTCACTCTCATCACAAGGGCGTTGCTCTCCCCCCAAGCCCCCTACATATTCACAATAAAGCAGATACTCTTTCCCTCATCATTTTCAATATTTATCTTGAATTTATGCTTGTCGATTATAGATTTTGCGATTGCAAGACCGAGTCCGTAGCTTCCTGCGGCACGGTTTCGGGATTCGTCACTTCTGTAAAAGCGTTCAAAGATTTTATCTTTTTCGCTTTCTTTGATTCCTGAGCCTGTATTATAGACTGAGAATGAAATTTTTTTATCCTTGTCTTTAGTGAGGGAAACTCTTACAGTTCCGCCGTCCTTTGAATATTTGAGAGCGTTGTCAATGAATATGGCAGCCATTTGTTTGACGTGCTGTTCGCTTGCGGTTATGTGTATACCCTCATCAATATTGAGTACAAAATTTTTATTTGTATCAAAAGCCTGACATTCAAAGGGGAGCGCAGTATTTTCGATAGCCTTGCTCAAATCAAACTCTGTAAGGATAAAATTAGATGTATTGTTTTCAAGTCTTGTGAGGTTGAGGAGTTCGTTTACAAGAACATTCATTCTGTCTGCTTGGTCCTGAATATAGTTAAGCCATTTATTCTCCCCTATTTCGCCTGACAATACATCTGCATTTGTTGAAATAACCGTAAGCGGAGTTTTAAGTTCATGGCTTGCATCTGATATGAACTGTTTCTGCTTGTCGAAAGCTTCTTTTATAGGCTTTACAATCAGTCCGCTGAGAAAATATGATGCAACGGAAAGAAGAATAATACTTATCAGACCTATTGTGATAGTTGTTCTTTTGAGTTTGCTTAACATATTCATTTCGGCAGATTTATCGGTGAATACAAAAATAGTGCCGTTGCTTTTTTCGGCGGAGAGGAACTGATAATTATTCACCATACCGCCTGTTATGCCTTTTTCGGAAATTGCATCAATATATTTCTGTGCGTTTTCCTCGGACAAATCATCATTATTATGTATAGCGACATATTTTCCGTCCTTGTCCGCCATTACGATAAAGAAATCAATAGTATCAAGAGATTTCGGGACAGGTTCTCTGTCAAATCTTTTGAAATCATACATGGGCTGATTTTCCTGCGGTATGGGCTGAGTTCCATTTGTTGCAGGCTGAGTCTGTGCAGTTGTTGTATTTGCAAGAAGTGCAATTCCTCTTGGAATATAAGCGCAGTATGCAGCCATAATGGGATTATATCCCCATTTTCCTCCACGGTTTTCATGTTCGCCCCTGTCCCACTGATGTCCCCAGTCGTCACGTTCATCGGGTGGCTGATTCGGGTCAAACGGGTTAAAAGGGTCATCAGGGAAAGGCGGTCTGTCGTCATCGTAATCATCGTCATTATCGTCATCGCTGTCATCATCATCATTGTCATCATCATTATTTTCTTCAATATTTTCGGACGGAGTGACAACAGCGGCAGGCTGTTCGGGCGGAGGAGTTTCCTCATGAATTTCTTCGGGAGGCTGTGGCGGTTCATCATCGGGATTATCCTGCGGAGGGGGTTCTTCCTCCTGTGGCTGAGGTTCGGTTGGTTCTTCGGTAATTTCCTCAGTAGGCGGAACAGTTTCAGTTTCGGCAGAAGTCACGACCGTTTCGGTTACAGTAGTTAAAATTTCCGTTGTAGTTATGACGGTTGTAACGGGGACAGATTCCTCAGCAGGCTTATCGGGAGGAGGGATATTATTGTCGAATCTGTCGTCCATTTTTTCAAAATCCCTTTTAAATGTAAAAGTAGAAGTTTTATCATCATATTCAACGCCTGCGGCGATTTTTTCGAGAACGTTCTGTGACTGTCTTTCCATAAGGGAATTCATAATCAGGTTTATAGAGCCGAGGACAGCTATAAATATAGCCAGCAATATGCTCACGATTATCCCGAAAAATTTAAGCTGTACTTTTTTAAACATAAGACCTCCTATCTTAAATGGGGGGAAGCCGCCCTTTTGTGCTTGACATTTCATTCACTCCGCTGTCGCTCCGTTCATTCTCATGTCAAGGGGCGGCTTATTCCCCCCAATCCCCCCTTATTTTAAAATCGGGGAGCTGTCATTAATTTATTCAAGCGAATAGCCTATTCCTCTGGCGGTTTTAATCTGGACGGGTGCGGAAATGACGCTTATTTTCTTTCTGAGGAAAGATATGTAAACCTCTATGTTATTATATTCCACATCACTTTCATAGCCCCATATTTTCTCTATAATGCGTTCTTTCGGGAGAATCTGCTTAGGATTTGCGATTAACAGTTCCATTATCTGATATTCTTTAAGGCTGAGTTTTATATCATTTCCCTGATAGATTATAGAACATTTATTCTTATTGAGTTCCAGTCCGTTGAATGACATTTTATTGTCGTCCATTACTTCACCTCTCCTGCGGGTTAAAGCCCTTACTCTTGCGAGGAGTTCACCTGTTACAAAAGGCTTTGTCAGATAATCGTCCGCACCGCAGTCAAGACCGTTTATTTTGTCCTCAACTTCACTTCTTGCCGTGAGAAGAAGCACAGGCGTGCTGATTTTTTCTTTTCTCAGATTTTTGAGTATCTCAATGCCGTTCATTCCCGGAAGCATTATATCGAGGATTATTCCGTCATAAACGCCCGTCAGCGCATTGTCAAGACCGTCAATCCCGTTATAAGCCGTATCTACCGAATACATATTCCTCTTTAAAATTTCCGAAAGTGCATCGGCAAGCTGTACCTCATCTTCAACTACAAGTATTTTCATATAAAATTACCCCTTTCGTATTCTGTGAATAAACGCAGTTACCCACTATACTTATATTATAACACATATCCTTTAAATAAGCTTAAATATTCAGGAGTATTTTTAGTAAAAAATTATTGCCGTTTTTTGTGCATATTTACAGTTTTGAGTATTTTTCACAAAGTTGTATTGACTGTTTAGAGTATTTATGCTAAAATTAAATTGTAAAAAATACTTTTTATCGGATTAAAATATAAATTATGATTATCGGGAGGAGTTTTTAATATGCAGTCTACTCAGGAACGAAGAAAGGCTAAACTGGCAATAGCTTTTCTGCCGTCCGTTTCTGCCGAACTGAAAAAATATGATGAACTGTATCAGCTCTATTGTCAGAAAGGCTATACTAAACAGCTTTGCGAGGAATATGCGGATACTTTCGTGAATGATGTCAAGAAACCCGCAAATGATGATATTCTCCAGACAGCAAGGCTCTATGATATGATACACGATAACAATAATGCCGAATTTTACCTCGATATGCTCAGCGACAGAAAACTCGGCGGTGACGAAAAATATGACTACTGTATACAGATGCTCAAAACTAAAAGCAAACTCAACCACTGGCGTGATGCAGAGGATTTCAGAACGGAAAATATTAACTTCATGCAGAACCATGCCGAAAAAGTTTCTCCGCAGAAAAAAGCCGATTTGTATATCGCCCTCGCTCTTGCCGACTGCGCTGCCGCTTACTCCTATGACGGAGATTCAGATACAAAGCTGAAAAAATTCAATATGGCTTTCAGTATGCTCATGAAAAACAACTATAAGCCTCATGGCGCACATGATATGAAACTGCTCGAAATATTAATAACAGGCGTATATATCTGCGCCTGCTCCGAGGACGTTTCCGAAATAGAAAATGCCGTCCGCAATGCCGAAAGTTACCTCAAAATAATAGGCAACTTTGAATTTGACTGGTGTAAAGACTATTACAAAAAAAGAATCTCAGATGCATCAGTGAAAATATTATAAAAAATTAACAATCAGCTCCGAAGAACTATATCGCTTCGGAGCATTTTTTTATCGGTTTACCCGTCAATGAAAAGTCAATAAAAATGCCATAGTACCTCTGAATATGTTTCGGAAATACTATGGCTTTAAACATCTGTATATTCAATTTTTGCAGTTGTGAATCTATTGTATCATTCTATTTTTTTTGCGAGAAACTGCGCTCCCGCACTGGTAAGGCTTTTTTGCAAATCGGTGACTTCCTGATATTTTTCATTTGCAATAAATACCACCGCTCCCGAAACATCACCGCCTGCAAGAATCGGAACGGCTGACAATGCAAAATATTCAGTACCCTGTGCAGGGAAAATTTTTCTGCTGTCGCCTTTTCGGAAATACTGCGTCCTGTTATCCATAATTTCTTCCAGTTCATCAGAAGCTCTGCGTTCTGCGATTTCCTTTTTCGGAACACCTGCCGAAGCGACAACATGGTCTTTATCGAATATCAGTACACCACAGCCTGCTATTTTATGCATTATATCTGCAACATAAGAGGCATTTTCACTCATTTCGCTTATTGCTGAATATTTTTTGAAAATGACCTCGCCCTCACTGTTCGTATATATTTCAAGGGGGTCGCCCTCACGGATACGCATAGTGCGCCTTATCTCCTTTGGAATGACCACTCTGCCGAGGTCGTCAATTCTTCTCACAATACCCGTAGCTTTCATATTTACTCTCCTGTTCAGTCATCAAATTAATACATGAATTGTATTGCTACTATTATCTGCAAATAAAAATAAAATATTCCTGATTAAAAAAAGAGGACAAGTCACGGGCATTAAACCTCACTTTAATATTAAAAATATGCGGTTGCACAGACAAAACATTCTGTGTGTAAAATTTTTAGTGTGAAGTTAAGTATGCAAATAACTGA
>DGRR01000062.1 GCA_002389995.1 Ruminococcus sp. UBA4383 | reverse complement strand
ACATTATGTTTCATATCCTCGAACATTTTAGCGACCTTGATATTTGCGCCTCCGTGCTTAGGACCTTTGAGCGAGCCTAAGGCGGCAGCGATTGCGGAATAGGTATCCGTACCAGATGAAGAAACTACATGGACGGTAAATGTTGAGTTATTACCGCCTCCGTGTTCGGCATGGAGAACGAGTGCAAGGTCAAGGATACGGGCTTCCAGTTCGGTGAATTTCTTGTCGGGGCGGAGCATATACAGGAGATTTTCAGCTATTGAAAGTTCAGGCTTAGGGTCATGAATGAATATACTTCCCCCGTATCTTGAATAGCGGTGTATATGATAGCCGTATACTGCAAGCTGCGGGAAAAGAGTAATCAGTTCAATGCTCTGTCTTAAAATATTCGGTATAGTTATAAGATTAGCCTTGTCATCATATGAATACAGTGCGAGGACACTTCTTGCGAGAGTATTCATCATATTGTCGCTGGGGGCTTTCATGATTACGTCACGGGTGAATGTCGGGGGCAGACTGCGGAAATCAGCAAGAATTTTCTTGAATGAAGAAAGTTCATGGAAAGACGGCATATTGCCGAAAAGAAGGAGATAGACAGTTTCCTCGAATCCGAAACGTTTTTCCTTTATGAAACCTGTAACTATATCTTCAACATCAATACCTCTGTAATAGAGTTTTCCGTCACCTGTATCGGGGTCAACCTGAATTGTGCTTATATTGGTAAGACCTGCAACAACGCCTTTTCCGTTTATATCACGCAGACCTCTTTTAACATCATACTGTGTATAGAGAGCAGGGTCTATTTTATAGCCCTCAACGGATTTTTCGGCAAGTTCTGCGATTTCATCAGTAATATTTGAAAATTTATAGTTCATAATATCGTCATCTCCTTTATAATAAATAATAATAACAGTCTCTTTGCGGAAACAAAAAGCTGTCCATAATATTATACATTATTTTACAAAAATTGTCAAGCATTAAAAAAATCTCAGAGCATATTATATAAAAATAATTGATTGTAAAGCTTATTTTGTAAATTTCTCTTGCAAATCAATTTACAATGTGATATTATATATGATGTAGAATTATGTGTTCTTAATACATGAAAAGGGAGTGGTTTTATTGGACGCTGCGGAGTATAAATGTCCGAACTGCAATGCTGATTTGAAATTTGACCCCACAACTCAGAAATTAACCTGTGAATACTGCGAAAGCAGTTATACAGTTGAAGAAATAAGAGAAATATATGCGGATTTGCAGATACCGCAGGAACAGGCACAGCAGCAGGCTGCCATAGAAGACGATTTTGCAGAACATACAAATCTGTATCACTGTTCAAGCTGCGGTGCTGATATAATGGCAGAGGAAGGACAGACTGCACTTTTCTGTTATTACTGCCATAATCCCGTAATACTTTCGGGAAAACTCGCAGGAAATTTCAAGCCTGATAAAGTTATAGGCTTTAAGATAACAAGAGACAGCGCACTCGATATGTTCAAAAAATGGTGCGAAAAAAGAAAATTTCTGCCGAATGATTTCAAGTCAGAACAGCAGCTCGAAAAAATGACAGGTCTTTATGTGCCTTTCTGGGTAGCTGACTGCGATGTCAAGGCAGATTATTCAGGCATAGGAAAAAATATCCGCACATGGAGTTCAGGCGGTTACAAATATACCGAAATAAAGGAATTTCAGGTAGAAAGACACGGAAATATCTATGTAAGCGGAGTTCCTGCGGACGGTGAAAGCAAAATAGAGGATTTGCTTATGGAATCCATTGAACCCTTTGACTACGGCGAACTTAAAGATTTCGATATGTCATACCTCAGCGGATTCTATGCGGATAAGTATGACGTTGACAAGGTTGCAGTCTTTCCGAGAGTAAAGGAACGTGTCACAAAGGCAGGAAAAGATGTCATGAAATCAACTTTCACCAATTACAACAGCGTTTCCCCGAATCTCGAAACTTACAATATAAGAAGTACAAAATGGCAGTATATGATGCTCCCCGTATGGTTCATGTCGTATAAATACGGTGACAAGATATATGAATTTGCACTCAACGGTCAGACGGGAAAACTTGCGGGTACTCCTCCCCTCGACAATAAAAAATTAAATCTTTTCTGTATCGGTGTATGTGCGGCTGTTACGCTTATAGGCTTTTTGCTGGGAGGTACGGGAATAATATGAAGAAATTTATATTTTCAGCCGTCCTTGCCCTGATTTGTGTATTTATCCTTCCGCTTAACGCTTTAAAGGCTGATGCAGCGGCAAATTATGCAAAAGGCTATTCAGGCGACAAGGATTTGTCGGGAATTTATGACCAGTACGGTCTTTTTGACAGCGTGGAATATGAAGAAATTAATGAAATGATAGATGCATATTCGGAATTGCTTGAAATGAATATAGTTGTATTTCTCCCTGACAGTCTTTATATTGACAATTCTGACTATGAAACGGAAATTTTTGCGGACGACTGCTATGACGAAATTTTCGGAGAAGATACGGACGGAGTTTTCTATTACATAGATATATCAGGAAAATCTCCTGCTTATGATTACCTTTCCACAAGCGGAAAGGCTGTACTCTGGTATCAGGATAAAATAGATGACAGAACTTTTGAAGGATTTATGATTCCTCATCTCCCTGTATCAGGCGAGGAAATCAAGGCTGAACAGATTCATGAGGCAATTACGGCATTCTGCGATTTCCTTATGAACCAAAAAAACGAAAGCAAGAGTTTTTCAAGACATTACAAGGACAGTTCTTCGGGAAAAGTTTTCTATTACAAAAACGGTGAACTTTACATAACAAGGGGAAATGCCCCTTCAACCGTGATTTTCATAACCTTTGTATCATTCCTGATAGGTATTGTAATATCACTGATAACAAAAGCCTGCATTAAAAGTCATTACAAATTCAAGGCATCAACAAGCCCTGATGTATATGTTTCAAAGCAGAAATCACAGTTCAGTGTGCAGACAGATACTTTCCTGCGTACACATACAACAAGAACCAAAATAGAATCAAGCAGCAGCAGAGGCGGCGGTGGCGGAGGTCATTCGCACAGCGGTGGTCACGGCGGCGGCGGTTATCACCGTTAAAAATTTGAATTTTAAATAAGAGGAAAATTGCGCCCTTGCGTTGGGAGTGAACGGAACGGAGTGAAGTGAACGAAAACGCAAGGCATCAAAGGCGCAATTTGACGATTTTAAATAGGAGGAAAATTGCGCCCTTGCGTTGGGAGTGAACGGAACGGAGTGAAGTGAACGAAAACGCAAGGCATCAAAGGCGCAATTTGACGATTTTAAATAAGGAGAATTAATATGTCAAACGAAAAAATACCATACAAAATTTATCTCTCAGAAGAAGAACTCCCTAAACAGTGGTACAATGTAAGGGCGGATATGAAGAAAAAACCTGCACCACTCCTCAATCCTGCAACTTTAAAACCTGTAACCGCTGAGGAACTCAGCCACGTTTTCTGCGATGAACTCGTTAAGCAGGAACTTGACGAAACAACACCCTATATAGATATTCCCGATGAAATACTCAGCTTTTACAAGATGTACCGCCCGTCACCGCTTGTAAGGGCTTACTGTCTCGAAAAATATCTCGATACCCCCGCTAAAATATATTACAAATTCGAGGGAAACAATACAAGCGGAAGCCATAAGCTCAATTCTGCAATAGCTCAGGCTTATTATGCAAAAAAACAGGGTCTTAAAGGCGTTACAACCGAAACAGGTGCAGGTCAGTGGGGTACTGCCCTTTCAATGGCTTGCTCATATTTCGACCTTGACTGCAATGTTTATATGGTAAAGGTATCATATGAACAGAAACCTTTCAGGCGTGAAGTAATGCGTACTTACGGCGCATCTGTAACTCCCTCCCCCTCAGATACAACGGAAGTCGGAAGAAAAATTCTCGCTGAATTTCCCGATACTAACGGAAGTCTCGGCTGTGCGATTTCTGAGGCTGTCGAGGCTGCAACTTCAAAGGAAGGCTACCGCTATGTTCTCGGAAGTGTTCTCTCTCAGGTACTTCTCCACCAGACTGTTATAGGACTTGAAACAAAAACCGCTATGGACAAGTATGGCATAAAGCCCGATATTATCATAGGCTGTGCAGGCGGCGGCTCGAATTTAGGCGGACTTATTGCACCGTTCATGGGCGAAAAACTCAGGGGCGAAGCAGATTATAAGATAGTTGCAGTTGAACCTGCATCATGCCCCAGCCTTACAAGAGGTGTGTATGCATATGATTTCTGCGATACAGGAAAAGTATGCCCCTTACAAAAAATGTATACCCTCGGCAGCGGATTCATGCCCTCTCCCAGTCATGCAGGCGGTCTGAGATATCACGGTATGAGTGCGATTTTATCAGAACTCTACGACCAGAAACTCATGGAGGCAATATCTGTTGAGCAGACATCAGTATTTGAGGCTGCACAGCAGTTCGCAAGAGTTGAGGGAATACTCCCCGCACCCGAAAGCAGTCACGCTATCCGTGCGGCAATTGATGAGGCTCTCAGATGCAAGGAAACAGGCGAGGAAAAAACTATTCTCTTCGGTCTTACAGGTACAGGATATTTCGATATGTATGCTTATGCGGCATATAATGACGGAAAAATGAGCGATTATATCCCCACAGATGAGGAAATACAGAAATCTGTCTCAAAACTCCCGAAAATAAAATAATTTATGGAAACGGGACAGCTTATGGCTGTCCTGTTTTAAAAGGAGAATAAATTATGTTTGCAAATTATCATACACATACACAGAGATGCGGTCACGCAATAGGCGAGGACAGGGAATATATCGAACAGGCTGTTAAAAACGGCTTTGAAATTCTCGGATTTTCAGACCATTGCCCGTGGGTGTTTCCTGATGATTATGTTTCTGATATGAGAATGAGTCCGCAGATGGTTGATGATTATTTTCAGTCACTCACTGATTTGAAGAAAGAATATCAGAACGACATAAAAATATATATCGGCTTTGAATCGGAATATATTCCTGAACTTGTCGAGGCACAGGATAAATTTCTTGCGGATTATCCCGTTGACTATATGATTCTCGGTCAGCATTTCATGGAAAATGAAATATACAGAGGTTATACAGGTATCCCCTCGGAAAGCGAGGAGAGACTTGTAAAATACGTTGATTCCATTATAGAAGGCATGGAAAGCGGAAGATATAAATATGTTGCTCACCCCGATTTATTATATTTCACAGGGGAGGACGAAATATATGAAAAACATTTTACAAGACTCTGCGAGTACCTTAAAAATAAAAATATCCCCGTTGAAATTAACGCCCTCGGTGTTCACGATAAAAGACATTATACATCTGAAAAATTTCTGAAAATTGCCGAAAAAGTCGGAAATAAAGCCATTATCGGCATTGATGCACATTACCCCTATGCACTCTCTGACAATGAGAATATTGAAAAATGTCAGAAAATGGCTCGTAAGTTCAATCTTGAAATTGTTAAGTCAATTGATATTTAAAAAGTTTACAAAATGTTTATTGACTTTTCTTTGAAATAAGGGTATAATATATAAGTCGTATTTTGGACGGCATAATTTATACTAAAAGGAGAAAATTTATGACAATTAATGAACTCATTACAGAACTCAGAAAAGGTGCTGCCGAAAAGGATTTTTCAGGCTATGATTTTATGGCAGTTCAGGTTACTATCACAGGAGAAAATGCAGGCGTTTTCTATGTCGAGATAAAAGACGGAAAAATCAGCATAATGCCCTATGAATACATCGACAGACAGTGTGAACTCATTATCACTATGGATAATTTCATTAAGCTCGTACAGGGCAAACTTGACCCTGTTGCCGCATATTTCAGCGGAAAACTCAAAATAAACGGTGATGTCGGAAAAGCAAATGAATTTTCCAAAATTATAAAGTAAAAAATATCCCCTGCGCTTTGCAGGGGATATTTATGCTTAAAATTCAACTCTGTCTGTTTCTTTAAGTGTTTCAATATCTGCGGATATGAATGTATGGTCTGAAAGTGCATAGACATATTTGCCTATATATATGGCTCTGTTAAGGTTATTCTGACCGCTTGCCATTTTGAGTTCACCTATAAGATTAAATTCACCGTCACCATATGAGAAGAACATATATTTCGATATTTCTCCGTTTATATAATCTTCTCCGTCCTCAAAATAATTATATTCATCATAACGGTATTCATGTATCGGTACACCGATGATATTTTTTTCTGGAGCGATAAGCAGGGCTTTTCTGTCCCACATAGCATCTGAATAGAGATATGTTTCACCGTCATTATTGATTCCGTAGTATCCGACTTCCTTGAGGTCATAGGGGTCTGAATTGTCGAACATTACGAGTTTAACGCCTGTTTCTACACCGTTTTCGTCCGCATCTGCACCGAATCCGAATAAGAGTCCGTCTGTCCAGTTCTGCATATAATTGCTGTAACCGAGAATTTTATATTCGTCCATTACAGTCGGATTTGCAGGGTCGCTGAGGTCAATTGCATAGAGGGGGTCAGTCTGTCTGTAAGTAACTACATAGGCGATATTTCCGTTGTAATTTACGGATTTAATTGTTTCGTTCTCGCCCAGACCGTCAATATATCCGACTAAATTCATATCCATATCGAGGACATAGACGCAGTTGTCGTTGAGATATTCATATTCGCTTGTACCGATGATATCTCTTATGATACCGCCTTCCTTATAAGTTCCACGTCTTGTTGTGGCAACTCTGAAATATCCGTCATATTCGCTCATGGAGAACTGGTCTTTTATATAGCCTGTAACCGCACCTGATGCCTGCGGGGTGATATTTCCCTGATTTACGGATATTCTTGTTATTTCGGTGCTTGATATATCGTTTGAGTAGTCATCAACGGCAGTATAGATATTGTTTTCGGACATATAGAACTGTCCTGAATATCCTGCGAGAGCCTTTGTATCAACGGGGACAAAAGTTGCGGGAGATGTAAGGTCTATTCCGCCTATGACGGTATATGAAATACTGTTCATCTCGTCAAATTTTTTCGGGAGGAGGATATCTTCGGGCGGTATACATTCAACATCATCATCAGTACCGCAGGAGGGAATATATCTTTCGGTATATTCTTCATTTTTGATGTTGTCGAAATCTGCTGAAAAATAATTTGAAACAAGATACATATATCCGTCAGGGGAGATTCTTACATCATTAAAATATCCGTTCTGAAAATATGTGCCTATGAGTTTAGGTTCAGCGTCCTGAGTATAGAACGATACAAAACATTCCTCAGTTCCTCCGAACCATACGCTGTCATCAAGGGAGTTTCCGCTGCCGTCAGCATAGTAATAATTACGGTCGTACTGTGTCCATACAGTACCGATAACTATAAGCATATCATCATAGATATACATATTGTTTATGCCTGCACTGTGGGAATAGTCGTCGCCATATCTGCTCATGTCGGGAGTCAAATCGAGTGTATGGGGATTTATGAATTTTCCGTTGTCAACGGTAACTATATTCATAGTGGGAGTATCCTGTCTGTAACTGTCGAAATAGTCACCATAATTATAGTTATTATATACATAGTAGATATTTTTGCCGTCAGTTTTAACAATATCAGCCTCACGGACATTTTCCTCCTGAGAATAGGTATCTGAAAAATCGTCCTCACCCTTTACATCTGTTGATGTAGTTGCGGTAGTAACAGCAGTAGTTGTAACATCTGTTGAAATATCTGTGGAAACAGTAGTTATTTCAGTAGTTTCAGCAGATTCTTCTGTGATTTCCTCGGTAGGTTCTTCTGTGATTTCCTCAGTGGGTTCTTCTGTGATTTCCTCAGTAGGTTCTTCAGTGATTTCCTCTGTCGGAGTTTCGGAAGGTTCTTCAACGGTTGCAGGTTCTTCATCGGGATTTTCGGGGGCGGCTATAAATTCACCGTTTAAACCGTTATTCTCGCTGAAATCACCTGCGCCCGTATCCATTTCGGCACTTGACTGTATACCTGCTGTTTTCGGAACTGCTTTGACGGCATTATCTGCCGCAGCACCGTCATAAATAACATCATCTGAGTTATCCTGCATAGCATAGTCAGCAACGGATTCTTCTGCCTCTTCTGCAATATCATCATAGTAAATGTCACTGTCAGTTTTTGCACCGTAAGCACGGTCTGAGCCGTATTTTTTGTTATATTTTTCAGCAGATTTTTTGAGCATGGTATAAACCTGCTTATAGCTTTCCGCACCTGCCATATATGGGGCTTCAACGACTTCTTCTGCTTTGATTGTTTTAGTCGTGGTATTTTCCGTACCATTCACAGAAGTAGTTAAAGATGAATTTTCGGAATGACTGTCAAAACTTTCAATTGTATCGGGGGTATTCTGTTTTTTATTGAATAAATTCTTTTGTCCTGCCACATGGACAGTACCGCCGACTATTACCACGCAGGCGGCGGCAATTGCAGCGATTCTTCCTGCAATGGAGATATTGTTTCTTTTTGTCTGCGGAGCTTTTTCGTCGAGCATTTTTTTGATATTGTCGGGACTTATCTCATCGGGGATATTTTCCTTTTCGAGATATTCCTTTACTTTCTTATCATTTTCATTCATAAGAACATCTCCTTTATGTAAGTTCGAGTTTCAAACGTTCTTTTATGCGTTTAAGTTTTGAGCGTACTGAACCTGATTTCAGGTTGCAGACTTCTGAAATTTCCTCGCTTGTATAGCCTTCCAGCACGGACATGGAAAGAATAAGCCTTGACTGGGGGTCGAGATTTTCGAGAGCCTGACTGAGTTCAGCATTTTCATAATTGAAATCCTCAACGGAAGTATTTTCGTTCAGTTCCTCGGTATCCTTGTAATATTCTGCCTGACGCTGTTTTATTTTAGCGGAAAGTATGCGGAATATCCAGCTTTTAAAAGCTTTTTCGTCATTAAGGTTTCCTATTGATGTAAAAGCATCGAGTACCGCATCACTGACCGCATCGCAGGCATCATGGGAATTTCTTAAACTGTACAATGCTATGTGGTACATATCTTTGTAAACAATTGCGTACAGTCTTGCAAAAGCCTGACTGTCGCCTTTTTGGGCAAGCTTTACGTCTTTAAGGAAATCATTCATAAAACTCCCTCCTTTTTTGAACCGATTCACCATATAGGTGTAAAAAATAAAGTGAAATGTTGCATATGAAAATAAAAATCAGCCATATGCACAAATTTTCGGAAATATCTTTGTGCATATGGCTGAAAAAACATAAGCTTTATAAATTGTTACTGGTTAGCTCTGCCGAGGAAAGCCGCACCTATTATTCCTGCATCGTTTCCAAGTTTGGCGATGACAATATCGCAGTTCTTTTCGGAATCTCTTGTATATACTTCTTTCTTTACGAGTTCCTTCATGGGGAGGAGAAGCGGGTCACCCTCATTGCAGACACCGCCGCCTATGCAGAGTACATCGGGCTGGAAAATATTTATTGTATTTGTGATACCTGCTGCGAGGTATTTTATGTACTTGTCAACAACGTCCTTAGCGGCTTTGTCGCCTGCTCTCATGGCATCGAAAGAAGTTCTTGCGGTAACTTTGCCTTTTTCCTGAGCCATTTTATTCATGATGCTGTCGGGGAAAGCTTCCATAGCTTCCTTTGACATACGGATAAGACCTGTTGCAGAGGAATAAGCCTCGAAACAGCCTTTTCTTCCGCATGAACACTGTGCGCCGTCAACTTCGATAACGGTATGACCGATTTCTGCGCCTGCGAAATTAGAGCCTGAATATATTTTGCCGTTGATGATAATTCCGCCGCCTACGCCTGTACCGAGAGTTATGCATACGGCATTTTTAGCACCCTTTGCTGCGCCTGCGACAAATTCGCCGTAAGCTGCGGCATTTGCGTCATTTTCGATGAAAATGGGTGTATCTTTTCTGCCGATAGCTTCTTCGATATATTTAACCATGGGTGTATTTTTGAAGCCGAGGTTATTGGAATATTCAATGATACCTGTCTTGCTGTTTGCTATACCGGGAGTGCCTATGCCAATCCATTCGATATCGCTCATGGTGAGGTTTGCGTTTTTGACAGCCTGCACAGCCATTTTAGCCATATCGTCAGCGATTTCCTTTTCGGGGCGGGGGCAGTTTGTTTTGGTGCTTGCCTTGGCGATGATATTATATTCCTCATCAACAACGCCTGCAACGATATTAGTACCTCCGAGGTCGATTCCTACATAGTATTTCATTTTTTGGTCCTCCTTGTGGATAAATTAAATTCTTTTTCAAAATCTTCTCTGCTTCCGCAGTAGACATCATAGTCGATATATTTTTCTTTTCCGGCATAGCCTTCGAGCATACCCTTGTCGGAATACTGCCAGAATTTCCATTCAGCGAAACGGGGTTCTCCTCTGGTATTTCTTATCCACAGGGGATAGTCGGAATAGTGCTGACTGATGTATCTGCTGTAAACAGATTTGTTTGCATATATTATCGGTTTAGTGCCGTAATGTTGTTCAAGGAGGCTGAGAAGCGGGGTGAGTATCGCTTCTGTATCCTCAAGGCTTGGTTTATTTCGGCTTTTGTCCGCATAATATTCTATATCTATAACGGGCGGCATATTTATACTTTCTTTCGGGACAGTCTTTATAAAATTTTCCGCCTGAGTTTCACCTGCGCTGTCGAAGCTGAAAAAGTGGTAGCAGGAAACTGCGATATCGGTATCGGCGGCATTTTTAAGGTTATCGGCAACGGATTCATCGACATGACCGCTGCCCTCGGTAGCTTTTATGAAAGCGAATTCAACGCCTTGCTGCCGGAGTTTTTCCCAGTCAATATTGCCCTGATAGTGTGAAACATCGACACCGAAAACGGGATATTTGATTTTATTGACAACAGCTGTTGAATACACATATGACACAGCACAGCAACAAAGTATCATAAATATACCAAGAACTAAAATAATTAATTTTTTTATCATTTATAAATTCTGCTCCCATAGATTTTTACGCCTTTACTATATAATACACCAAAATTATAATTTAGTCAATAGTTTTTGTTTTATTTTCAGTGCAAAGAAATGCAAAAAATAATATAAACAGATTGACACTGCGCTTTTGTTGTGATATAATTAATTCCATACTCAAAGCAGTCGGATAAATATAAATTTACGGAGGCGGGAATATCCCGATAATGATATGAAAGGAAAATTAATAGTAATAGAAGGGCTTGACGGCAGCGGAAAAGCTACTCAGACTCAGAAATTATATGAGACATTAAAGGCGGATAACAGAAATGTAATGAAAGTTTCTTTTCCCGATTATGAAAGCAATTCCTCGGCACTTGTGAAAATGTATCTCAGCGGAGAGTTCGGAACTGACCCCGATTCCGTCAACCCATATGCGGCATCAAGTTTCTATGCCGTTGACAGATTTGCAAGCTATGCAAAAAACTGGAAGAAATTTTATCTCAGCGGCGGTATAGTTATCGCAGACAGATATACAACTTCAAATGCCGTTCATCAGTGTGCAAAACTCCCGCAGGAAAAATGGAAAGATTTCATAGAATGGCTTTTCAGCTATGAATATGAACTCCTCGGAATCCCTGTACCCTGCTGTACCGTGTATCTGCGTGTTGACCCGAAAATAAGTCAGGAACTCCTGAATATACGCTATAACGGCAGTCAGGATAAAAAGGATATCCATGAGGCAGATGTCGGATATCTCAGACGTTCAAGACAGGCAGCGGATTTCTGTGCGAAAAATCTCGGCTGGAATACCGTTGAATGTATAAGGGACGGAGAAATGCGCTCTGTTGAGGATATATCCTGCGATATCAATAAACTGATTGAATCCGTAATAAAATAATAATACCTGTCTCCAAAGAAATTCTGCGGATTTTCTGCGGAGACTTTTTATATTATTTCAAATTATTACTTATATATGTGTAGAAAAATAAGACTTTATATCGGATTTTTTTGTGTGATATAACTTATTTTTGAAAAGCATATGGACAAATTAAGGAAAATATTGTATAATAATATTTGTGTAAACTTATTTGTACGGAAAGGATTTTTTTATGAGAGTTATCACAGGTACAGCAAGAGGAAGAAAACTTGTCGCTCCCGAAGGCATGGACGTTCGCCCCACGGGAGATAAAGTAAAGGAAGCCGTTTTTTCAGCTATACAATTCGATATCGAAGGTTCTTATGTGCTTGACCTTTTCGCAGGAAGCGGACAAATGGGCATCGAAGCTCTCAGCAGAGGTGCGGAAAAAGCCGTTTTCGTGGACAGCTCAAAAAAATCTGTAAACTGCGTCAGCGAAAATATCAAAAATACAGGCTTTGTCAAAAATTCTGTCATCGTAACAAGAGACAGCTATGACTATATCAGGTATACCTCCGAAATGTTTGATATAATTATCCTCGACCCACCATACAGACACGGACATATCGCAAAAATTCTCCCCCTGTGTGCCGAAAAACTGAACGAGGGCGGAAGTATTGTCTGCGAATATGAAAAAGATGCCCCCGAACCTGTTGCCCCCGATAATATGATTCTCAGGAAAGTTTACAGCTACGGAAAAATAAATGTGGCAATTTTTATAAAGCCCTCCGAGGAGGAATCTGAATAATGAGAAGAATAGCCGTCTGCCCCGGAAGTTTCGACCCCGTAACTCTCGGTCATCTCGATATAATCACAAGAGCATCTAAACTTTTCGATAAGGTTATCGTGCTTATTTCAAGAAATGCAGGAAAAAATGCCCCAAGCTTTACCGCTACCGAACGTATGCTCATGATAGAAGCCGTAACACAGGATCTGGATAACGTGGTAATAGATATCCTTGACGGACTCCTCGCAGACTATGTGCGGAATGTCGGCGCAATTGCCATTGTAAAAGGTCTGCGTGCCGTGAGCGATTTTGAATATGAATTTCAGATGGCTCTTGCAAATAAAAAACTCTATGCGGGTGCGGAAACAGTTTTCCTCACAACAGCAGCGGAAAATATGTATCTCAGTTCAAGCGTTGTAAAGCAAATCGCCTATTTCGGCGGAGATATAAGCCATTTCGTACCGTCACAGATTCTCGGTGACATAACCGACAGGCTTGTAAAGCAAAAATAATTAAAAGAGGTTGATATTATGAGCATTGATGAAATACTGGAGGAAATGGAAGCCCTCCTCGACAAATCCATGACTGTTCCCCTCGCAGGTCATAAGAAAATTATTGACGGTGAACGTATGAGAGAACTCATTAACGATGTTCGCCTTAATATGCCCCACGAACTCAAAGAAGCCAAAAAAATTGAGTACGACTGCCAGAGAATACTCAATGAGGCTAAAATAAATGCCGAGGCTATAATAAGAAAAGCCGAGGAAAGAGCCGCTCAGATTTGTTCAAGAGAGGCTGTCGTTGAAGAAGCTAAAAAACACGCCATTGATATCCTTACAAAGGCTCAGGCTTCCGCTAAAAATATGCAGGCTACCGCCGCACTTTCAGTGGCAAAAATGCTCAACGAAACCGAAACTGCCTACAATAAAAACCTCATGGATATAAAACGTACAAAGGAAAAAGTCGCTGCTACACTCAAAGCTTCTCCTACTCTCAATCAGGACGCTAACCAGAATAAATAAAAAAAAGGCGGATTGTAATATATCCGCCTTTTTTGTGGAAATATATTAAATAATATGATTTTCACGGGTTTTTTTTACTTTTTATATTGCAAAATATTCAGAAATATGATAGAATAATATTTGCTCCCATAAGATAAATATAAGGCGGAGTATATTTTTACTGAAAGGATATAATGAAGATGAATCTCAAATTCAAAAAAATTATAACTGCCGCACTCGGCTGCTGTATGATACTGAGCGGCTGCGGTCAGGTTGATGTTGCGGAAAATTCCGAGTCTGTACCACAGATAATTTCAACCGATACCGTAACAGAGGATACCGTAACCGATACGGCGGAAATCCCTACAACCGATTTAACAGGCGGAAAATCTAAAAAACGTTCGGGCGCAGGTAATGAAGATACTGTCCGGATTACCACTCAGGAAAAAAAATCTGTTGAAACTTCTGCCGTCAATGTTGAGGAACTTCCAACATATGCTCCCCCAGAAAACGGTCTTGTAGTCGAAAATCCCAATGCAGGCAAGAAAAAAGAAAAATCTTCCGATGAAGAAAATTCGGAAAGTAACAGCGAAAGTGACAATAATTCGGAAAACGGAGACAATAAAAACGAAAATTCAGATTCTTCTCAGGAATCCTCCGAAAAAAGAACTGTCCCACAGAATCCCACTGTACAGGAGCTGATGGATTATATGACACTTGAAGAAAAAGTCTGCCAGATGTTCATAGTTACCCCTGAACAGCTCGCAGGTTACAGCGATAACTATGCAGGTACAGATACTCAGAACGGTATTAAAAATTATCCCGTAGGCGGTATTATATATTTTGCAAACAATATCGAATACTATGACCAGACTGCACAGATGATAAGCAATTCCCAGCAGTATGCAAAAGATACCTGCGGAGCAGGTCTGTTTATATCAGTCGATGAAGAAGGCGGATATGTCAACCGTGTGGCTGATAATCTCGGCATGACATCTTTTTACGATATGGCATATTACGGAGCGACTGACGATACAGTTTCAGCATACAATATAGGCAGTACAATAGGCGGTTATCTCAGCGGACTCGGATTCAACCTTGACTTTGCGCCTGTTGCGGACGTAAATATAAATCCTTACAATGAACTCGGTGACAGAATTTTCAGCAGTGACCCGCAGATAGTTGCTGATATGATAACAAATGTCGTATCAGGTCTGCAAAATTCAGGAGTATGTGCTACATTGAAGCATTTTCCCGGACTTGGCGCAGAGGGCGGAAATACTCATACAGATTCATTCGTGACAATAGACCGCACACTTGAACAGCTCCGTGCAGAAGAATTTGTACCGTTCAGAAGCGGAATAAACAACGGAGTAAGCTGTATAATGGTAGGTCATCAGATAGTATCGGGAGTAGGTGACGGACTTCCTTCGGATTTATCATATGAAGTTGTAACGAATCTTCTGAGAAATGAACTCGGATTCAACGGAATTATAATAACGGATTCCCACCAGATGAATACTATTGCAAATGTATACGGTTCGGGAGATTCCGCAGTAATGGCAATACAGGCAGGAGTTGACATAGTGCTGATGCCGTATGATATAGCAAGTGCTGTTGAAGGTGTATGCAGTGCAGTCAGAAACGGTACAATTTCAGAAAGCAGAATTGATGAGAGCGTAAACAGAATACTTTCAAAGAAATCACAGCTTGGACTTTTATAAAGGAAAAATCCCGAAACAACAGAATGTTTCGGGATTTTTTATATGAGGATTTTCTGATGAACTTACCAGCTTCCGCCGAATTTCTTCATGAAGATGAGTACAACGACATTCGGACCGAGGTGAGATGCAATAGTACAGCCTGATTTTACGGTATAGAGATGTTTGGGATTGACTACTGATTTTATGCGGTTTTCGCACATTTCGAGGACATCGCTGTCGGCATTTGTATGTACTAAGAAGAATTTATCATTATCTATTGTACTTCCGTCACCGAGTTCTTCTTTAAGGAATTTGCTTACGGCATCGGGGAATCTTCCACGGTATTTTTTTTCAACATCAAGTTTTCCTTCTTTTGTAACGATTATATTGGGTTTGATATTGAAAATAGTTGCGCCGAATTTTGCGAGGGCGGAGCATCTTCCGCCTTTATAGAGGAAATCCATTTTATCCACAACGAAAGTAGCTCTTATTTTGCCAATCATGAAATTTGAGCTGTCGATGATTTCGTTGAGGAAATGACCTTCTGCGAGCATCTGTGCGGCATTGAGTACAATCATACCTTCTGCACATGAAGCGGTTCTTGTGTCAATGACATGGATATGACCGAGTTTTTTTGCGTTTATTTCGGCATTTGTATATGATTGTGAAAGTTCCGCACTGAGGGTAAAGTGCAGTATTTCATAGCCCTGACGGACGAGGGGGGCGAAGAATTTAAAAGTTTCTTCGAGTGTAGGCTCGGTAGTTTTGGGCAGAATATTTCTTGTTGCAGCGAAAGAAAATATATCCTCAGGAGTAACATCAACTCCGTCATGATGAATATTGCCGCCGAGGTTTACATTGAGCGGCAAAACTCTTATGTCATATTTTTTAATAATTTCTTTTGGCAGGTCTGCTGTACTGTCGCAAGTGATGAGAATTTTTTCACGTTCCATATAGTTCATTCCTTTCATATCATTTTCAGATATAAGCAATAAAAAATTACTATTTATATTTTATCACTTGTTTTGGAATTTGTCAAGAATTATTTGATATTCTTAACAAAAAGTTTTTATTATTTTACCATTTTTAATTAAAGATTATAATTATGCACAAAGAAAAATATTAATTTTTGTTGAATAATTATACAATGCCGTTCTTGATAGCAAATACAGCGAGCTGAGTTCTGTCTTTGAGGTCGAGTTTTTCGAGGAGTCTGGAAATTCCGTTTCTGACAGTACCTTCGGCGAGGAATAATTTTGCGGCAATTTCCTTATTGTCGCAGCCGTCACAGATGAGGCGGAGGAAATCCTTTTCACGTTCGGTGAGGTCTGCGCTTCTTGAATCCATAACAGGGGAAGTTTCTTTTTTGATTGATTTGAAAACGTTGTCGCAGAAAACATTTATACCGCCTGCAACGGCTTTTATGGAATTTATGATTTGTTCATTGTCCATTTCTTTGAGGATATAGCCGTCCGCACCGCTTGCCATTGCTTTGTTTACAGTTTCCTTGTCATCGAAAGTGGTAAGGACGAGGACTTTCACGCCTTTTAATTTCTGTTTGATTTCTCTTGTGCCGAATCCGCCGTCATAATCGGGCATACGCATATCCATAAGGACGACATCGGGCTTGAATCTGACGCTTAACTCATAGGCTTCCTTGCCGTTTGAAGCTTCGGCAACGACTTTTATTGAATCCTCCTGAGAGAGTACGGCTTTAAGTCCCTCACGGAGAATTTTCACATCATCGGCAATAATAACACTGATAATTTCAAACACCTCCCTGTTTAATTATTTTGTTTCTGAACTGACGGGAATTTTCATAATTGTAGTGAAACCCTCTCCCGCAGACGAGATAAAGCGGACAGTTCCGCCGAGGGATTCAGTTCTCTGACGGATACCTTTGAGACCGTTGTTTTCCTTTATATTCTTACAGCCTTTGCCGTTGTCGAGGATATATATTTCGAGCCTGTCGTCAAGAAATTTTATAATTATATCCATATGTTCAGCGTTGGAATATCTCATGGCATTGGTGATAGTCTCACGGCAGTTGTCATAGACCTGACGTATGCAGAAGGAATATTTTTCTGTTTCAGTACCCTGAATACACAAATCCGTATCAATATTTCTGACGGCATCGGTTACTGAGCGCACTGCGCTTGTGATTGAAGTCATGAAAGTATCGTCACGCAGATTATTTATTGAGCATCTCAACTGAGTTACACCGCTTCTTGAAAGACCGTCTATTTCGCTGATATAATTTTTAATATCGCTGTCGGTTATTCTTACCTGCAACATTCTTGCGACAGAACTTATCATAGTAAAGGTATGACCTGCGCTGTCATGGATTTCCTGAGCGATGCGGTTGCGTTCCTGTTCAATGGACAATTGTCTTTCAGTTTCGGCGAGTTCGTGATATTCTGTAACATCATTGACAATAATGATTCTTGCCATGATACCCGACCTGCTGAAACAGAAACTTTGTTTTATATTATAATAATTATCACCGAGTTTTATTTCAGATGATTCAAAATCATAGTCCATATCGAGATTTGTTTTACGGCAGAGCGTATCAAAATTTTCAATTTCGCAGAAAATATTCTCTGCATATTTATTCATATAAGACAGATTATCCTCACTGTCAAATACTATTACACCGCCTGAGATATTGTCTATTGTATCGTTAATGGCAATGCGGTTTATATTCAGCAGACCGAAACGGCTTATTGCTATCAGAATCATAATGCTTGAAAAGGCGAAAAACAGCGGAGTAAGTTCTATTCCCACGTTGATGATTCTTGTGACTGTAAGAGTATTCACAGCCATAGGGACGGCAGTTGAGAGAGTCAGAAGCATAATCTGTTTTGTTATACGGCTTTTGCCCCTTATATGTTTTATGCACATCATAGTTATGCCTGTTATGATGAACATATAGTAAATAATCTGGAATACATAGAAAAGCAGTCCGTAGCTGATATTATTCCTTTCAAATTCCGTATAGTACATTTTATGCATCGGATTTGTGAGAATCATAATAATTGAAAAAAATGATATAAGCGGGGCGGAATTTATAATTTTATGTTTTATATCGGAAAATTCCGAGGAGAACATGAGCCACATCGGAGAAAACAGGCTTATTCCGATATTTCCTATTATATAGCTTATCCATAGCTGATGACGGGTTACGGAAAATAAAATCATAAGCTGGGATATTATCCATAATACAATAGCTGACTGGCATATGCCGAAATATATGGTAACTTTTTTTGTATTTCCTCTGCGGATAATCCATGAAAGAGAGCCAAGCATACCAAAAAGCCCTGTCATAAGCAGAAGAACAGAAAGTAATTTATAGTTCATAATTCATAATTATAGCTGTAAATGCCTTTGCATTTAATTGTTTAACCTTTGCACCATTATAACATTTTTTTTTAAATATGTCAACAGAAAACCACTCCCCGTCAGGGAAGTGGCTTTATTTGTTATGAATTAAAGATTACCAGCTCCAGTCACCGAATTTGAGGGCAAGCTGTTCTTTTATGGATATCCCCTTTGACTTGCAGTATTCATTTACGGAAGCGATTCCTATTAATATGATTCCTGCGAGGAAAAGGTATACCCACCAGCCCATTGTCATGAGGTATTTTCTTGATGAGTAGAAGGTTATGAAGATAAGGGCTGTTGAAGATGCTGTAAACCATGTTTTGCTTTTTGTTATGAATGAAAGTATCATTATGCCTGTTGTTATGGAAAGTACGAATATTGTATTTCCTGCTGTATGGAATTTGACTGCATCAAATATAAGTCCGATAAATGAGAGCATATATATGAATGTGGAAGTGCATTTTGAAGCTGTGGGGTGATTTTTCCAGATAAACTTGTATGCTGTGCCTGTGAGGGCGATTATTGCAAGTGTTATCTTATCGGTTATTATTTCGCTGTCTGATACGAGAAATGGTCTGTTGATGAAGGCGGAAGCTGTCAGTACTGCGGATACTGAAAGAAGCAATGATGCATTGTTCTCCGAGGTATTTTTCTTTATGAAGCAGGCAATATATATTGCCAGTGCAAGAAGTGTGAAGAATGAATGATTTTTGCTGCCGTCCATCATGAGGAAAATTGTGACTGCTCCCCCTGTTAATGCAGTATCGAATGACAATTTTTCCTCACTTCTGATGATGAACGATTCTTTGAAGAATACTCTTGACAATATCATAAGTATTACAAAGAGTGCAGACATTGTATATATAACTATATCATGGTTGGTATGTTCTGCGAGACTGTGTGTCATGATTATCATAGCCGCAACTGAACCTGCTGATGCAAAGTTATTCTTCATCTTGTTTGATACGAAGAAATGAACTATACTTATGATAAGAGGGAATACTATAAACTGTGAATATTCACTCACATAGAAAAGACAGTATGCTGCAATATATATATTTGAATATATTATCATATTGCTTTTAAGTGGGTGTTTTGCATGGAATGAAAATGCATATTTCGGTAAATATATGAATGCCGCTGCAACTGCTGTCATTATCAGTGAAAGTGCGCTGAAAACGAGTGTTGTTATGTCTCTGTTCCGGATATGGGATATATCGCAGAAGAAATCTCTGTATTCAATTGCGATATAGAAAAGGAGCATGGGAGAAACTATTCCCGATACAGTCTGTGTGCCTTTATTTTTGCTGAATACATATGAGAATGAAATCACTGTCATTATGCATATCGGTATCATCTGATATACAAAGTAATCATTGTTGCCTGCCGAGGCGGATATGAGAGAACCTGCCGCCGCTGCTGTGATTGTATATATTTCGGTAAATTCGTTTTTGAGCTGAGGTACAAATTTATGTGCAAGGCATACAAGAATTGTTACAAATCCGAATGTTATCATTCCGATGTCGTCACCTGATGAAGATTCTGCCATGAATGATATCACAACTGCCGCATAGGTGCTTACTATGCTTTCAAAAATAATGAGTGTCTTGTCTCCGAAATATATTCCGTAGAATACAAGCTGTCCTATTATGAGTGCGAGTATGCCTGTTGAATATATATCCGCATTGAATGTCATTCTTATTGTGTATGAGAGCGATATTATTGCAAAAATTACTGAAAATGCCGTGCCTGTTATCGTGGTCTGTTTTCCGAAGGGGATTTTTTCATGAATCCTGCAAAGGAATATAGCGGCTGTTATTATTGTCTGGGCAATTATAAACGCAACTGCGGCTTGTCTGAAAGTATCCGCAAACTGATATATAATGCAGGGTATCACAAAAAATAATGCTGATATTCCTACATATGAAAATGCCGTGTGCTTATAGAAATTGTATGCAAGCATTGAAAGGGAAGCCGTTATTATGCAGGATATGGCATATAATATTCCTGCGCCTGCTCCGTCAACTGCAAGCCAGTTTCCGAATATATTGTAATATCCTGCGGTTATGAGCGTTACGGAAGTGAGAATTGTGCCGACTGAATAGAATGAAACGGAAGTACCGTTAAGCTTGAAAGCCTTTCTCATGAATCCGCTAAGTCCGAATGATGCTGCACAGGCTACGAACATTATTCCCACTCTGCCGAGAGGAGTTGTTTTAACCCAGCTTGCAACTCCGAATGCCATGCCCGAAAGTACAATGAACGCCGTACCGATAAGGAGCATTATTGCGGAGGAACTTAAAGGTTCACGCTTCGGTTTGGGCGGTTTCGGGACTGATTCGCTGTCATTTTCGGATATTTCCTTTGCAGAGCGTGATTTCTTCACAAGCTTTACTATGAGAATTGTTATTCCTATGGGTATCAGTATCGGTGCTATTATGACTACTGACAGAAGAACCATAATTAAAACTGATAACATATATATCACCCTTTCACATAACAGGAATGTGTTTGTTTCTGTAACTATATAATACAGGATTTTTCTGGAAATTATAAGGTGTATTCCGTCACTTTCACAGTGACAAATGTCACTTTTTTCATTGAAAAGCCTATTGACGAATATGTTATATTGTGCTACAATTATAGTATATAAACAATAATTAGGAGAATTGACATGAAGGAAAAAAAGAAAAACCGCAGGCTTCTTTTTCAGGTTCATATTGCCACTGTACTATGTTTTGTTCTCGCAATAATTATTATAGGTGTTGCTGTATACAAACAGAATACAGAGGTTTTTATTCAGGAAAAAAACCGGTTTATGGAAACTGATATGGAAACATTGAAGAAATATATTCCTATTGCGTATAGCGTTCCCGAATGTTTGTGGGATACAATAGAAAAATATCCCAAAGAAGTGGAAGATACTATGACTGATGAAGATTTTAAATATATTGCAGATTTGTTATCGTATGACGACGAACAGGATATTGAAGTTATATATAAGGAGTTTTGCGAAAAAATTGTAAATGAATCAGATGAAAATAAAATCAAAGCTGCAAAACCGATATACCATTCAATGAAATCAGTAGATATGTACGGAGAATTTATGCTTGAATACAGCCGTATCTGCTATATAGATGTCCGTCCCGAAAAAATGTGGGAATTTTTCTGCGATAATATAAAAAAGTCAAAAAAAATCGAAATTCCCGAAAAAACTATAAACTTTGATATCAGAAATATTACAAATCAATTGATTTACGGCGGAAAAGACATAGTCTATGAGTACATAGGAATTGAAGATGATGTGCAGAATAACGAATATTATGCAGCATACAGTATTATGTACGACGGTGACAAGCCCATATGCCTTGTCTGCATGATGTACGATTTGACACAAGATATCAGGACACTTAATTCACGCCTTAAATCCCTTATAGCTCTTGGTACGGTATTTCTTCTGCTGATAGGATTCACTCTTATGATATTCCTTTACATTACTACCCTGAATCCTCTGCTGAAAATAAAGGAAAGCGTTGCAGGATATATCAATGACAAGGATACAAGCCTTGTCACGAGAAGTATGAGCAAAATAAAGTCCAGAAACGAAATAGGCGTGCTTGCAGATGATATAGCAAGGCTTGCTGTCGAAATTGATAACTACACAAAGGAAAATATCATGCTCGCAGAGGAAAAACAGAGAGTTTCCACAGAACTCGACCTCGCAACCAAAATACAATATTCAATGCTTTCAAGGGATTTCCCGAAAAGAGACGAATTTGAAATATACGCTTCAATGACACCTGCAAAGGAAGTCGGCGGTGATTTCTATGATTTCTTCTTCATAGATGAAAATCATCTCGCCCTCACAATAGCAGATGTTTCAGGAAAAGGTATTCCTGCGGCATTGTTTATGATGATGTCAAAAATTCTCCTCGAAGAATTTGCCATGAATGATATTTCACCCAAAAAAGCCCTTGAAAGACTTAATAACAAAATATCCGAAAACAATAAGAACGATATGTTCGTAACTGTATGGCTCGGTGTTATGGATATTCAGACAGGTCATGTAATTGCCGCAAATGCAGGTCATGAATACCCGATTGTTAAAAAATCCGAAGGCGGTTTTGAACTTTTCAAAGATAAGCACGGTCTTGTTGTAGGTGCTATGGAAGGCATAAAATACCGTGAGTATGAATTTGATATCGAAAAGAACGGTGTGCTTTTTGTCTATACGGACGGTGCTGCGGAAGCTACGAATGCTCAGAACGAACTTTTCAGAACCGACAGAATGATTGATGTCCTCAACGAAAATCCCTCGGATTCCCCCGAAAAACTTATTCATACCATGAAAGAAAAAATAGATGAATTTGTAGGAGATGCCCCGCAGTTTGACGATTTGACCATGCTTTGCATAAAATACAAAGGAAAATAAAAAAATCCCCCTCACGGGGGATTTTTCTTCAATTCTGATGCCTTACAACTCCGTATTCATCATCAAGGCGGAAATACGGACAATTGTAATTTGTACCCTGTAAAAATCTCATCATTTCATCTTCATCAAGGTCTATCATGCATATGTAGCAGTCATAGTCATCATCATAGACATAGTTTGTACAGCTTTCGCAGTTTGTCTTTTTATTTTTGTTATAAGTCATAAATTTCAGCCGTACCTCCTTTTTAAATCAGGTATCTGAATTTGTTGTTTTGTCTTTCTTTCCGAATTTAAGGGATATGGTAAGTATTTTATCGGAATTGAAAAGTCTGAGCGAGAAAAACATACATACAGCAAGCACTACTATCTGATATGCAAGCCCTGCGAAAAATATAATGTCATGCCCGAACATCAGATTGCTCATGGCTGAAAATGTATGCGTAAAAGGTATTGCATATACAAGTATTTTCAGTGCCGTTGGCAGACTGTTTACATCTGCAAAAATAGAAATCATATAAGGTATCATGGCAAGCATCATAAGGGGCATAATCATTGTCTGTGATGATTTTACATCATTTACAAGTGCACCGAGTATGATTGAGACTGAAAGACATATCATTATAGTTATGAAAAGCTGTAATCCGACAAGAAGATAATCAGTCACGGAAAGAGACAGTCCAAGCTGACTGAGTTTTGATTCCGTTGATACTATATCCCCGACAGAACCGATATTTCCTGCTATTTCTTCAACGTTCATGCTTGTATTTATGGTACTGCCCATGCCTTTTGACATAAGGGTCGAAAAACCAACCATATAGAATACTGCATTAATCATGGCAACTATCGCAGCCGCAAGCATTTTTGCCCTTATGATTGAACTCCTTGAAACAGGTGCGGAAAGAAGTGTTTCAAGGGTTTTGTCAATTTTTTCGTTTGCTATTGCACTCATAATCGTCTGTGAAACCATCATGATGAGTACAAATACAATTATCGGGAGTATCTGATTTTTCATCATTACACTGTTCATTATTGTTTCAACGGAAATATTCGCTGACTTGTCATCAACAACAGTATTGTCGGAAATATTTACAGGACTGCTCATATATTCAAGTTCTTCCTGAGTGATTCCTGCTCTCTGCGAGAGTTCCTCATATATACAGCCTCTGATAACGTCCGTGACATCTGATACATGATTATTCACATTTGACATCATAGCCGCAGATTCCATTCTTGAAACTGTTATAAGCTGAGGTTTTTTCTTGCTGTCAATTGCCTCTGTAAAGCCCTGCGGAATAATTATAATGCTGTCGAGGTTATTATCTTTTAAAATTGCGGCATAGTCATCTCCCTGAGTATCGACAGGAGTTGCAACAGTGCCGTTTTCTTTCATTTTGCTGATGATTGACTTTGTGAAATCTGTATTGTCTCTGTCGTCGAGGGAGATTTTGTATTCAGTTTTTGAAACCTCATCAATAGTTGATGACATAATATTTCCGACAGCCATGAGCAGAAACATAACTACAACAAGGCTTATTATCATCTGGGCATTGATTAATTCTTTCAGTTCTTTTTTCAGCAGGTTAATGAATTTCATTTTCAAGCACCACCCTTTCAAAAACCTCCTCAAGATTGGGAGCATTGTATCTTTCTTTGAGTTCGTCAATTCTGCCCGTAACCATTAAATGTCCCTTTGAGATGATTCCCACACGGTCTGAAACAAATTCTATTTCAAGCATATTATGTGATGAGAGCAGGAAGGACATACCTTCTTCTGAGGCAAGACGTTTTATAGTTTTTCTTATATCGAGGGCATTGAGAACATCAAGACCGCTTGTAGGTTCATCGAGTATTGCAAGCTTAGGGCTTGTCATTACCGCACGGGAAAGGAGCAGTTTTCTAATCATTCCACGGCTGTAAGTGCCTATCTTGTCGTTCAGCCTTTCGCCCAGACCATTGATATTTTTGGCTTTTTCGATATACTTTTCGATTTCCCTGCTGTCAGTCGTGAAAAGTCCTGCCATGAATTTAAGGTATTCAATTCCTTTCATAGTCTTGTAAGCACCTGCTTCATCGGGAAGATATGTAATACATTCCCTGACTTTGGAGGGTTCATTTACAACGCTGTGACCTGCTACGACTGCATCTCCTGATGTTGGAGTGAGCAGGGTTGCAATCATGCGGATAGTGGTAGTTTTTCCTGCACCGTTAGGTCCTATGAGGGCGAATATTTCGCCTTTGCCTATATTGAAAGATACTTTGTCGGCAGCGAAAACTTTTGAATATTTTTTTGAAAGTTCTTTTACTTCGAGTATGTTTTCCATAAAAATCCCCCTTTATCTGATACATAATTCATAAGGCAAAATCAATAATTATTACGCAATACGAATTAATATATTTGATTATAACATACTGTTCATTGTTTGTCAATATTTATATAAAAATAACAGCTTTTCGTACTGTACACGAAAAGCTGTTTCAGTGTTAAATACCTTGCTTAATTAAATTAAAGACCCCACTTCCATTTGAGATAAGTTGCACCCCAAGCAAGAGCAAGACCATATGCAATTCCTGCACAGCAAGCACTAGCTGAAATAGATGTGAACATACATAAGCCCCCCTTCGCATACGGATTAGCAGTACAGTTGCATTACCGCAAAATGTTTTGAAATCTTAATTAAACCAACGAGAGATGTGAGGTATAGTGATTATGGGAGAACTGATTATAGGAAAAAGCCACCAGAACATATTAACACCTCCGCAATATTTATTAACGGTTTACCGTTGACTATATTATATCATATATTTTCTCAAAAGTCAACGGCTAACCGTCAAAAAAATTGTACAAAAAATGCTATTATTATTTATGTAAAATATACATGAAAGGATAGTGTTTATATGAACATTTCAGAAACAGTAGCCGAAAGGATAATTGAACTTTGCCTTGAAAATGATATCACTGTAAACAAACTTTGCACTATATCAGGGGTTACACAATCAACAGTCAATGATATTGTAAACCATAAGGTGAAAAATATCGGCATAGTTACAATAAAGAAATTATGTGACGGACTTGACATAACAATAACAGAGTTTTTCAACACTGAAAAATTCAGAAACCTTGAACAGGAGTTATATTGAATATTCAAAATCGACAGCAGTAAAATTATAATTATGTATTGTGAATAGTATTGACATTTCCCGTATGTGATGATATAATATAGTATACTAATAGGAATACTATTCTAATGGAGGTATGTTATGAATAACATCGAAGAGAGAATTACTGCCCTTGTCGATACTCTTACAAGCGACTACGAACAGGGGAGAACTATTGACGAAATCAAACCTTTTGACCACCCTGATGAGGACGTACTGATAAATATTATATCACAGCTCAGAAA
>DGRR01000116.1 GCA_002389995.1 Ruminococcus sp. UBA4383 | reverse complement strand
TATCAGGAAAATTATTATGAAGAACCTGTCTATCAGGAAGAATATCAGGACTACAACGAACAGGAATATTATCCGCCTGCCGAAGAATATTATCCTGAAAATGACTATCAATGGTAAAAAAACAGCCGCATAATGCGGCTGATTTTTTATTCTCCCCTGTATTCGGGAATATAGGGATATACTTCCTTATATGATTCCTCGGAGTCTTCCTTTTCGGGATTATTCGGAATAAGTCCCGTCATATCTCCCCATGATGCAGAAGGGCAGATATATCCCTCTTTTTTATTTTCGGGAACGGGAATTTCTTTTTTTCTTTTCATGATATCATCTCCCGAAAATATTATAACCGATATATTTTCAATTATTCAAACTCATAAGGACCGTCATAATTTTTCTTGAATTTTTCAAATACTGCTTCAAGAAGTTCCTCATCTTCAACCGATACAAAATCGTCAAATTCAGGTTCTTCGGCAGGAATTATTTCAAGAATTACAACTCCGTCATCTTCCTCGTCAAAAGGTATCATCACGGCAAAAAGCCTGTCATCATGCTGTACGGTGTCGATTATCTCAAATGAAACGTCATTGCCTTCCTCATCGGTAAGGGTAATATAATTTTCGTTATCCTCTTCGAGTTCATCGAGGGGCTTTGAATTTTTGTCGCTCATATTATTTACCTCCTATTTTTTCTACTTTCATAAGGTTTGTAGTACCTGAAACGCCAAGCGGTACGCCTGCTGTTATTGCAACAAGGTCACCGTCCTGCACAAGTCTGTGAGATTCAGCCGCTTCAACTGCCGCATCAAAAAGGTCATCAGTGCTGTTTTTCTCGTCTATGATAAAGGGAATAACTCCCCAGCTCATATTCATCTGTCTGCAAACGATATCGCTCATTGTACAGCTTATTATAGGACAGCACGGACGGTATTTTGAAATAAGCCTTGCAGTCTGTCCTCCGAGGGATACTGTTATTATAGCCCTTGCGTCAAGGTCGTGGGCAGTTGTAACAGTAGCGTGTGCGATAGCCTCAGCGACATTTCCGTCAGGATTTGAACGTCTTTCGGAAAATTCGCCTTTATAGTCGATATTCTTTTCGGTAGTTTCAGCTATGAGAGCCATAGTCTTGACAGTTTCGACAGGATATGCACCTGCGGCTGTTTCTCCCGAAAGCATAATTGCGCTTGTGCCGTCATATATAGCGTTTGCGACATCTGTAATTTCGGCACGGGTAGGTCTTGGGTTTGTAATCATGGATTCAAGCATCTGAGTGGCAGTAACGACCTGTTTGCCGGCGTTATAGCCTTTATGGATAAGGTCTTTCTGGATTGCGGGAATCTGTTCAAAGGGAATTTCGACGCCCATATCACCTCTTGCGACCATGATACCGTCAGCGGCTTCGAGGATTTCGTCAATATTTTCAACACCGTCACTGTTTTCTATTTTAGCGATTATGCGGACATCAAACCAGCCGAGGCTGTGTGTGAATTTTCTGAGATAATTTATATCTGCCGCTGAACGGACAAAGCTTGCGGCTATGAAATCAAATCCCATTTTCGCACCAAATTCAAGGTCATTCATATCATTGTCGCTGAGATAAGGCATGGAAAGCTTTACTCCGGGGACATTTATGCCTTTGTTGTTTGAAAGTGTTCCTCCGTGGATTACACGGCAGATAATTTCATTTTTTGTGACTTTTTCGGCAAGCAGTTCGATAACTCCGTCATTGATTAATATTCTTGTTCCTATGCTCACATCTCTGGGGAGTTTTTTGAAGCTTATGCTTCCCACTTCGTTTGTACAGAGGATATCTTCTGTTGTGAGGGTATACCGGTCGCCGTCAAATATTTCAACGGGCTTGTCATCGACAAATTTTCCGAGTCTTATTTCAGGACCTTTTGTATCGAGGAGAGTAGCAATAGGGAGGTCAAGTTCTTTTCTGAGTTTTTCTATCTGTCTGAATCTTTTTTCATGTGTTTCATAGTCACCGTGGGAGAAATTGAATCTTGCAACATTCATTCCTGCCTGCATGAGTTCACGCATGATATTTTCGTCATCTGTTGCAGGACCTATGGTACATACTATTTTAGTCTTTCTCATATTGAATCACTCTCCGTTAGATTTTTTTAATTTTGGCATAATTTGCCATAATTTTCTTAGTGCCTACCTTGTCGAATGCGATTTCAAGCATAGCATCATTACCTGCGGCGGTTACAGATAATACTGTACCTGCTCCGAAAATGCTGTGTGAAACTCTTTCGCCCTCGTGATAGCTTGCATTTGCGGAATTTGAAGAACTTGCGTGCATTTTATTTCTTGCAAGCTGTTGCTGGAGGGACATTGACTGCACTTCCGTAACAGCGTTGTCAGCACCTGAAATTCTGTTTTTCATTGCGGCGGCATTGTCTTTCTTTTCGATATATTCGTTTCCTATTTCACGGATAAATCTTGATGTAACGTTTCTCTGAGTCTGACCGAAAAGCATTCTTTGGCTTGCACTTGTGATATATACCTGTTGTTTTGCTCTTGTAACGGCAACATAAGCGAGCCGTCTTTCCTCCTCCATGTCGTCATCATTGTCGAGGGAGCGTGAACTTGGGAAAATACCTTCTTCAAGACCGATTATGAAAACATTGTTGTATTCAAGACCTTTTGCGGAATGTATAGTCATGAGAGAAACCTTGTCCTCCTGAGAGTCATCTCTGTCAGCCTCGGTATAGAGGGCGGTTTCTTCGAGGAATCCGCTGAGAGTAGGCTGGTCTGCACTGTTCATGTAGAGGACTATTGAAGAACGCAGTTCCTCAACGTTTTCGATTCTGCTGTCGGCATTTTCGAGAAGTCTGAGAGAATCGAGGTAGCCTGTTTTTTCTATGAGATAATCAAAAAATTTATCGAGTGTCATGGAGTCCAGTTTTTCCATGAGGTCATCAAAAAGCGCACCTGCATTTTTGAGTGCAGTAGTTTTCTTGGCAAGGGGCGAATATTCCTCGCTGTTCTTCATTACTTCCAGCGGTGAAATTTTAAGGTCACGGCATATTTCCTCAATGAGAACGAGTGTTGAATCGCCTATGCCACGTTTAGGCTCGTTGATTATTCTTCTGAAGCGGAGCATATCGTTATTGTTGTTGAGAAAACTGAGATAAGCTATAACGTCCTTTACTTCCTTGCGGTCATAGAATCTCATACCGCCGTAAATTCTGTAAGGTATGCCTGCCTTCACGAGTTCACGTTCAATGGAATTTGACTGGGCATTCATTCTGTAAAGCACGGCGCAGTCTGAATATCTGCCTGTTTTGTTATAATTTTCCTTTATTTTTGAGACTACGAACTTAGACTCATCATTTTCATCGACAGACTTATACCAGTAAATTTTATTTCCTTTTTCGCCTGCTGTCCAGAGAGTTTTTTCTTTTCTGCCGTTATTGTTGCATATAATGGAATTTGCGGCATTGAGGATAGTCTGTGTTGAACGGTAATTCTGTTCAAGGCGGATAACCTTTGCGCCTGCGAACTGTTTTTCAAAACCGAGGATATTTTCTATATCCGCACCTCTGAAACGGTAGATACTCTGGTCATCATCGCCTACAACGCAGAGGTTGCCGTGTTTTTTGGCGAGGAGGGATACAAGTCTGAACTGCACATGGTTTGTATCCTGATATTCGTCAACCATTATGTATTTATATCTGTTCTGATATTTTTCGAGGACTTCGGGGAATTTCTCAAACAACTCAACGGTAAGCACGAGGATATCGTCAAAGTCGAGTGCATTTGCGGCTTTCATGCGTTCCTGATAGACTGTATAGAGTCTGGATATAATTTTCTTCCTGTAATCGGAAGCGGATTCTTTGAGGAGCTGTGCAGGTGATATCATTTTGTCCTTAGCGGAGCTTATTTCGCTGAGGATAGTTTTGGGAGCGAACTGTTTTTCAGAGACATCAGCCTCAGCCATACAGTTTTTAATCATTCTCTGGCTGTCATCGGAGTCATATATTGTGAAGTCGTTTCCGTAGCCGAGCTTGTCGATTTCCGCCCTCAATATCCTGACGCAGGCTGAATGGAAAGTTGAAGCCTGTATACCTGAATAATCCTCGCCGAGCATTGAAGAAAGACGCTCTTTGAGTTCGCCTGCCGCCTTGTTGGTAAAGGTTATGGCGAGTATATTCCATGGCTTGACGGGATTTACAGCGACAATATCCCTTAAAGTTTCGTAATCGTCTGTTTTTCCTTCCGCATAGTCATTGAGGAAAGTGATATCCGAATCGGTTTTAGCCTGTGAACTGTCGTTATAGGCGTTTCCGAAATTTATCATATTTGCTATACGGTTTACTATTACAGTAGTTTTTCCGCTGCCTGCTCCTGCGAGGACAAGGACAGGTCCGTTTACTGCGAAAACTGCTTCCTGCTGCATCTGGTTCATACGGCTGAAATATTTTTTCAATGCCGCCTGCTTCGCCTTACTGAAATCTGTGTACATAAAATCTCTTCTCCTATAAATTATAAATCGTGCAGTAGTATACTTATCGTGCAAAAACATTCATTTACTGCATACGTTTGCCTTTAATACAATTATATCACATTTGAACCGTCTTGAAAAGACCTGACAATATATTTTTTATTTAACAAATTTTAAATATAATACATACATAAAAATCATGAACAAAAAATTAAATATTATTGATTTCTATTGACATTTTTGTTATAAAAATGTATAATATTACATATGATGCCTTTAAAAATCAGGAGGTGAAAAATATGAAATACGTCTGCGATGTATGCGGCTGGGAATATGATGAGGAACAGGGCGCACCTGAATACGGTATAGCTCCCGGAACAAAATTTGAGGATTTACCTGATGATTTTGAATGTCCTCTCTGCTCAGTCGGAAAAGACTCTTTCTCAGCAGCAGAATAATTCGTTAAAAAGGCGGTCGCACGACCGCCCTTTTTTAATCGGCTATGAATACGGCAAATGCTCTGTATGCCATGTAAAGGTCAGCTTTTGAAATTACTTCGTAAGGTGCGTGCATTGAAAGTACAGGCACACCCATATCTATTGTATCAACGTTTAAGTTTGCAATATAAGCCGCAACAGTACCACCGCCGCCTGCATCTACCTTACCGAGTTCGCCTGTCTGCCACACAACATTATTACTGTCCATAAGTCTGCGGATTCTGCCTGCAAATTCTGCGGAGGCATCGGAAGTGCCTGATTTTCCTCTTGCGCCCGTATATTTTGTAATGCAAACGCCCTTATTGATGTAGGCGCAGTTGTTTCTCTCGTTTACTTCGGGGAAAGTGGGGTCAAATGCTGCGTTTACGTCTGCGGAAAGGCATTCTGATGCTGAAAGAACATCTCTGCCGTTTGAGCCGAGGTCTTCTGCGATATCATATATAAAATATTCAAGATATGAAGAACAGAGACCTGTATTTCCGTCACTTCCTGTTTCTTCCTTGTCGGTGAGGACTGTAACGGCGGTATGTACGGGATTTTCGCAGTCAAGAGTTGCCATGAGTGCAGGGAATGAACAACATCTGTCGTCATGACCGTAACCGCCTATGAGACTTCTGTCGAAACCGATATCTCTTGCCTTGAAAGCGGGAACTGCTTCAAGTTCGGAAGAAATGAAATCAGCCTCGGTAATTCCGTATTTTTCAAAAAGCATACTCAGAATACTAAGCTTTACAGCACCGCTTGCCTTGTCATCGCAGAAAGGTACAGAACCGATAAGAAGGTTTAAATCTTCGCCCTTTATAAGTTTGCCTGCGGGTCTGGACATCTGTTCTGTCGCAAGGTGCGGAAGGAGGTCTGTAACGCAGAATACGGGGTCTTCTTCGTCCTCGCCTATCTTAACTTCAATTTTTGAGCCGTCAGCCTTTACTATAACGCCGTGGAGGGCGAGCGGAATAGTTGTCCACTGATACTTTTTAATTCCTCCGTAGTAATGGGTTTTGAAGAGTGCGAGTTCGGTATCCTCATAGAGCGGATTCTGTTTAAGGTCGAGTCTGGGCGAGTCGATATGTGCTGCACAAAGTCTTACGCCTTCGCTTATAGGTGCGCTTCCTATGACAGATATGACAATAGCTTTACCTCTGTTATTGCGGTAGATTTTATCGCCTGCCTTGAGTTTCATGCCTTTTTTATACTCTTTGAAACCTTTTTCCTCAAGAAGTTTCACAGCCTCTTTTACGGCTTCACGTTCTGTTTTTGCGTTGTCGAGGAACTTTTTATACTTGTCGGCAAATTTTAAACTTGCCTTCATTTCCTCTTTATCCATTCTTAAATAACAGTTTTTTCTTTGAAGAAAGAGTTTTTCTTTGAGTTCCTTCAATTCGTTTTCCTTTTTTGCCATAATAATTTTCTCCTTTCATGCGACTGTATTATGATAATAGTCTTTTATTCTGTCGGAAACCTCTTTTGAAATCTCGTTTACGGCATCAATAAGACCATTATTTTCGATTATGTAATCCGAATGGCTTCTGAAGAACTCCTCTGAAAGCTGGGAATCCATTCTCTGCCTTGCCTGTTCATCAGAAATATTATCCCTTGCGGTTATTCTTTTCATGCGTATTTCCGAATCTGCTATGACTGATATTATTATATCGCAGAAATCGTCCGCATGGCTTTCAAAGAGTGTAGGTGCATCGAGAAGTATAAGTTTTTGTCCGTCTGCGGAATATTTTCGTATAAGCCTCAGTATTTCGCCTGTAATGTAGGGATAAATGATTGTATCGAGAGTTTCGAGCTTTGCCTTGTCAGTGAATACTATTCCTGCGAGGGCTTTTCTGTTGAGAGTGCCGTCGGGGTTAAGCACTGAAAGTCCGAAATAATCTGAAATCTCACTGAGACAGGGAGTATCTTTTTCCACGACTTTTCTTGCGATAAGGTCAGCATTTATTACTGAAAAGCCGTTATCGGAAAATATTTTTGAGACAGTGCTTTTTCCTGCGCCTGTCTGTCCTGTAAGTCCGACTATCATAAGTCCTTCAAGACTGTTCATAATTTTATTACCTCAAATCCTGCTGCCCTTATAAGGCGGTTATATACTGCAAGTCCCACTCCCTCAGCGGAAGGCGCACGGACATAGACTTTTTCAGCACCCATTTCATCGAGTTCCCTGAGTCTTGCAAAAAGCATATGTGCCTGCTGACTGCTGTCAGCCCCGTATGTAAGGCATCTGTGACTGAAATATTTTTCATCGCCCGTATAAACGAGGGAATATGTATTTTCGCTGTCATGAAGCTTTATATATTCGGCAAATTTTTCCGCATCTGCTTCTATCATTATTATATCTGCTTTCGGGGAATAGTGTTTGTATTTCATACCCGGTGAAGATACTTTTTCGCCTGCGGAGACTTCATTTAAAATAGCCCTGTCGATTATGACATTACCGCATATTTCGAGGAGCATATCTTTTGTTATACAGCCGGGGCGGAGTATTCTTGCGGTATTTTCGTCATCAAAGGAAATGACAGTTGATTCAACTCCGTATTTTGAATCTCCGCCGTCAACGACTGCTGAAATTTTCCCGTTCATGTCGTTCATGACATGAGATGCCGAAGTGGGGCTTGGATATCCCGAAGTATTTGCAGAAGGTGCGGCTATGGGACAGCCTGAAAGTTCAATTATGCGGTGCATTACGGGGTGTGAGGGTATTCTTATGCCTACCGTATCAAGACCGCCTGATGTAACCAAAGGGATTTTATTATTTTTCGGCAGAACCATTGTAAGAGGTCCGGGGCAGAATCTTTCTGCGAGCCTTTGTGCGATTTCGGGTATATATGAAGTATATTCGGAAGCCTGCGAAAAATCCGCAAGATGAACTATAAGCGGATTGTCGGAGGGTCTGCCTTTTGCGGCAAATATTTTCCTTACGGCATTTTCGTCTGATGCATCTGCACCGAGTCCGTAGACTGTTTCGGTGGGGATTCCGACAATTTCCCCTGAGCGAATCATATCAGCGGCTTTTATTAAATCTTCTTCATTATTTTTAAGCAATAGAGTAATCATAATCAATTTTCCTGACCTGCGAGTTTTGCGGCTTGGTCAGCCGTAGCGAGAGCGTCAAAAACTTCGTCTAAATTTCCGTTGAGCATATCTTCAAGGCGATAAATCGTAAGACCGATTCTGTGGTCTGTAAGTCTGCCCTGCGGAAAATTGTAAGTTCTTATTCTTTCGGAGCGGTCGCCCGTACCGACCTGTAATTTTCTTTCGGAGGCGATTTTTGCGGACTGTTCCTCCTGCATAGCCTCATAGATTCTTGAACGGAGAATTTTCATAGCCTTGTCCTTATTTTTATGCTGACTTCTTTCGTCCTGACATTCAACGACTACATTTGTAGGGAGATAAGTAATTCTCACAGCGGATTCGGTTTTATTTATATGCTGACCGCCCGCACCGCTTGCACGGAAGTAATCTATTTTCAAATCCGTGGGATTTATCTGTAATTCCACCTCATCAGCCTCGGCAAGTACGGCAACCGTCACGGTAGAAGTATGTATGCGTCCCTGAGATTCTGTTTCGGGGACTCTCTGTACACGGTGAACACCGCTTTCATATTTAAGTCTTGAATATGCGCCTTCGCCTTCGATTGAAAAGCATATCTCCTTAAATCCGCCCAGTTCGGTAGGATTAGCGTTCAGAATCTCCTGTTTCCAGCCTTTTGACTCGGCATACATGGTATACATACGGTAGAGGGAATTTGCAAAGAGGGAGGCTTCTTCACCGCCTGCACCGCCTCGGATTTCGATTATTACGTTTTTATCGTCATTGGGGTCTTTGGGGAGGAGGAGGATTTTAAGTTCCTGAGAGATATTCTCCATAGCCTGTTTATTTTCCTCAAATTCAGCCTGAGCCATTTCACGGAAATCCTTGTCGATACCGCCTGTACCGAGGATTTCCTTTGCATCATTGAAATTCATTTCAGCCTTTTTATATTCACGGAACTTTTCGATTATGGGGGTCATATTCTTATAATCCTTCATAAGACGGGCATATAATTTGTTGTCACTTATAACAGACGGGTCGGAAAGTTTTTCGCTTATTTCGGTGTACTTGCTTTCCATTTCCGCAAGTTTTTCAAACATTGTTATCTCCTTCACGTTTTATCTTTTTGATATTTTTCTCTGTTTTATTTCTCGGTATCATAAATTCACGGGAACACTTCACACACCTGAGTCTGAAATCCATACCCGAACGCAGGACAAGCATTTCATTTGCACCGCACGGGTGAGGTTTTTTCATAACGAGTATATCTCCCTGTCTTACGTCCATAACAGCCTCCTATTTAGAATGGGGGGAACCGCCCTTTGGGGCTTGCCTGTTCACTCACTCCATTTCATTACGTTCATTCACACGGCAAGGGGCGGTTTTATCCCCCCAAGCCCCCCTTATTTAAAATCGTCAAATCTGCGCTTATCGTCAGATTTGCGTTCCTGCCAAATGCACATTTTATTATACTCCAAAACGGATATTAAATCAATATTTTATCTGTATATTTTTTTGAGTTTGTGTAAAAATAATAAAAACATCATAAGATTCATATTCAAGTCTTACAAATTATAGAAATTTTCAGGTAGAGGATAGGTAGAGTATATTCTATATTTTAAACCTTTATAAAAAAAAAAAATAATATATAAGTATAAAAATGGGGTTTATGCTCACCTATCCTCACCCAATATCTGCATATTTTATTGTAAAAAATTTTAAGGGAAGAAAGGGAGTATAATCTTCTTTTTTATAACCTTTCTAAAAAAAATATAAAAAAATATATAAAGTATAGAAAATACAATTTATAGTCCCTATCCTCCCCTAAATATGAAAGGAGAAATTTATATCATGGTAACAAGAGTAAGCGCAGAGTTTGAAGAACCCGAACTCGCTGAATTAGCTATGAAGAAAATCCGTGACAGCATAAAAGGTGTATACTCCACAAGCATGATTTATAACCGCAATTCCGATAAAGCCCGAAAACTGCAAAACGGTACTTTGTATACCATAATTCCGACCGCAGTCACTACCCATAATTATATGACTGCCGTCATTGAATCGCCTGCTTCCCGTGATGTTATCCCCGAACCCCACAGGAGCAGGAAAACTTCTGTCTATATTGTCTGCGAATCCGCAAGCGTCAGCAATGTAAGTTCCGTATTAAATTCAATGGGCGCACTGAATATCCGATAAAAATAATTATTTAAAATCGTCAAATCTGCGCTTTTATAGCCTTGCCATTTCGTTCACTTCACTGCGTTCCGTTCACTCTCATGGCAAGAGCGCAGATTTTCCTCTTATCAAATAATTATCATATTTTATATTTTTCATGAATATTATTGACTATCAATAAATTAAACAGGAGGTAAAATATGAACTATAATCCCGAAGGCTGTCTTTTCAGAACAGCAGAAAATCAGAAATATATCTCTTCTCCCGAAGGTCTTGCGGAGGCTATGGAAAAGGGAATTATCCTTGAAGCAAGAGCTTCCGTATGCACGGGGGAACATGACCTTATAATCGACCTCCCCTGTGCAAAGGGTATTATAAAGCGTGAGGAGGGTGCTGTCGGCATAGCTGAGGGAAAAACCCGTGATATTGCCATAATATCCCGTGTCAACAAGATAGTTTGTTTCAAGGTCATGAAACTTTCCTCCGACAGCAACGGCAAACTTACTGCATACCTTTCAAGAAAATCCGCTCAGGAAGAATGTATCAGCGAATATATAAACAGTCTTTCTTCGGGAGATATTATAGATGCAAAAGTAACTCATCTTGAACAGTTCGGAGCTTTTGTCGATATAGGGTGCGGACTGCCTTCACTTATACCGATAGATGCAATATCCGTTTCAAGAATATCCCACCCCTCCGACAGATTCACGGCTGGGCAGTTCATAAAGGCAATTGTAACTTCAAACGACAATGCAAGAATCTGCCTTACACATAAGGAACTTCTCGGAAACTGGGAGGAAAATGTTTCGCTTTTCCGTGCAGGCGAAACCGTTGCGGGAATAGTGCGCTCCGTTGAGGATTACGGAATATTTGTCGAGCTTGCACCGAATCTCGCAGGGCTTGCCGAACTAAGGGACGGAGTTTATGCAGGGCTTGGCGTAAGCGTTTACATAAAGGCGATAATCCCCGAAAAAATGAAGATAAAACTTATAATAGTCGATACCTGTCCCGATTCAGAACCGAATAAAGATTTTGAATATTGTTTCAGCGGTGAACATATGGACAAATGGGTATATACCCCTGAAAATTCCGACAAGCTTATACAGACGGTTTTCTGAGAAAAAAAGACTGCCCCGAAAGGCAGTCTTTTTAAATGAGTTATTTTTTTAAAATGCAATCTGTTCTGCTATTTTGTGAAGCTTGATATCATATTCTTTCTCCATTGAAAGTGCTTCCTGTATATCATAGTCAACAATTTTGCTGTCTCTGATACCTACAACACGGTTTCCGATACCCTGTTCAAGGAGTTCAACAGCATAGTAGCCCATTTTTGTAGCAGTAACTCTGTCTCTTACAGTGGGAGAACCGCCTCTCTGAACGTGTCCGAGAATAGTAGCTCTTGCCTCAATGCCTGTTTTTTCCTGAAGCTGGACAGCGATTTCCTGAGAATGTCCGACACCTTCCGAAACGATTACAACGAAATTCTGTTTGCCCTTTGCTTTCTTTTCAAGCATTGTATTTGCGATAGCGTCTATATCATAGGGAACTTCTCTTGTGATGATATCGGTAGCACCGCAGGCAATTCCGACATTTACAGCGATATGTCCTGCACCTCTGCCCATAACTTCAACAACTGATATACGGTCATGTGACTGTGAAGTATCACGGAGCTTGTCAATAAGTTCCATAGCTGTGTTCATAGCTGTATCGAATCCGATAGTATAGTCTGTGCAGGCGATATCATTGTCGATAGTTCCGGGGATACCGATACAGAGCATACCCTGTGCCGAAAGGTCGGCTGCTCCTCTGAATGAGCCGTCACCGCCGATTACTACAAGACCTTCAATTCCGAGTTCGTCACATTTAGCCTTAGCTTTTGCAACGCCCTCAGCAGTTCTGAACTCAGGGCATCTTGCTGTATAGAGGATAGTACCGCCGTTATGGATTATATCGGTAACGCTTTTTTCGTTCATCTGGAAAATATCGCCTGTGATAAGTCCCATATAGCCTCTGTGGATACCATAGACTTCCATACCTTTGCTGAGGGCAGTTCTTACAACTGCTCTTACAGCCGCATTCATACCGGGGGCATCTCCGCCGCTTGTCAGTACACCTATTTTCTTAATCATAAAAACTCTCCATTCTGCTTTCATTCTTTGTGCTTTATACACCTTAAAATCCATACAAGTATATTTTACTACTTTGATTAAATATTGTCAAGGGGTTTATGAAAAAATTTCCTTTATTATAGAAATAAACCGTTACAATCCTATGAATCCTATATTTTCCTTTCCGAAAATACTGCAAAGTTCCGCATATACTTCACGGGATATTGTTACATTCTGTTTTTCCTTTAATCTTACAGTTTTTCTCATATCTGTAAAATAGTAGCATATTTCTGTATTTCCCCTGTATTTTTTACAGATACTGCTGACAGGATTTTTAATTCTTTCATCATCTGAGCGGGTTTTTATACAAAGGCGCATATTTTCGGTCATGCGCTGAAATTCATTTTCTTCGGTACATGAAGAACATATCATGCTGATATCGTCATCTTTGAGAGAAATTTTTCCCCTGAAAAATATTATGCTGTCCTCATGGATTTTCTTACCGCAGACCGCATACAAATCGGGAAACATAACTGCATCAATCTGTCCTGTACCGTCATCAAGCGTCAGAAAGCACATTTTATCGCCTTTTTTGGTGGTATGCTCCTTTTTTTCCCGAACGATACACAACAGACGGTAATTGTCACCGTCAGAAAGATTTTCGCAGCCGAGCAAATAATTTATCTTTGCAGTTTTCAGAAGATTTCCGAGATATTCATATCCTGAAAGAGGATTTCCCGTCAGATATACGCCTGTTGCTTCTTTTTCGAGGGCATAGAGTCTCTTTGCATCAAATTCGGGGCGGAAAGGTATTCTGAAATTCATATCCGCAGATTCTTCCTCACCGAAAAGATTCATCTGCCCGTCAATAACTCCCCTTCCGTCAGATTCAGCCATATCCATAAGAATTTCATAATTTTCGCTCATCTGGCGGCGGTTCAGGTTCATATTGTCAAATGCTCCCGCATAAATAAGGTATTCAAGGGCTTTTTTATTGAGTTCCCTGCCGTTTATCCTCTCGCAGAAATCCTGCAATCCTTTGAATTTCCCGTTATTTTCCCTTTCGGATATAATTTTTTCCGCAAGACCTTTTCCGACATTTTTGACCGCAAGAAGTCCGAAATACATTTTCCCGTCCCTGTAAAAAAATCCTGTCCTGCTCATGTTTATATCGGGAGGAATTACATTTATTCCATGATTTCGGCAATCGTTTATGTATTCCGAAAGCTTGTCCGCTGACGACATAACAGATGACATAAGTGCCGCCATATATATCCCCCTGTAATGACATTTCAGATATGCCGTCTGATATGCAAGATATGCATATGCCGCCGCATGGGATTTATTAAAGGCATATGATGCAAAGCTTTCCATTTCAGAAAATATATTTTCCGCAGTTTCTTTCGGAACACCGTTTGCGACAGCTCCCGATACAAAACTCTCATGCTCTTTCAGCATTTCGTCAGTTTTTTTCTTAGCCATAGCCTTTCTTACCTTGTCGGCATGACCGTAAGTATAGCCTGCAAGTTTTCGGCATATCTCCATTACCTGCTCCTGATACACGATAATTCCGTATGTATCAGCAAGTATATCTTTCAGAAGCGGGTGAGCGTATTTTATTTCCGAGGGATTATTTTTGTTCTGAATATAAAGCGGTATGGACTTCATGGGTCCCGGACGGTAAAGGGCAAGTATGGCTATCAAATCATCTGTTCTTTCAGGAGACATATCAATTAGTTTCTGCGTCATTCCTGCGCTTTCCATTTGGAAAACCCCTGCCGTATCGCCCTGAGACAACATTCTGTAAACCTCCGCATCATCAAGCGGAATATTATTTATGTCAAAATTCTCTATCTCCCTCACTGTATCCCTTATTATGGTGAGATTCCGCAGTCCGAGAAAATCCATTTTGAGAAGTCCCAGCTTTTCAAGATAATTCATCGTATACTGAGTTATTATATTTTCATCGCTTTTCTGGAGCGGTACTACATCATTAAGCGGTACAGCGGATATGACTACCCCTGCGGCGTGCATTGATGTATGTCTCGGCATACCCTCAAGAAGCATGGCACTGTCAATAAGCCTGCGGACATCTTTGTCGGCATTGTAAAGCCCGTTAAGTTCCGCAGAATCTTTCAGCGCAGTTTCAAGGCTGTATCTGGGGTCTATAAGTTTTGAAACCTTATCGCATAAGTTATACGGGATTTCCATAACTCTGCCTGCATCTTTTACGGCTGCCCTTGCTTTAAGAGTATCAAATGCAATTATTCCTGCGACATTATCAGCACCGTATTTTTCCGAAACATAATCCTTTACTTTCTGCCTGCCCTCTATGCAGAAATCCACATCAAAATCAGGCATACTCACTCTTTCGGGGTTTAAAAATCTCTCAAAAAGCAAATTATATTTCATCGGGTCAATATCTGTTATTCCTATGCAGTAGGCACATATACTTCCTGCTCCCGAACCTCTGCCGGGTCCTACGGGAATATCATTATCTTTTGCATATTTTATGAAATCCCATACTATAAGAAAATAATCCGTGAATTTCATTGAAGTTATTACGGAAAGTTCATATTCAAGGCGTTTTATTATTTTTTCATCGGGATTGTTTCCGTATCTTTTATGCATACCCTTTATGCAGAGTTCACGGAAATATTCGTCATTGTTTTCAACGCCGTCCGTTTTAAATTCGGGGAGCATGATATTTCCGAAATTAAGCTTTACATTACATCTTTCAGCAATTTTAACCGTATTTTCAAGGGCATCTTTTCTGTCACGGAACAGATTATACATTTCGTCAGATGACTTTACATAAAATTCATCTGTTTCAAATGACATGGCATCGGGGTCGCTTAATTTTTTGCCCGTCTGAATACACATCAGAATTTTTTGTGTTTCGGCATCTTTTTTGTTTATATAATGACAGTCGTTTGTCGCAGCAAGCGGAATACCCGTTTCATCGGATAACCTGTAAATCATCGGGATAATTCTTTTTTCATCAGCAATATCATGATTCTGAACTTCAAGAAAATAATTATTCTCTCCGAAAATTTCCCTGTACTGCAAAGCTTTTTTCTTTGCTCCCGAATAGTTATTATTCAGCATAAGCCTTGCAATTTCCCCTGAAAGACAGGCTGAAAGGCATATAAGCCCTTCATGGTGTTTTTTCAGAAGTTCAATATCAACTCTCGGTCTGCCGTAAAATCCCTCAAGATTAGATGCCGTCACAAGCTTTACAAGATTTTTATATCCCTCATCTGTTTCACATAAAAGTATAAGATGATACGGCTTGCTGTCAAGACTGTGTTCCCTGTCATGCCTTGTCCTTGGGGCAACGTATACCTCACAGCCTATAATCGGCTTTATTCCTGCATTTACAGCTTCACTCCAAAATTCAGCCGCACCGTACATATTGCCGTGGTCAGTAATTGCAGCGGCATTTTGTCCGTTTGATTTTATATGCTTTATCAAATCCTTTATGCGACACGCTCCGTCAAGGAGACTGTATTCCGTATGCAGATGAAGATGAACAAAATTATTATCTGTCAATTTGTCACTCCTTTCCGTATATCATCAGCGATTTTTGCGATTTTTTTGAATCTGTGATTCACTCCCGAACGGCTTATAGGCTCTGAAAGATTTTCACCTATATCTTTAAGGCTCATTCCTGCATTTTCAAGCCGCAGGAGTGCGACTTCACGCAGTTCATCGTTAAGGCTTTCGATACCGTTTGTATTTATTATAAGCTTTATATCCTCAGTCTGTTTCATGGCGGCATTTATAACCTTGTCAATATTTGCGCTGTCGCAGTTTGTAATGCGGTTAGCCTTGTTTCTGACATCTTTATATATTTTGACGTTCATTATTTCAAGCGTACACTGGGGCGCACCTATGAATGTAAGGGTATCCTCAATTGATTCGCTGTCCTTGACATACACTACATACTGACTGCGCCTGACTGCGGTCTTTGCATTTACACCTATATCATGCAGAAGTGAAACAAGTTCATCTGCGAGATTTCCGCACGGACAGATAAATTCAAGGTGATATTCCTTATTCGGGTCGTTCACGCTTCCGCAGGCGAGAAATATTCCTGCTGTAAAAACTCCGAGACTTCCCGTTGAAATCATTTCGCAGTCGATATTTTCTGTATTTTTATCGAGATGATATATTCCGAAAACCTCATTTATTATGTCCCTGTCTGTTGTATCAAAGCTGTACAGTGAAGAACCGTTTCTGCGTTTTCTGTCTGTAAAGCTTATATTCCTGTGAATCACGCTTTTAAAGAGAGATGAAAAAGTTTCCGCAGAAGTTCTGCTTTCCGTCTGAAAACATATCTGTTCATCTGACAATTTTCTGCAAAATAAAAGCATACCGTAAAGACAGGCAAATTTTTTGTCCTTGTCGTTGATATAAGAGCATATTTCCTTTCTGACACTGCCTGCAAATGACATTCAATCAACTCCTGAATATGCAGAAACTCTGCCTGAAAGCAGAGCCTCTGATAATTTTAAGTAAATTTTTTATCTTTTGTTATATCACGGTGGTATTTCTGCACCTTGTAATTATTCTCAATGAGATGTTCCGCCATGAGTTCAGCGAATGTTATTGAGCGGTGTTTTCCGCCTGTACAGCCGAATGCTATTACAAGCTGACTTTTTCCCTCATGGACATAGAGCGGTATGAGATAATCTATAAGGTCAACCAGTTTTGAGAAAAGTATTTTTGACTGCTCAAAGCTCATTACATAGTCCCTCACGCAGTCCTCACAGCCTGTACGGTGTCGGAGTTCGTCAATATAATACGGATTTGGCAGACATCTTACATCAAATACAAGGTCTGATTCTGTTGATACGCCGTATTTATAGCCGAATGACATTACTTTCACTACCATTGAATCGGAATTTCTTGCAAGAAAGAGTGATTTTACCGTTTCTTTAAGCTGAGATGCCGAAAGTTCGGAAGTTTCGATATAATAATCCGCAATTTCCCTTAACTGGGAAAGCTGTGTCCATTCATACTTTATTGCTTCATGGAGGTTTCCGTTGAATTTCTCATCAAGAGGGTGTTTTCTTCTTGTTTCCTTATAGCGTTTGATAAGCACCTCGTCATTCGCTTCAATGAAAAGAACCTTTACATCGACATTCCTGTCATTTTTGAGAGCCTGCCATGAACGGAATATTTCCGCAAACATATCGCCTGTTCTTATATCGACAGCGACTGCGATTTTATCTATATTTGTTTCGGATTTTCTGCAAAGGTCAACAAATTTTCCGATAAGTGCAGGCGGTATATTGTCTATGCAGTAATATCCTATATCCTCCATAACGTCCATTACGCTGGATTTTCCCGAACCTGACATTCCCGTAACAATCAAAAGCTGCATACTTTCCTCCATGGTTATTTAAGTATCACAGGCTCAAGTTCAAGCTGATAGCCTGTTTTTTCCTTTACTATCTGCTGTACTTTTCCGCACAGTTCAAGAACGTCCGCACAGGTAGCATGACCTTTGTTTATGACAAAGCCCGAATGTTTTTCGCTTACCATTGCACCTCCGCAGGAAAGACCTTTAAGACCGCACTGTTCTATGAGCAGGGAGGCATAGCTTCCCTCAGGTCTTTTGAATGTACTGCCTGCGCTTGGGTATTCAAGGGGCTGTTTGGAGCTTCTTTTGTGCATACATTCGTTCATATCTTCCTTTATTTTTTCGCTGTCGCCTTTTTTCAGGCGCATGGTGACAGAAGTTATTATGCTGTCTGTTTCAAAAAATATACTGTGTCTGTAAGAAAGATTCATATTTTCAGAACCGACTTTTTTAATTTCGCCGTTTCTGTTCACATACTCTGCGGATACCACAATATCTTTCATTTCACTGCCGTAAGCACCTGCATTCATATAGAGTGCGCCGCCGACAGTTCCGGGTATGCCGAAAAGGTTTTCCATACCTGAAAGACCTGCTCTCTGGGCATGGGCGCACGCTGACATCAGGAGCGCACCTGCATCGCATTTGATAATATCGTCCTTTACTTCGATATTTGCGAAATCGCTGCCGAAAAGCAGTACAATTCCGTCAAATCCCTCATCAGCCGCAATAATATTGCTTCCCCTTCCGATTATTCCGTATTTCACGGAATTACCGTTCAGATACTTTACAAGCTCCGATACTGTCTGCACTGAATTTATGCTTATAAGCGCACGGCACGGACCGCCGAATTTAAAGGTTATATACTCACTGAGCGGACACTCAGGAATAATGCGGCAGCCGAGCCTGTCGCAGAGCTGTGTGAGTTCGTTTAAGTCTATCACGTCAAATTCCCCCTGTATAATGAATATAAGTCATCAGAAAGCTTCATAGTCTCTCACCGTTTCCTTCGGGTCTGATTCCATTCCGAGGCGGTGGAGGAGTTCTGCTGCGGCATTGTAGCCCATTTTCTTCTGTCTGTTGTTCATAGCCGCAACTTCGAGTATTACGGCAAGATTTCGTCCGGGTTTTACGGGAATGGTGAGTGCAGGGACTTTAACACCGAGCAATGTCACATATTCCGTATCAACGCCCATTCTGTCGTAAACTTTTTCGGGGTTCCACTGTTCAAGTTCAACAACAAGGTCGAGTTTTTCCGTCATTTTAACCGCACCTATACCGAAAAGTCGTCTTGCATTGATAATTCCTATGCCACGCAGTTCAAGGAAATGGCGGATATTGTCGGGTGAACTTCCGACAAGGCTTATATTTGAAACTTTTCTTATTTCAACTGCATCATCAGCGACAAGGCGGTGACCTCTCTTGACAAGTTCGATAGCTGTTTCACTTTTTCCGACACCGCTTTCACCTGTGATGAAAACACCTTCGCCGTAGATTTCGATAAGTACACCGTGACGGGTAACTCTGGGGGCAAGGTTGAGATTCAGAAAAGCTATAAGTCCTGACATGAAGTTTGAAGTGCTTTCCTTGCTTCTGAGGAGCGGAACTTCATATTCCTTTGCAAGTTCGAGCATTTCGGAAAAATAGGGCAGTTCCCTTGTGATTATCAGTGCGGGAAGTCTCTGTGCAAAGAGAAGCTGAAGTCTTTCCTTTCGTGTTTTCTCGTCAATCGTGGAGAGGTATGCAAATTCCATTTTGCCTATTATCTGTATGCGTTCGGGGTTGAAATACTCATAGAATCCCATGAGCTGCAAACCGGGTCTGTTTACGTCATTTTCGTCAATCATAATATCCTTTGCATCTTTATGGATATAGATTGTTTCGAGTTTGAACTCGTCAATTACTTTCTGTAAAGAAACTTTAAAATTCTCTGCCATTTTTAACTCCGTTCTCCGAAAATATCGGATATATTTAACCAACTATGAATGAACCGAATCCGATTTCTGCGGCTTTCTGACCTGCCTCATAGAGCGAATACCAGTCGCAGTCCGTACCCGTTATTCTTACTGTTACTTTTTTGCCTTTGATTTCTCCTTTTATAAGACCGAGCATTTTTTCGGTCATATCGGCAGGAGTGCCGCTGAATTCATAAATACCCGTTCTGTCGGATATAGTGCCGCTTATGTTGTCAATGTCGATATTGACAGCTATTTTGTCGGTATTCAGTTTTTTTGAGAAGAACATTTCATCTCTGCCGAGGAGTATATCTTCGGCATTGAACTGCGGATATATTTCGGATTTGAAATCTGATGCACGCTCTTTGAAGAATGAAAAAGCAGAGACAAGTGCCGTACATCTTTCGGAATCGTCACCGAACTTTGAGTCGAGGTTTTTTAGTTCCTCCTGCGAAAATTCGGGGATTCTGAAATCCGTGCATATTATTTTCTCAAAGCCTGCCGCAGCCGCTTCCTGAATCACATAACTGTTATATGCCAGTGCCGCATCTGAAAAGGGTGAAGAATGGGGCTGACCGTTTTTGTCGAGCCAGAGGGAATCATCACGGAATGTATATCCGCATGACGGAAACCTCAGCGGAAGAACAGCATCATCAAAGGTACTTACCGATGCAGAAGGCTTATAGCCGTGATTTTTTATTGTGGTGACGATATCTCTTATTTCGAGTGTGGAAACTATTGCATTTGAACTTCTTGCCTCCTGAGAAGTGCAGTTGTAGCAGATAACTCCTCCGCTCACTTTAAGCGGAACTTCGATATATTCAATATCCTCGACCGCAGGAATTGCAAAGAGTGCGGAATCGAGCGCATCAATACTTCTTACAGCCGAAAGCGGAATTGAAGATGCCCTGTAATCGTCTGAATTTTTCTTTTGTACAGATGTAGTCACGGTTTCGGAATCAGTATCCGAATATGAAGATGTTGTTGCGGAAACTTTTGAAGTTGCAGTAGTTCTGACTGCGGAAACGGTTGTGGTCCGATATGTTGTTGCAGTCTGAGTGGTTTCAGAAGTAAGGGCGGTTACAGTTTCGGTGACCGGTTCGGGGACTGATTCGCTGACGGTATCGCCTGCTTTTTTGCTGAAATTGAGGAGCGGTTCTGCAACGCTGTAACCTATAAATCCAACGCCTCCGAGGAGTATCAGTGTAAGAAACAGCGACAATAATTTTCCGCTGAAACTTTTGTCGTAGTAATTTTTTTCTTTGGTTTTGTAAATTTTCCTTCCTTTGTACTTTCTGCGTTTCATTTTTCTCTCCTGTTATTTAAGCGCATACAGTGCCATTGATATTATTCCGAGATATACCAGCATAGCGGGAAATCCTCTGAAAGATTCGGGAACTCTCTTTGAATTAAGTCTCCTGTAAGCGGCTGTAAGGATAAGCGATGCGGCAACAAAGCCTGCCCCTGCTTCAAGTCCTGCCGAGATATATCCGAAGAATCCCATATTTTCAGCCGTTCCGCTTACTGTGAAAATTGTACCCATAACAGCACAGTTGAATGCGGATATATGCACATATCTCCTGTACTTCACAAAATTTTTACCGCTGAATTTTTTCAGTATGAAAAGAAGTCCGACATATATCAGTCCTGTTGCCGCAACGTAAAGCAAAAGCCTTATGTCATCGAGTGACTGCGGAAGAATACTGTCTATGATATATGCGAATGCTGAACCGATTGTTGTGAATACAGTTATAACGGCTGCTGTACCGATTAAATTTTTTCGGCTGCCTGCGGCTATGAACATGGTACTTGTACCGAGCGCACGGGTAAGTATGAGGTTTGCACACAGAAAGGCGATAAGTTCAGTTATCAGAAACATTTTTATCCCCTCCCGACAATTGTTTTCCGTGTCTCAGCCACCTGTAAAGACCGCAGAGAAGTCCGAGGAATATAAATCCTCCGAAAGGCTGACCCAGACCGCTTATTACAGCATTTGTACTGATAACTTTTTCATTTAAAGTGCCGTGACCGAAAATTTCTCTCACAACGGAAATAAAGGCAATAACTGCATCAAATCCCAGTATATAGAATACTGTCGAGGCAATCATGCGTGGTTTTTTCATCTTGAAAAATTTAGCTTCCGTTTGCAGGATAATAATTGAATTTACTGCCAGCAAAGGAAAATATATTCCTATCCTCGGAATTATATCGGGGAAAAACTCCTGTGCCGCACGCTTTACGGGTATATATACAAGAGATGCCACAAGTGCATTGATAATTATTCTGACTGCATACGGGAGATTCTTAGGCAAAAATGAAGCTATTGTCACCGAAAAGAGAGTTATTGCGGAAAACGCATATATTATAGCCTCTGCATTTCTCAGTGTATCACCGCAGACTATTACGGGAGATATTACCATTAATGAACACAGTATCGGATTATCTTTCCAGAGTCCGCTGAAAACCGAAAATTTTTCATTGTTCAACTGTTTCCGCCTCCCTTTTTTCATCTGCTTTGTCAGCAATTTTTATTTTATTTTCAAGGTTTCTGATACCGAGGGCGGCAGGAGCGGCTAATACCGAAACAATCACTATTGCATTTTCCTGAGCTGTTGTGGCTATTATGACATATGATACAACTGCCGTGAAAAGTCCGTAGAAAAATGCGTAGAAATTTCTTCTTGGAGCGGTTCTTCTGTCTGATATTATATATATTGCGGAAAAAAGCGTCATATTCATGCAAAGGCTGTATTTTGCAGATTCAATGATATCATCTGTTGCGGGAATTATGAAAGCCATTATTACAGTTCCGATAACCGTCCCTAAAAATGCACCCGCAGATATTCCACGCCTTAAAATAAGTACAGCTGCTGAAACAACAAGCAGAAATATTATGACAGTTCCCGATGCTCCGATAAAGTTTCCGAGCATCAAATCCAGATTGCTTATACCGGTTCTGCCTTCCATATTGAAACTGTGGCTTGCGGAATTAAAAAACTCCTTAACCTTTTCACCTACGGCATATTTTGTATTTACATCAGGATATTTAAGCAAATCATCTTTCCATGAAGTGAGCATGAAAACATATGCCGCTGCCGCAGGGGAAAATATTGTATTGGATTTTCCGCCGAATATATTCTTCACAACAACCGCAAAAATACACGCAACTGCCGCAGATTTCACACTGAAAACCGCAGGGAGCATGAGAGATATCATCATTGCATCAGCTATCGAATAAAGACAGTCGGAAGTGAGTTTCCTGTGCATAAGCTTTATGGAAATTATCTCCGTCAGAAACGATACTCCGATACATACTCCGCAGAGAAATATGAATCTTTCACCGTAATAAAAAGACGATACCACGGAAAGTCCGAACAAGGTTATTATAAGTTCAAGCCATTCATGACTTTTATTTTTTTTATTATCCATTATTCCTCAGCTTTCCTAAGTTTTTCAACGGATTCCTGCATATTTTCGGATTTGAAGAGCCAGCTTCCCGAAACAAGAACATTTGCGCCCGCAGATTTCACTATTTCCGCAGTTTCGTCATTTATACCGCCGTCAACCTGAATATCCGTATGAAGTCCGAGGGAGACTATTTTGTTTTTGACTGCCGATATTTTCTTTACAGTATCATAAATAAATCCCTGACCTCCGAATCCGGGTTCAACTGTCATCACAAGCACCATATCGAGATAAGGAAGATATTCATAGACATTTTCTATTGGGGTATCGGGCTTTATTGCTATTGCGGCTTTTGCGCCTGCGGATTTTATGGCTTTTACGGTTTCCAATGTATTGCTTTTGCTTTCGATATGGAATGATATTATATCCGCACCGCACTGCACAAAGCGTCTGACATATTTTATCGGGTCAGTTATCATCAGGTGGACATCAAGGGTAATATCCGTTGCTTTCCTGACCTGTTCGAGGACGGGCAGACCATAGGTAATATTAGGCACAAAAACTCCGTCCATTACATCAAAGTGCAGCATATCAACGCCTGCATCTGTAATTTTTGATATTTCGCTTTTCAGGTTCAGCATATCAGCACTGAGTACAGATGCCGAAACATAATTTCTCATATTTATCACTCTTTCTTCCGACAGTTACGACTGTCATACACATAAAATCTCACACACTTTAATTATATAATATTTCTTCTGTTTCGTCAATAGATTGAAGTCATTTTTTTACATACAAAAAACATTTTTCCATAAAAAAAGCTGCACTGTTATGTGCAGCTTTTGAATTGTCATTAAGGAGTGATGACTACGGGAGTTCCTACAACGCACTGGTTATAAATTGCTGATGCAGTATCCCACGGGAGGTTTATACAGCCGTGTGAACCTTCCCAGTCACGGACATTTCCGCCGTATGACGCATGATAGAGGTCATGCAGACCGATACCCGTATAGTCTATCGGCATCCAGAAGTCAACGGGACACTCATAACCCTGAATTGCATAAGTTCCGAGTATAACGTTTGCCTCGACACTCCATACACGGAACACTCCGGGAGGTGTCTGTCTGTCGGGGTCCCATGACATACCTGTAACAACATCTGATTCAAGGAACAAGTCTCCGTCAACATAGTACCAGAGGTGCTGACGGCTGAGGCTTACTTCGATATAAGTTTTCTTTGTATACGAATATCCTTCGGCTTCGCTGTGCATACGGAAACCTTCCTGAGAGTAAACAGGCTCTGTTGAACACGATTCACCTGCCATGATGAGCTGAATGAGCTTGTCAGCGGTAGCCTCGACATCTGTCGCCCACCCGTAAATGCCTGTATATCCGAGGGGAAGTTCGATAGTTCCGTCCATTGTGGTTGTGAACTGTCTTGTATAGCCCTCAACATATGTGTCATATTTCTGGGCAATATTTTCTCTTACCCACTGCTGTGCCTTCTGACTGTCAACGACAACTCTGTCGTCCACGATTGTAAGCCAGTCAGCGATAGTTTTGTAGTCGATATTTTCAGTGCCTACGGGGTCGAGAATTTCCTCACGGTTAGTCATTTCAAAGTTTATATTTATATTTCCGATTCTGTTGTAGAGGTCGAGAGTTTTAACGAGGTCTTCGGAAGTTACCTTGGCTTTTTCATAGCAGTTTGAATCCGTCATGACGATTTCATTGACACCGCTTTTCATCTGCTCAACGGCATATTCGCCGAGTACATCGGTTTTGACGGAATTTCCGTTATCTTCGGGCTTTATTGAGAATTTTCCCGATTCATCGGAAACTATTTCGGCATTTTTGGGAGCAACATAACCCCAGTCATATTCAGATACTATTTCCTTTATTGCATCATCGGAGTATGTATGCTCCAATGATATGTTATAATCGCTTCCCTTTATGAGTTTTCCGAGCCATAAAGCACGGTTTTCTGCGGAAGCATCGTCAAGCGAGCCGTTCGGGAGCTTATAGGTGCTTTCGTACTGGTCGCCCGTGAAAGTAACTTTTTCGCCGTCCTGTTCAACGAAAGTAATCTCATCATCTGCGACATTTTCTATGATTGCCTTTTCAGCTTCTTCGGTAGTCATTCCGGAAATATTCACGCCGTTGACGAAAGTATTCGGGAGGAATTTATTGCGGTATGAGAATGCGACAATCATATAAATGAGTGAAAAAGCAACAAGCACTGTAAGGGCAACAAGGGCAACGGTAGTTCCTGTACTTTTTGAAGCCGCAGCCGCACCGCCGCTGTTTTTTGCTCTTTTTCTCTTAGGCTGGTCAGCGGGCTGTTCGGAGGGGATATTGTCGATTCTGGGCTTATCTCTTTTAGCTGAAACTTTTTCTGCTGCGGCTGAAATTTCTGCGGCAGCTTTCTGAGCGTCATTTTTTTTCTGATTTTCTTTTTCTTCTGATTTAGGAGCTGTATTGTTATCTGATATTTCTTTTTCTGTTTCAGATTTTGTTTCCTGTTTTTTTGAGGATTTCTTTTCAGTTTTTTCGGGTGCGGGTTTATTTTTCGCAGGTGATTTTTTAGAACCGCCGAGTGCAGAAGCGGCATATGCGGCTGCCTGTGCGCTCTGCTGACCTGCTGCCTTGACGGCATCATCGGTATCTGTTTTGCTTTCGGATTCGAGGGATAATTTTATCTGTCTGTATATATCCTTTTTATTCGTATTCTTATTTTCTGCGGGTGCTGTGGGATTTTCTCTGCCCATAAAAAAATACTTCCTTTCAATTGATGTTGTTTCCATTCCAATTCAGCGGCAAAGGCACAGCAAGTGAGCATATGCCGTCTTACAGTAATATTCTACTCCTACTTATTTTATCATAACGCATTGAAATTGTCAATTAGTTATTCAGACAAAATACAAGAATTTTTTGCTGAATTTCATTAAAAATAACGAAAAACATCATTTTGATTCAGTGATTATCAGGGGTGCGGAAATAATAAGTAATATATTATTACTTATTTACAAAAAATTATAATATCGTATTTCTCACAATTTATTGACAAACGCAAAGAATTATTGTATATTTATTTTAAAGTTGTATACAGCCTGTCACGAAAGGAGAATGACATAATGAATATTCCAAAAGACCCTGCTATTCTTTTAAGCTACATAAACACAAAATTGAGGGACGATTTTCCAAGTCTTGAGGAACTTTGCAAAAGTATGTGCGTGTCAAGGGAGGATATAGAGACAAAACTCTCCCTTATAGGTTACACATATAATGAGGAAAAAAATTGTTTTGTCTGACTTTTAAGGTCGGACGGGAGGGAAAAAATGAAAAAATTACTCAGCAAAACTGCTGCTTTCGTTTCAGCAGCAATAATCGCATCTTCTTCATCTGCCGCCGTTTTCAGTGCATATGCGGAGGATACAGCCGAATCAACGGGCGTTACAATCACTTTTGACGTTTCAGGAGAGGGCGTTGAATTCGGCACAAAAACTGACCCCGCAGTATTTGACCCCGTTGAAAATACAACATATGTCTCTATCCCCGAAGGTTCTCTCACAAGAGAAGGCTACCATTTCAACGGCTGGACCTATGACGGTGTATATGCCTACCAGAAAGGCGATGTGTTCTTAGTACCCGAAGAAATGCTCAAACAGGATAAAGATGTCGTTCTCAGACCTGTATGGTCATCATCAGCAAAAGATGCCGTATACCATAATGTAACATATGTTACAGAGTTCAACGGTGAACCAATAGAAAGACCCGAATGGCTCAAAGATTTCAAAGCCACCGCAGGTCAGGTTGTTGCTCCCGATATGACTTCAATAAAACTCGATAACGCCCAGTCAAGAGGTTGGTTCTGCGGCGATATCCAAATAAACTACAATCAGAAAATTGTAATGCCCGATGAGGATATAATTCTCACTCCACAATGGATTAAAAGCATAAATTTCACCTTCTATGCAGGTGATGTGGACAGACTTAACGGAAATGATACCTACTCTTTCCCCAAAAATGAAAACTCTCAGACCGAACTTGCCGCAGCAGACAGATTTTCAAGAAACGGTTTCAACCTTACAGGCTGGGTTTCCGATTATGACGGTGAAACCTATGCCCCCGGCGCAACTGTAACTGCTCCAAGTGTTGATGTTACCTTTACAGCCGTATGGACTCCCAAAACCTATACTGTCGTTTTCAAGTCAGGCGTGAGCGGTATTAACAACGTTAAAATCAAAGGCGATACAGATACGGCTATTAAATGTCCCGATATCCAAAGAGACGGATACAGACTCACAGGCTGGAAATTTGAGGATAAAACCTATAAAGTCGGTGAGGATTTCATTATCCCCGGTGCCGCTCCCGGTCTCGGAATAAGCCTCGATGCCGTATGGACTGAGGAAATTCCCGAATCCCAAGACCCCGAAATACTCAGAGGCGATGCAAACCTTGACGGAAAAGTTTCTATCTCCGATTCTGTCGCTATCCTCCAGTATATCGCAAATGCAAGCAAGTATCCTCTCGAAGGACAGGCTAAAACAAATGCTGACGTTGACGGCGAGGCAGGCGTTACAGGTAAAGATGCCGCAAAAATTCAGGCTCTCGATGCTGGTATTATAACCGAATTATAATAATATAAAAGTTGAAATTTTTTCAAGCGGAAATGTTCCTGAGAGAGCATTTCCGCTTTTTGTTTTTACAAATAAATACAGAAAAAATTCCCAAAAACTTGACATTTGTAATTGTTAGTTAAT
>DGRR01000023.1 GCA_002389995.1 Ruminococcus sp. UBA4383 | reverse complement strand
GGCGGCTATGAACATTTCATGCTCAAAGAAATCCACGAACAGCCAAAAGTTATAAAGGATACTATAAATTCTGTCGTAAAAGACGGAAAAATTGATTTCAGCAGCGTTGGTCTTACTGATGAAGAGATGCAGAAAATCTCACAGATATATATAGTTGCCTGCGGAAGTGCCTACCATGTCGGAATGGCTGCACAGTATGTAATTGAGGACTTTACGGATATTCCCGTAAGAGTTGAGCTTGCATCTGAGTTCAGATACAGAAAAATGACACTCATAAAGGACAGCCTTGTTATCATAATAAGCCAGTCGGGAGAAACTGCCGACAGCCTTGCGGCTCTGCGTGAAGCTAAGGAAAAAGGCATAAAAACTCTCGGTATCGTCAATGTTGTAGGCTCATCAATCGCAAGAGAGGCTGACAATGTATTCTATACCCTCGCAGGTCCTGAAATATCCGTTGCAACAACAAAGGCTTACAGCACACAGCTTATCGCAGGCTATCTCCTCGCTATGCAGCTCGCAAAGGCAAGAGGTGAAATGGACGATGAAAAATACGATTCCCTCCTTAAAGAACTCTATACAATTCCCGATAAAATAGAGAAAATCCTTGAAGATAAAGAGAGAATACAGTGGTTTGCAACAAAGCTTGCAAATGCCAAAGATGCTTTCTTTATCGGCAGAGGTATTGACTACGCTATAAGCCTTGAGGGAAGCCTTAAAATGAAGGAGATAAGCTATATACATTCCGAAGCTTATGCAGCAGGTGAACTCAAACACGGTCCTATCAGCCTTATCGAGGACGGAATACTCGTTATAAGCGTACTCACACAGCATGACCTTTATGAGAAAACTGTAAGCAATATGGTTGAAGTCAAGAGCAGAGGTGCATCTCTCATGGGTCTTACAACATACGGAAATTACAGCATGGAAGATACAGCAGACTTTACAGTATACATTCCGCAGACAGATGACCATTTCGCAGGAAGTCTTGCGGTTATACCGCTCCAGCTCCTCGGATATTATGTATCTGTCGCAAAGGGCTATGATGTTGACAAGCCCAGAAATCTCGCAAAAAGCGTTACAGTTGAATAAAAAAATTCCCGTCCGCAGAGGACGGGATTTTTATTTATAAATCAGTATCAGGAAGATTAGTCATGCTTTTAAGACCTATTGCAAGTGTAGATGCATTGTGCAGGAAAGCTGATGTTGCAGGGGGAAGTATTCCAAGCACACCGAAAATTATAAGTCCGAGATTGAAACCGATTATATTTCTGTAATTCTGATGTATTCTGTCCATAAGGGAATTGCTTATTTTTTTCAGTGAAACAAGTGCATACAGGTCATCAGCGGATATGGTAATATCTGCAATTTCCCTTGCGACAGCCGCACCTGTACTTATTGCGATTCCCGCATCTGATTCTGAAAGTGCAGGGGAATCGTTCACACCGTCACCTATCATTATTACTTTTCTGCCGAGTTCGTGTTCATGGCGGATAAATGCGGCTTTATCCTCAGGGAGAACTTCATAATAAAATTCATCTACACCGACAGATTTTCCGACAGCTATTGCAGTTCTTTTGCTGTCACCCGTCATCATGACAGTTTTCTCAATACCGATTTCTTTGAGATATCTGACAACATCAGCGGCTTCTTCACGCAGAGGGTCTTCAATACATATCACTGCTGAAAGAACTCCTGCAATTGCAAGATAAAGATGTGAATATTCATCGGGCAGAGAGCTGAATTTTTTATTGTCATCATCGAGGATTATGCATTTTTCGTCCTCAAATACAAAATGATAGCTGCCTATGACTACTTTTTCACCGTCAACATAGCTTGAAATTCCGTGAGCGACTATATACTGTACATCTGAATGACATTCTTCATGAGTTATTCCATGTCTTGCCGCCTCATCAACAACAGCATTAGCCATTGAATGGGGATAATGTTCTTCAAGGCAGGCGGCAATTCTCAGCATTTCATCGGGATTTCTGCCGTTGAAAGCGACAACATTTTTAACTCTTGGTTTTGCGAATGTCAGAGTACCTGTCTTGTCGAATACAATTGTATCGGCTTCGGCAACATTTTCGAGGAATTTTCCGCCTTTTACGGTTATACATTTCTGAGAACATTCTCTCATTGCTGAAAGTACGGATACAGGCATGGCGAGTTTAAGCGCACATGAAAAGTCTACCATTAATATAGAAAGAGCCTTTGTTGCATTTCCTGTTATGAGATATGTAAGAATTGTTGCACCAAGGCTGTAAGGGACAAGTTTATCAGCGAGATGAGAAGCTTTGTCCTCAGTTTCGGATTTAAGTTTTTCGGAATTTTCAATCATTTTGACAATTCTGTCATATCTTCCGCTGCCTGTAACTTTGTCAACACAGACAGTAACGCAGCCGTCCTCAACAACTGTGCCTGCATATACAAGACTTCCGTGTTTCTTATGGACGGGAGCGGATTCGCCTGTCATGGAGGACTGATTTACATGGGCTTCACCGTCTGTAACTTTTCCGTCAAGGGGAATCATACTGCCTGTTCTTACTATGACATTATCGCCTTTTCGGATTTCATTGACAGGAACAAGTATTTCCTGACCGTCTTTCAGAAGCCATACTTTGTCTATACCGAGGGACATTGTGCCTGCGAGGTCGGTGACGGATTTTTTATGAGTCCATTCGTCAAGAAGTTCTCCTATGCCGAGCAGGAACATTACAGAAGAAGCGGTATTGAAATCTTTTCTTATTATAGATACGGTGATAGCAGTTGCATCGAGGACAGGAACTTCAATTTTTCCTTTTGCAAGGAGTTTAATACCTTCCTTTATATATTTCAGTGATTTTATGACGGACATAATATTCCTTATCGGGACGGGGATAACGATTTTGCGGAATATTCTGCCAATTATGCGCCATACGAGTTTGTCTTCATATTCACGGGAGAGCTGTCTGCCTGTCTGTTCGGGGACGAGGGAAGTATTTTCCTTATTTTCGTATGAAAACTCCGAAAGGGCATTGATTATATTTTTTCTTTCTCCTGTGTAATTGATTATAGCATCGCAGGTGCGGTCAAAAACTTTCACACCTGTGACGAATTTTTTTGAGCGCAGGTAATATTCAAGGATATCAGCCTGAGCGAGAGACATATATTTCTGAATCATATGTACTCTTATTCTGCCTGAGCTTTCGTGCATTATTTTACATTTCATAGAAATTCTCCTTTTAAAAAGCAGACCGCCTTTTAAAGCGGTCTGTCGGATTATTCGCTTTCGGTGTTTTCGGGTTCTTCGCAGTCAGATATTTCGCAGGAAAGGTCGTCAATTACTTCGGGTTCTTCCTCAGTTCTTTTTTTGTTTATATCCTTTGCATCTGCGAGAATATCCTCTGCATTTTCACGGATATTTGTAACAGTACCCATAACGCTTTCCTTAGCTCTGAGAGCGGCGGCGGTTGTATGTGTGTAGATTTTTTTAGCGTCTTTGCTTGAAAGTATTTTCAGACCTGCTGTTCCGAAAAGCATACCGCCTGCAAAAAGACCTATTTTACCCCAGTTTATAGACATATTAAAATCCTCCTTTTTTATTTTATAATACAATTGTATCACTTATTTGTCAGTAAATCCGCTCCAATCAGACATTTTTAGAGTTTAAACGTTATTTTTTCCTAACTTTAAAATAAAAATGCATTGTCGGAATATATGATAAATATGTTTAAAATCAGTATTTTATGTTGATAATATATAAAAATACCGCTGATTAAGCCTTTGCTTATTGACTTTGAATATTATATGCATTAAAATATAACTGTATAACAGCCTTGATGCAAAAGTTTAAGGCATATAACGACAGGAGGTAATTGTATGGTAAAAACTATCGTAAAAATTGAGGGAATGATGTGCAAAATGTGCGAAAAGCATATGAGTGATACTTTCAGCAAGAATTTTGATGTCAAAAGTGTAACTTCTTCGCACGATAACGGACAGGCTGAAATAATTTCGGAAACTGCACCCGCAGAAGATAAAATCAAAGCTTCGGTTGAGGAGGCAGGATATAAATTCATCTCATGCACAAGCGAACCCTATCAGAAAAAAGGCTTTTCACTTTTCGGCAACAAGTAAAGAAACAGGACTGTCATATGACAGTCCTGTTTTTCTTATTTTCCGCAGCAGCCGAAAAGCTTGCAGAGAAGTTCAAAGATATTGCAGCACATATTCCGTACCTCCGATATGTATTTCCCTCTTGGGATAATTTAATTATATCTCATTTTGTTTGTTAAATCAATGCAAAATATCTGGAAATATATTTACTAAATTATGGAGTTATTTCAGTAAGGTTACATTGTTGAAAACCCCGTAGAATTTTATAGGTATGTGCTTGTCAACGTGACATTTTCCGAAAAACCATTTTTCATAAGTTACAGTTCTGATAATTTCCTCAAAAAATGCATGGGCTTCAATTCTCTGGAAAACATCTACTCCAAGACAGTCTTTAAGGGAGGCAGGCGGTTCGTGAGTGATTATATAATCGACTTTGTTACCGCAGTTTTTGAGATTTTCGAGAGCCTGCAAAATTTCCTCATGTGTAGGCTGTTCTCTTGCCCACCACTTATCGCCTGAGCGTCTGAAATCGTAATCCTGACTGTGACCTCCTCCGAATGTGAAAATTTTCTTTCCTTCAATCATGTAAATCTGTCCACGCATGAGGTGAATTATATTATCGGCTATGTAGTGGATTTTACCGCCGTTCCATTCTCTTTCGGGCATATGTTCGAGGATATCGAAATTTTCGTGACAGCCGTCAATAAAAGCGATAGTATAATCTTTTGCCATAAGTTTTTTAAGGTTATTTTTTTCTCTTTTTGAGCCGTCCCAGATAAAGCCGAAATCCCCGCATACTATAAGCAAATCGCCTTTTCTGAGCTGTTTAAATTCAGGGTCTTTGAATCTTTCTATTTCTCCGTGTGTATCACCTGTAACATATATCATAACAAATCCTCACTGTTCATCGGGAAATTTCAAGCCCCATTGTCTGCGGCATTCGTCCATAATTTTCATAACTGAGAGAGTACCCGAATGGGGGACGAGGGGGCTTTCTTCAAGGTTTTCGCATATACATTTCTGAGCCTCAATAATTTCGTATTCATAGCCGTTTATGATATTCTGAGCGTTAAATTTTTCAATTTCGCTGCCGTTCCTGTCGTAAAGGACTGCATCGCAGGTACAGAAAAACCGGTCGCCGAGAATTATATATCCGTCAGTACCCGAAATTATGGCATTATTTTTCAGAGGAATTTCAAAGCCTGAATCTATTGAGACGAAAGCATTATTATATTTAAGCGTAATTGAATTACTCAAATCAATACCGTCCCTTATATGTGCGGAACTTATTATCTCATCGGGATATCCGAGAAAAGCCTCCGCAAAGCTTAACGGATATACTGCGAGGTCGAGGAGCGCACCTCCTCCGCAGTCCGCACGGAAAAGCCTGTCATCAGGGTTATATTTTACATTGTTGCTGAAATCAGCCTTTATATATTTTATATTGCCAATCTTGTTATTTTTGACCCATTCCATAGTTTTAAGGAAAACAGGTCTGCATTTAGTCCACATAGCCTCCATGAAGAAAAGATTTTTCTCTTTTGCTTTTGACAAAATTTTTTCAAGCTGTTCTGAATTGAGTGTGACGGATTTTTCGCACAGGACATTTTTTCCGTTTTCAAGGCAAAGCATGACATCATTGAAATGCGATGCCATAGGGGTAGCGATATATACAATGTCGATATTATTATCATGAGCGAGTTCGGAATAAGAGCCGTAAGCTTTTGAGAAACCGTATTCCTGAGCGAAATTTTCGGCTTTATTCTTTGAGCGTGAAGCGACTGCATAAAGTACAGCATTCTGAGTTTTGGCGAGGGCATCTGAAAATGTACGGGCGATTCTGCCTGTACCTGTAATGCCCCAGTTAATATTTTTCATAGGAACACCTCGTTATAAACAAACGAGCCTCCTCGGGTAAAGGAAGCTCATCTGCCATGATATAGGGATTATTGGGGATTTAATAATTTAATGTTGGGGTAAACACTAAATTACCATGAAAATCAGCTTTCGGATTTCTCCGTCAGCATAAATATTATAAATGGCTAATGTGAAAACTACGTGATAACATTAAGAATAAAGTGTAAACTTTTTTAAACCTGATAAAAATATTTTTAGTTATTTCTTATATTGTTATCATTTATCTTGAACCAGAAAGTTGAACCTTTTCCGAGTGTACTTCTGACACCGTAGTCATAATTGTGGAGTTTGAGGACAGCCTTAACTATGGAAAGACCAAGACCCGTACCGACAACTTCACGCTTATGATTTTCGGAGCGGTAATACTTATCGAAAATCAGTTTGATTTTATCTTCTTCGATACCGTCACCGGTATCTTCGACTTCGATTAAAACGCCGTCTGGCTGATTTATCTGTCTTACGAAAACCTGTTTGTCCTTGCCTGTATAGTTGATAGCATTATTGATGAGGTTATAGATTACCTGTTCAATTTTGACGACATCGCAGAAAACCATTTTTTCCTCATCGGGGGTAAACTGTATATTATATCCCATTTTTTCGGAAATTCCCTTGAATCTTGCGATTATCTCGTTAAGTTTGCCTTTTATTTCAAATTCTGAGGGAGAGAGTTTCTGTTTACCGCTTTCGAGTTTGGAGAGGTCGAGGATATCATTTACCATAAGGGACAGCCTGTCTGTTTCGTTGATAATAATTTCGAGGTGTTCATTTCTCTTGACGGGGTTATCGCCTGAGAGGTCACGAATCATTTCCGCATAAGCTTTCAGCATGGTAAGGGGAGTACGCAGGTCATGAGAGACATTTGCAATCAAATCTCTCTGCATGGTATCGACTTTTGACAGTTCATTTTCGGCATAAGTGAGGGTATCGGCTAATTTTTTGGCTTCGAGGTATCCTCTGCCGTCAAATTTTGTATTGAAGTCACCTTTTGCGAGATTTTCAGCGGAGCGTGTTATTCTGTCTATGGGCTGAGAAATTCTGTTTGACATGAAAAGCGAGATAATAAACGCAAGAATTACGAGGATAGCGGTTATTATCATGAGCTGACGCTTGATAATAGTCACAGTAGAGCCGACAGGGGCGAGGGCGGTATTTATGAGGAGATAGCCTGAATTTTGTCTGGAATCGCCTATCATACAGCCGTAGAGCATCATATAACTGCCTGTGCGTGGGTTTTTGACTTTTCCCTGAATGGGCTGACCGCCGTTTTCGTTTATTTTCTGGACATATATGTATGTACTGTTTTCTCTGCCGTGGATAAGGCAGTCTCCGAAAACTTCACGGGAAATATGGGAACGTCCGTATCTGTCGAGAATTTCAATGCACAAATCGTTATCGACTGAAATATTTGTCAGATTCTCATTGAATACTTCGCTTGAATCGTTTTCATACGAATTTATGATATATTCAGCGGAATTGTTCACGTCCCTTACTTTCATGTAAACGTAGAATTTTTCGAGAAACAATATCTGAAACAGCCACAGCAGGACAAATACTATTATTGTAAATCCGACAAAATAGAGCCATATAGTAAATTTAAGCGGTATTTTTGCGGAAACGGAGCGTATTTTCTTAATTGGCTTCAAATTTATACCCCATTCCTCTGAGAGTGACTATAAATTTTCTGTATTCGCCGAGACTGTTTCTGAGCATTTTTATATGTGTATCGACAGTTCTGTCGTCACCGAAAAAGTCATATCCCCAAACTTCTTCGAGAAGCTTGTCTCTTGAAAGGGCGATATTTTTATTTCTGACGAGATAGAAAAGCAGGTCATATTCTTTTGGTGTCATTGAAGCTCTCTGACCGTTCACATACACTTCTCTGCCTGAGATATCGACTTCGAGACCTTCAAACACATACTTGTCGGGTTTTGCGGAATCCGAGGAAGATTTTCCTCTTTTAAGTACGACCTTGACTCTTGCCATGAGTTCCTTAGGGGAGAAAGGTTTCACAACATAGTCGTCAACGCCTATTTCAAATCCGAAAAGCTTGTCATACTCTTCGCCTCTTGCTGAGAGCATTATAACGGGAATCTGTTTTGTCTTATGTATTTCCTTGCAGGCGGAATATCCGTCAAGTCTGGGCATCATAACGTCCATTATAATAAGGTCATAGTCATTTTCGTGGCATAGATTTACGGCTTCCATGCCGTTTTCCGCCTCTGTAACCTCATAGCCTTCAAACTCCGCATATTCACGGACAACCTTTCTGATATTCATTTCATCATCAACTATTAAAATATGTGCCATACTTTACCTCCATTTAAAATC
>DGRR01000001.1 GCA_002389995.1 Ruminococcus sp. UBA4383 | reverse complement strand
GTGAGTTTTTCCTTTGAAAATTCAGCCATAAAGACAAATATAAACGGATATACATTCCGACAGTATATCATAAAAGATGAATATATTGTATCAATATGCATAAAGAATGATTATTTATGATATTTTCCTCCCTCTGCAATCTGGAATGAGCGGTAAATCTGTTCAAGAATCATAACTCTTGCAAGCTGGTGGGGAAAAGTCATTTCAGACATTGAAAGCCTGAAATTTCCCATATTTTTGATACTGTCATCAAGTCCGAAAGAACTTCCGATTATAAATGTCACTGTACTGAAACCGCTGACGGAGGCGGAGGATATTTTTTCGGAGAGTCTGACACTTGAAAGTTGTTTTCCTTCAATGCAAAGGGGAATTATAAATCCCTTTGCATATTTTTTTATCTGTACGGCTTCTTTTGAGAGGGCGAGGGATATTTCCTTTTCCGACGGGTTATCGCTGAGGCGGTATTCATCGAGTTCATGCAATTTAAAAGAGCAGTAACGTGAAAGGCGTTTTATATATTCTGCACAGGCATTTCTGAGGTAATCCTCTTTAAGCCTGCCTATGACTATGAGATTTATGTTTAAAATATCACAGCACCTCCCTCTGATTCTTTCGGAGCGACACCGAGGAGGTAATCTTTTCCGACGGTAAAATTACCGAGTTTTTTCTGGACTGCCGAATATGCAAGGCGTGGGTGGTTATTGTCCTGACTGAGGTGACCGAGGATTATATGAGTAGTTCCTGAGTTTATAAGTCTTTTCACTTCATTGGCGCAGTCGTCATTTGAGAGATGACCCGTATCTGAAAGTATGCGTGTTTTGAGATAGAGCGGATAATTTCCTGTCCTTAGCATATTTTCGTCATAATTTGCTTCAATGATGACAGCTTTGCAGCCTGTAAGTGCGTCATGGACTTCAGCGGTAACGTGACCAAGGTCGGTACATACGGCACAGAATTTATCATCAGGAGTATGAATTTTATAGCCGCAGCTTTGTATTGCATCATGAGGTGTACTGAAACAGCTTATTTCATAGTCTGCACAGGTTATTGAATTTGATGAAATATCGACAACACGGGAGCAGGGAGAAATTTTATCTTCCGAGCAGAGTTTTTGCAGAGTTTTTTTATTTCCGTAGACGGTAACGCCTGTATTTTTAGTAAGCATTTTAAGACCGTTCACATGGTCGGAATGTTCATGAGTGATAAAAACGGCTTTTACTGCATCGAGGGGGATATTGTTTGTACTGAGGGCGGAGGAGAGTTTTCTGAAACTGACTCCGCAGTCGATAAGTATACCCTCTTTTTCAGAGCCTATAAAGGTTGAATTTCCCTTGCTTGATGAAAACAGCGGATAGATTCTTGACATATGTCATACTCCTGACTTATATTATATATCGTCCATAATGCTTGGGTTATGGACTTCCTGATATTTTTCTATTTCCTGATTTACGGGTGATATGTCGTCCATATCGGATACAATTTTCTTATTGGATTTGTGGGTATCTTTGTATTCTTTCATTCTTTCCTTCATATTGCGAGCTTCTTCTCTTTCGACGAATCTTTCGCTGAAATGCGGGAAACCTCTTGCTTTTTCGAGTTTGCGGTAAGTTATATTTGCGTATATATTGAATGATGATGTAATTATACAGGCGAGCGAATATGTCACACATACAATGAAAGGCACAGGGTTTACATCAAAAACGTGGTGGGATTTCATTATTATCATGAAAATCAGGTTTGCAATATTGAGTGCAGGTGCAAGGAATACACATAAATCGCTGTGACCGTAGCTTCCCTTTAAAGCGAGAAAGAATCCGAGCGGTGCGGAAATAAGTGAATCGAGAATCATGAACATTGCGATCGGGGCAAGTGTATCAGTCCCGACAAGTACAAAAAGCCAGTCCCAGCTTACACCCGTAATGCTGAGGAATGAATAGAGTATCATCAGAATACCGCCTATGAGGTATGTATAGAATACACAGCCCCATATTTTTTTGCAGTTTTTCATTCGGACGGCATTTTTAATTATTTCGTCATCAAAAGCCATAGCTGTTATCCTCTGATTATTTTTTAGTTATTTCAGTACCCTGTCTTGTATCCTTGATATTGTAGCCGAGTTCGGAAATTTTGTTTCTTATTTCGTCTGCGAGGGTGAAATTTTTATCTTTTTTAGCCTGTTTTCTCTGTTCAGCGAGGTCAAGTATTTCCTGCGGGATATTATAGGAATCATTTTTTGCATCATCTGATTTTTTGCGTGCATTTTCAATCATGTCAAGACCGAGGACTTCATCAAATTTTCTGATAAGTTCGAGTTTAGTGAATGAATCCGCATCTGATTTGAGAACGTCATAAACGGCAGTTACAGCCATAGCGGTATTCAAATCGTTGTCGAGGGCATCGCAGAAAATTTTCATAAGGCGGTCATATTCGGGCTGATTAATTTCCGAGGAATTATTTTCCGCAAGGAGAGGGATAATTTTATCGAGAATTTTCTCATATGCAGCCTTTGCGTTGTCGAGGTTTTCCCAGTCAAATACGAGGGATTTTCTGTAATGCGACTGTAAGCAGAAAAATCTGTATACAAGCGGTGAATAGCCTTTTTCTTCGAGAAGTGAAACTGTAAGAAATTCTCCGCTTGACTTGCTCATCTTGCCTGAACTTGTATTGAGGTGAAGAACATGAAACCAGTAGTTGCACCATTTATGACCGAGATAAGCTTCTGACTGAGCGATTTCGTTTGTATGGTGGGGGAAAGCATTGTCGATACCTCCGCAATGAATATCGAGGTATTCGCCTAAATTTTTCATGCTTATGCATGAACATTCTATATGCCAGCCGGGGTAGCCTGTACCCCACGGACTTTCCCATTTAAGTTCCTGAGCGTCAAATTTTGATTTGGTAAACCACAAAACAAAATCGGCTTTATTTTTCTTGTTATTGTCTTCTTCAACGCCTTCACGCACACCGACAGCGAGATCTTCTTCTTTGAAGTCGTTGAAAACGTAGTAGTTATCGAGTTTTGAGGTGTCGAAATATATATTTCCGCCGGACTCATAAGCATAGCCCTTGTCAATAAGTGCAGATATCACACGGATAAATTCATCAATATAAGTTGTGGCAGGGACTACAACATCAGGGGTTTTGATGTTTAATTTTTTGCAGTCATCAAAAAAAGCATCTGTATAGAATTTAGCGATTTCCATGACTGTTTTATGTTCACGCTTTGCACCTTTGAGCATTTTGTCGTCACCTGTATCGCCGTCACTTGTAAGGTGACCGACATCGGTTATATTCATTACTCTTTTAACGTCAAGACCTGAGAATCTGAGGTATTTTTCGAGGATATCCTCCATTATATAGCTTCTGAGGTTTCCTATATGGGCGTAGTGGTAAACGGTAGGACCGCAGGTATACATACTTACCTT
>DGRR01000195.1 GCA_002389995.1 Ruminococcus sp. UBA4383 | reverse complement strand
GCGATATTATATTTTTCCTCAGTGAGTTCACCGTCAGCGAGGCATTTTTCGAGTTCAGCGAGGTTGAGCAGTTTATATAAGAACCAGTTGTCAATCATAGTAATATCGTGGATTTCTTCTGGGGTTATGCCACGTTTGAGAGCCTCAAATATGACGAATGAGCGTTCATCATCGACATCATGGAGTTTATTTCTCAGTTCTTCATCTGTAAGTTTTGAGAATTTTTTCATATTCATGCTGTCAACACCGAGTTCAGTTGAACGTACAGCCTTCATCATAGCCTGTTCAAAGCTTGTGCCGATAGCCATGACCTCGCCCGTAGCTTTCATCTGAGTACCGAGGGTACGTTTTGCGTAAACGAACTTATCGAAAGCCCATTTCGGGAATTTTATGACAACATAGTCGAGGGCAGGTTCAAAGCAGGCATAAGTTTTTCCTGTAACCTGATTGATAATTTCGTCAAGAGTATATCCGATAGCGATTTTTGCGGCAGTTTTTGCGATAGGGTAGCCCGTAGCCTTTGAAGCGAGTGCGGAGGAACGTGAAACACGGGGATTTACTTCAATTACTGCATATTCAAAACTTGTGGGGTGGAGTGCAAACTGGCAGTTGCAGCCGCCTTCAACCTTTAACTCTTTAATGATATTTATAGCGGCAGTTCTGAGCATCTGATATTCCCTGTCCGAGAGAGTAACCGCAGGGGCAATAACTATACTGTCGCCTGTATGAACGCCAACGGGGTCGAAATTTTCCATAGAGCATACAGTAATTACATTACCTTTTGCATCACGGATAACTTCAAACTCTATTTCTTTCCAGCCGCTTATACATTTTTCAACGAGTATCTGTGTAATGGGGGAAAGTCTCAGACCATTGGTAGCGATTTCGTGGAGTTCATCGGGAGTATCTGCGATACCGCCGCCCGTACCGCCGAGAGTGAATGCAGGGCGGACTATAACAGGATAGCCGATTACATCAGCGAACTTCATAGCGTCATCAATATTTTCAACGACTTTTGAGGGAATACAGGGCTGACCGATTTTCTCCATAGTATCCTTGAAAGCCTGTCTGTCCTCAGCCTTATGGATAGTGAGGGGGTCTGCACCGAGAAGCTTTACATTATGGGAATCGAGGAAACCTTCTTCCGCAAGCTGCATAGAGAGAGTGAGACCTGTCTGACCGCCGAGGGTAGACAAAAGGCTGTCAGGTTTTTCCATTTCGATTATACGCTTTACGACATCGAGTGTAAGCGGTTCGATATATACCTTATCCGCCATAGCCTTGTCAGTCATGATAGTAGCAGGGTTTGAGTTGATGAGTACGACTTCAAGACCTTCCTGTTTCAATGCACGGCAAGCCTGAGTACCTGCGTAGTCAAATTCGGCAGCCTGACCTATAACAATAGGACCTGAACCAATAACGAGGACTTTTTTAATATCTTTTCTCAGTGGCATATCAGTCACGCTCCCTTTTCATAGTTTCAACAAATTCATCAAAAAGATATGAAGTATCGAGAGGACCGCCGTGGGCTTCGGGGTGGAACTGTACAGTTCTCGCATTGAAAGCGGTGTAGCGTATACCCTCGCAGGTTTTGTCGTTGGCATTTATATGTGAAACGTGACCTATATTTTCGTCAAGACTTTCGCCTATAACGGCATAGCCGTGATTCTGGCTTGTGACGTAGGTAAGACCGCTTTCGAGGTCGATAACGGGCTGATTAGCACCTCTGTGACCGTACTTTAATTTTTCAGTTTTCGCACCGTTTGCGAGAGCCATAAGCTGATGACCGAGACATATTCCGAAAATCGGAATACCGAGTTTCTGGATTTCCTTTATATTTTCGATAATTTCGGTATTTTCGGCAGGGTCTCCCGGACCGTTCGAGAACATGATGCCGTCAGGATTTGCTTCCTTTATGAATGAAGCCTTTGTATTTGCGGGAACGACAATAACCTCGCAGTTTCTTTTAAGCAGTTCTCTGCGGATATTTCTTTTATATCCGAAATCGAAAAGAACCACACGGTATTTCACATTATCGCCTTTGTAGGTGTATATTTTATCGCCTGTCACGGATTCAACGGCATTTTTCACTGAAAAAGCCTTTATTTTTTCAAGCAGTTCATCTTTTTTGTCATAGACATTTTCGGTAGTGATAACACCGTTCATAACGCCTTTTTCACGGATAATTCTTGTAAGCTGACGGGTATCAATATTATGTATACCTATGATGTTATGATTTTTCAGGAAGTCGTCAACATTCCCCTCACAGCGGAAATTTGAAGGGGCATTGCACCATTCTCTGACGATATAACCGCTGACGTAGCTTTTTTCGGATTCGGAATCCTCTGAGTTAATGCCGTAATTTCCGATAAGCGGAAAAGTCTGAGTGACTATCTGTCCGTAATAGCTTGGGTCTGTAAGGGTTTCCTGATAGCCTGTAACGCCCGTGGTGAAAACGACTTCACCGATAACAGTACCCTTTGCACCGAAGCTTCTTCCCTCAAAAACCTGACCGTTTTCAAGCATGAGATAAGCTTTTTCGCCAATGTTAAACAAAGACATTTTACCAGTCCTTTCAGTTATTGCAGATAAATTCTGCGTACTTGTATATTATCATCGCATATCCACGCCATTGTGGATATGCGGTTTTAACTTTTTTACAGGCGGTATGCCGACCGCCCGTATTATATTTTTACATTAAATCTTCATCAATTTTTGATTCAACATAAGCCTTACCGTCTTTTACGGTATACTTTACATTTGCGGGAATGTCATAGTAAACGCTTTCATGAACGTAGTCCGCAGGTACAGTTTTATCAATAAGAGCCATAAATTCCCTGAAAATCTCATCGAAACGGTCTGAATCTCCTTTGTACTCCGTATATGACGGACCGCCTGAACCGTGGTAGATATTGAATGTCAGTACAACACCGTTTTCGTCCTCAGCCGTGATGAAGTAGTCATACATATTTTCCCAGTCCTCGGAGAGGTTTTCGGGCATACCGAAAAGAGCGATACACTTGCCGAGGAAGAGGGCATATGCCCTTTCTCCGTCAGCCGCTGTACCTGCACCGTATATCCATTCACCGCCGCCCATAGTTTTCCATGCGGCTTTTTCCTCATCTTTCGTAGCAAGTCTGAAATTATACATAACAGTCTCCTGATATTATTTTAAATTGATATACTGGCAGATATCATCTCTCATGCGGATAACCTCACGTCTTGCAGCCTTTGCGAAATCTCTTTCGTTACAGCCTTCTTTCTTGTAAGCGCACATAACCGCACGGGAAGAATTTACAATTGCACCGAGACCGTTTTCATCGAAACCGCCTTTAAGACCCTCAGCACCGCCGCCCTGTGCGCCGTAGCCGGGAACGAGGAACATTGTATGGGGGAGTCTTTTTCTGAGTTCTGTGAGCATTTCGGGGTAAGTAGCACCGACTACTGCGCCTACTGCGGAATAGCCGTATTCTCCTATTGTATCTGCGCCCCATTTTTCGCACATATCGCCCATAGCCTCATAAATTGTCCTGCCGTCTTCAAGTTTCATATCCTGAAGTTCACCGCTTGACGGATTTGAAGTTTTGACGAGTACATATATACCCTTGTCGAGTTCCTTGCAGGCTTTGAGGAGCGGGGAGATACCGTCAGTACCGAGGTAGCCGTTTACGGTGAGTGCATCTGCATTGAAGGGGGAAACCTGATTTCCGACAATATCAACGCTTCCGAGGTGGGCATTTGTATAAGCCTCCATAGTTGCGCCTATATCGTTTCTTTTGCCGTCAGTGATAACGAACATACCGTTTACCTGAGCATAGCGGATAGTTTTAGCGAGGGCTTTCATACCCGAATGACCATACATTTCATAATAGGCAGCCTGAGGCTTGATAGCAGGAACTATGTCGTGGATTTCATCAATAATAGCCTTGTTGAAGTCGAAAATAGCTTTTGCGGCAGCTTTGATAGTACCGCCGTCCTCGTCAATATATCTTTTCTGGATAAATTCAGGGACATATTCAAGTCTGGGGTCAAGCCCTACAACGGTGGGGTTTTTGAGTTCGATAATTCTCTTGATAAGTCTGTCAAATGACATAATATTACTTCCTTTCGTCGTATCTTATGATACCTTTTGATATAGTTACAAGGTTTTTGCCTGTAAGGGTCATACCCTTGAAAACGGAGTTATGTGATTTGGAGTGAAGCTTTTCTGGTTCGACAGTCCATTTTCTGTTTATATCCGCAACAATGAGGTCAGCGGTTTTTCCGACCTGAATGGCAGGGATTTCAAGACCGAGTATTCTTCTGGGATTTACGCACATGAGTTCGATAATTTTTTTCAGCGGAACTTCGCCCGTATGGTATAAAGCTGTAAGTGCTGCTGCGAGAGAAGTTTCAAGACCTACGACACCGTTGGGAGCTTTTTCAAAATCAGCTTTCTGCTGTGCGGTATGAGGGGCATGGTCAGTGATGATACAGTCGATAGTGCCGTCCTTAATGCCTTCAATAACAGCCTTTACGTCATCGGGAGTTCTGAGGGGTGGATTCATTCGGTAATCTGCGTCACGTTTTTCGAGGAGCTTGTCAGTGAGCATGAAATAATGGGGAGCAGTTTCGCAGGTAACTTTTATACCTCTTGACTTTGCGAATCTTATTATAGCTGTACTTCCCTCAGTGCTTACATGGCAGATATGTATTCTTGAATTTACGGAGGAGGCGAGGATAATTTCCCTTGCGGTGATATAGTCCTCCGAAGCTCTGTCCATACCTTTGACACCGAGTTTTTCGGAAGTTTCGCCCTTGTTCATGATACCGCCGTTTATTATATTCAAATCTTCGCAGTGTGAAGCGACAAGCAGACCGTTTTTGTTGGAGAGTTCGAGGGCTTTACGCATCATTTCGGCATTTTCGACAGGTCTGCCGTCATCTGATATGCAGATACAGCCTGCATTTTTAAGTGCATCATAATCGCAGAGAGTTTCGCCTTTCATACCCTGAGTGATACAGCCTACGGGGTAGACATCAACGCCTGTATCAGCGGCTTTATCCCTGATATATTTTATAATTTCGGGATTGTCGCAGGCAGGTTTTGTATTTGGCATAGCGAGAACGCCTGTGACACCTCCTGCGAGGGCGGCGGCGCAGCCTGTGAGGACATCTTCCTTTTCGGTCTGACCGGGGTCACGGAAATGAACGTGCATATCGAATATTGAAGGCATGAGAACGAGGTCGGTGCCGTCTATGAGTTCATCTGCACCGCTTTTGATATTATTGCCGATTTCGGTTATTATTCCGTCATTGATGAGGACATCTGTAAGGATATCGTTTTTAGTATCGACTGCACGGATATTTTTTATTAAGATTGATGACATAATTACCTCCTGTTGGTTTATAATTATATGACAAAGTACTGATAGTTGTTAAGACGCTTTTCAAATTCGTCCGCAGGCAGGGGCTTGTCGAAATAGAATCCCTGAACTATATTGCAGCAGTCTGATTTGAGAAGTTCGACCTGTTCTTTTGTTTCAACGCCTTCTGCGACACATTCAAGACCTATTTCCTGAGCGATAGCGACAACGTGCCTGAGCATTATTTTCTTTTTGCGGTCATATTTTTCGCCTGCTTCCGGGAGAAAGCTTTTGTCTATTTTTAGAACGTCCCATGAGATATCTTTGATGAGAGTAAGTGAAGAATATCCCACGCCGAAATCGTCTACCGAGGTAGAAATTCCCGCTGCCTGCAAACCGCTTATGAGTTCTTTGAGGACGTTAAATTCAACATCTGTTGTAGTTTCGGTCAGTTCGAGTTCAATATATTCATGAGGGACATTGTTTTTGTCGATAGTTTCGAGGATATCATGGAGCAGGGAGACATTTGAAAGGTGTCGTCTTGAAAGGTTCACGGATATTTTCACGACTTTTTTTCCTGCATCGAGCCATTTTCTGATATCTCTGCAAACGTGGTCGAGCATATAGAAATCGAGGTGGCATATTTCCATACCTCTTTCGAGAATGGGGATAAAGTCCGAAGGCGGAACGAGTTTCCCCTGATGTTTCCAGCGGCACAGGGCTTCCGCACCGCATATTTTATAATTTTCCATAGAAACTTTCGGCTGATAGTAGACGAGAAATTCCTCATTATTTACAGCATTTCTGAAAGCGGAGCTGATATGGAGTTCTTTTCGGCTTCTGTTCATCATTACTTCATCGAAATAGGCGGTATTATGTTTTGTGCGGTTTTTTGCGGCACTGAAAGCTATACTTATTCTGTCCATTATATCGGTAGGGGAATGGAGGGGAATTTTTCCGTCTATTTCGTATATACCTGCGGTAGCTGATATAAATATTCTGTCTCCCGTTGAATCGTCATAGATGAGGTAAGTACCGTTTATAGCCTCGATTATGGAATTTAAGTTTTCGTTTTTTACGAGGACTGCGAAATTATCGCCGCCGATTCTTGCGGCAATTTCGTCATCGCTGTCCATGAATGAGGAAATATATTCTATATAGCGTTTCATCATGCGAGTGCCGTTTTCTCTGCCTATCTGGAGATTCACGACTGAAAATCTTTTAAGGTTGAGATATATTGCGGTATATCCGAAAATTTTTCCTGAGGCGAGCAGTTCGCCTGATTTACGCATAAAGGCTTTGAGATTATGTATATCGAGGTCCGGGTCATAGAAGCTTAATCTGTAACTTAAATCCATAAGTCTGCTTCTTCCGTTGAATACGAAAAGCATAGTTATGACGAGTTTTATGCATTCTTTTTCATCGTTGTCCCAGTCGGGGCTGTTTTTGAGCTTATAGACGGTATAGACCACCACATTTGAGATATTTGTGACACGGCGTTCGCAGATGAAGTTTTCCATATCACAGTCAGGAGACTGATAGAATACTCTTTTTTCGCACTCGCCTGATTTTTCCTTTTCAGGGTTGTCATAGAAACGGACATCGAGTCTGCCTATGCGGAGTTTAGTACAGATTTCCGATACAGGGGCTTCAACATCACCGAAAAGGGTATCATAGACGGCTTCCATTTCTATTAAAAAATCTTTCAGGTCGCCATAGCTTACATTTGACATATCCATACCTCCCTTTACAAATTATATCTGATATAATTATAACATAAACTGACGGTGTAATAAAGAGAAAAAATAAAATTTGTAGAAATACACAAAAGATATGTATGTTATCTATTTAAAAAGATAAAAATATATCTTAAATAAAGATACAGGATTTATGCACAGGCAACTTAAACAGCGGAAATATAGTTAATTCAATTATATTTTTACAAAACGCAAAACTTGTCATTGTACTTGACAAATTTCGGAAAGATATGCTATACTACTATTGGCATGACGGACAACGGGAGACTGTACGGTGCAAGTATATTTTGTCTGCCCGCAGGAATCATATCCATATTTCCCGCATATGCGGATTTGAACGGAAATAATCAATGGAGGACTTAATTGTGAAAAAATTAAGAATATTATCATTGACAGCGGCACTTCTCTGCGCCTGCACAGCTTTCGGCTGTCAGGAACAGAATAAGGAGGAGTCTGCTGTTGAAGAAACAGTGAAAATATCACCCAGAAGCATTGTTTTTGACTGGCAGTATGTTTACAACTCAAAACTTACAGAATTTATGAAAAGTTCGGATTATTCCTCTGATGAGGGCAACGAATCAATGTTTGAACTCTATGATATAACCAATGACGGCACTCCCGAACTTATAATATCTCCCAACGGTGACAGAACTACAAAATGTGAAGTATATACCTCTGTAAACGGCTCTGTTCACAGTCTCGGCTCTTACGGCAATAACGGAAAAGTCGGATATATCCCCGATATGGCAATAGTATGCGATGAATTTCAGGGCAGCGGTTTCGTCATAGGAAAATATCTTAGTTTTGTAAATTCCGAATTTTCAGAAGTCATGACCTATTATGACAATACCGCATCAGCTTCAAACGGTGCTGTAATAGCGCATAAAATCAATGACGAGGACGTTTCGCTCCCCGAATATGATGCGGCACTCAAAGAATATAAAGACAAATATACCGAAATGCTCGGAAGAAAATATACTTTCGGCTCGGAAACAATCGACTATGCTATACAGTGTTCGGAAAGCTGGGGTGCGGTTCTCAATTCACAGCAGAAAGAAAGCTGTAAGAAACTTCTTTCGTCAGCAGTTACAAATTCCGAGGACAACGAACTTAAACCCGCATTTGAACTCTGCGACCTCAACAATGATGAAACTCCCGAACTCATTGTATCGGAAGGGTCTTCCGAAGATTCAGCCTGCAAAATATATTATTTCTCAGACAACGAACTCAAAGAACTTGAAGGCGATTACAAGGGCGGAGGAGTTATATGGTTTGATATAGAAAAGAATGTGTTCTATGTCTCAACCTCAGGCGGAAATACCTACTGGAGTCTTGATTCTGCCGATTTTTCGGCTGATAACTACAAAAGTTCAGGAAATATCATGCAGTTCGGAAGAAAATATCTGCTCACAGAAGAAAATATTGTAAAGACTTTTAAATAATATGGCTAAATCAAAATATATATATACCTGCAATCAGTGCGGTTATGAAAGTTCAAAATGGAACGGGAAATGCCCCTCCTGCGGTGCATGGAACAGTTTTGAGGAGGAAATTGCGGAAAAACCTGCGTCAAAAGGCAATACAGCCCGTTCAGCTCCCGATTTGTCGGAAAATATCCTCGAACTCGAAGATATAGGCGTTGAAGATGATGTGCGCTATGATACGGGACTGGGGGAACTTAACAGGGTACTCGGAGGAGGACTTGTAAAGGGTTCTCTTGTACTTCTCGGCGGTGAACCCGGTATCGGAAAAAGTACGCTCCTCTTGCAGATATGTCAGTTTCTCGGAGAAGAACATTCCGTACTGTATATATCAGGCGAGGAATCCGCAAGACAAATCAAACTGAGAGCGAAAAGACTTGGTGTTGATACCGAAAACCTGTATATTCTCACTGCTACCGATGCGGAAGCCGTTGCACAGACTATTTCGGACAGTTCACCCGATATCGCCATAATAGATTCAATCCAGACAATGTGCATACAGGGTATATCGTCAAGTCCGGGAAGTCTCACACAGGTGAGGGAATGTACGAATTTATTCATGCATACCGCAAAAGACCGTGAAATCCCCATTATAATAGTTGGTCATGTAAATAAGGACGGTGCTATCGCAGGTCCTAAGGTCATGGAGCATATAGTTGATGCTGTACTGCACTTTGAGGGTGAGAGGCATCAGAGTTACCGCATACTGAGAGCAGTCAAAAACCGTTTCGGTTCAACTAATGAAATAGGTGTTTTTGAGATGATTGACAAGGGTCTTGCGGAAGTTGCAAACCCTTCACAGATGCTTTTATCGGGCAGACCGCATAATGTTTCGGGAACTTGTGTAGCCTGCGTAATGGAGGGTACAAGACCGATTCTTGCGGAAGTTCAGGCACTTGCGGCTAAAACAAGCTATTCCGCCCCCCGCAGAATGGCAACAGGTTTCGACTATAACAGGCTTTATATAATAATTGCCGTTCTTGAAAAAAGACTCGGAATTTTTCTCGGTTCACTTGACGTATATTTAAACATAGTAGGCGGATTCAGACTTGATGAGCCTGCGGGGGATTTGCCCGTGGCAATGTCATTGTATTCGGCAATAATGGACAAACAGATTGATGAACAGCTTGTGGCATTCGGAGAAATAGGACTCGGCGGAGAAATACGCTCAGTATCACATATAACTCAGCGTATCCGTGAGGCTGAAAGAATGGGCTTTACAAAATGCATAATTCCGAAACAGTCTGCATCTTCAATAAATCCCAATGAATACGAAATAGAAATAATACCTGCATCTACATTAAGACAGGCATTTTCCTCTATACAGTGATTAAATTGAGGAAAAATCCGCCCCTGACATGGGAATGAACGCAGCGACAGCGGAGTGAATGAAATGTCAGGGCTTAAATGGCGGATTTTGACGATTTTAAATAAGGAGTGATGTATCTGGATAACACGCCAAAAATTTTAAAGAATAAATATTATCTGTATCTTACGGAATTTTTTTCGGGTATGTCGGTAATGGCAGTTGAACTCGGTGCAAGCCGTCTGTTAGCTCCGTATTTCAGTTCCTCGCAGATAGTCTGGACTATAATTATAGGTACTATCATGATAGCTATGGCACTGGGCAACATCTATGGCGGAAAAAGTGCTGACAAGAATCCTGACCCTGACAAGCTTTATTTCAGGATAATTGTTGCGGCAGTCTGGACGGCAGCTATTCCGTTTGCTGGGAAATTCGTAATACTGGGAGTATCTGCGCTTCTTGTGGTGACGGTAAGCACAAATTTCCTGATATGGGCGGCATTGATAACGTGTATGGTTGTATTTGTGTATCCGCTTTTTCTGCTTGGAACGGTAACGCCTTCGCTTGCACGGTATACAGTTGAAAATATAAACGACAGCGGAAAAACTGTCGGAACTCTGGGCGCATTCAATACGATAGGAAGTATAATCGGAACTTTTGTGCCTACGTTCATATCAATACCTGCTGTGGGAACTTCTGCGACATTTCTTATATTTTCGGGAATACTTCTCATTCTGGGAATAGTATATTTTATCAGTGCAAAAAGAAAAAAGATTAAAGTAATTGCCGCATCGGTTCTGTTTGCAGTTTTCGGAGTACTTTCGCAGTCGGTAGGATTTGCATTCTGGCAGAATGATTTAGCCTATGAGGGAGAATCAATATATAATTATTTACAGGTTTCGGATAATGAGAGAATGACTGCACTTTCCACAAATGTACTTTTCGGAGTGCAGTCTGTATATATGAAATCAGGAGAACTTACAGGGCTTTATTATGATTATGCCATGGCTGCACCGCTTATGGCAGGATATGACGGAAACGGCACCGATATACTTGTCCTCGGCATGGGAACAGGTACTTATGCGAAACAGTGCAGGGCATATTTTGAAAATGTAACGGCAGAAGGTGTTGAAATAGATGAGAAAATCACAGCCCTTGCACATGAATATTTTGAACTACCTGACGATATACCTGTAACAACCTATGACGGACGGGCATTTCTGAATGTATGCGATAAAAAATATGATGTTATAATGGTTGACGCATATCAGGATATAACTATACCGTTTCAGATGTCGTCAAAGGAATTTTTCTCGCTTGTGCATGAACATCTCAAAGAAAACGGCGTTATGGTAGTCAATATGAATATGCGTTCAGAAAAATCAGACGGAATAAATACATGGCTTTCCGATACTATCGCAAGCCTGTTTGAAAATGTTTATACCGTTGATGTTTCAGGCTCTACAAACAGGGAACTTTTTGCCTCTGACAATCCCGATATGATAAATACATTCCGTGAAAAATCAGAAGAAATATCAGACGGAAGCCTATATTCAATAATGAGCCGTGTAAATGACGGACTTGTAAAATATACGGGCGGAAATAATATTTTCACTGATGACAAAGCCCCCGTTGAACTGCTCGGAATGAGCGTTATAGATGATTTGATACAGGAAGAACTTGTACATTACAAGAAAGTATTCAAGGAAGAAGGAATACAGGGACTTCTCAAATAAAAATCCTCGTCCTCGTGACGGGGATTTTTGATTCATAAAAAAATTTCAGAAAATGTCCCTTTTTGATACGCTGAAACGAATATATGAGTGTAAGCAAAAACAAAAGCCGAAAGGCAAAGAAAAAAATTGAAAGAGGTAATTATTATGAAAAAAACAAACAAAATCGCAGCCGCTATGGCAGTTATGACAATGGCAACAAGTTTAGCAATTCCGACAGTATCAATCTCCGCAAGCGCAAAGACAACACCTGCCGCAGTCATTATGGAAGTTCCCGGAACAGAAAAGCACACAATGACTTCAAATCTTGTTTTTGATAACTGCGGACAGCGTCTTTCAAGACCTACTGCAAGATTTACTTTAAGAGTAACATCAAGACACACAACAAGACACATCAAGAAACAGACAACTACAACTACTACTGCTGACGGAACAACAGTTGAAGTTGAAAAGAGCTGGTGGGATAAGGTTTGTGATTTCTTTACATTCTGGTAATAAGTAAAAAATCCCCGTCTTAATGGCGGGGATTTTTGATTCATAAAAAAATTCAGAAAATTTTAAAATTTATGTCCCTTTTTGATACGCTGAAACGAATATATGAGTGTAAGCAAAAACAAAAGCCGAAAGGCAAAGAAAAAAATTGAAAGAGGTAATTATTATGAAAAAAACAAACAAAATCGCAGCCGCTATGGCAGTTATGACAATGGCAACAGGTTTAGCAATTCCGACAGCATCAATCTCCGCAAGCGCAAAGACAACACCTGCCGCAGTCATTATGGAAGTTCCCGGAACAGAAAAGCACACAATGACTTCAAATCTTGTTTTCAGCAACTGCGGAAACCGTCTTTCAAGACCTACTGCCCATGTGACAATGCCGAGAAAATTAAACACAACAAAACACGTTGTATCAGTACCATCTAAAACCACTACCACTGACGGAACAACCAAAGAAGCTGAAAAGAGCTGGTGGGATAAGGTTTGTGATTTCTTTGGATTCTGATAAAATAGTAAATCCCCGTCATAATGACGGGGATTTTAAGCGTCCCGAAGAGGAATTGAACCTCCGGCCTACCGCTTAGGAGGCGGTCGCTCTATCCAACTGAGCTATCGGGACATCTTTGATATTATAACATACTTTTCAGAAAATTGCAAGGAAAATAATATATTTTACATATTTAATTATTCCCCGAATAAATCGGGGAATATTTTATTTTATTTTAAACAGTTGATTTTTATTTGTCGGAGAGAATTTATTCAAAGATATTCTGTCCTTTGAAATTTCGATAACCTTGCCGTTTTTGCTGCCTGCCACGGAAAAGGTATACATACCGTCATGTCTGTGGGCGGCATTGAAATTAGTTTTGACGATATTAAGGTTTGATGAGGGGAAAGGATTTACGCCGTGAAATTCTATTCCTTTTTTTGTTACTTTGAGGGAGAGGGGAGTATTGTTTATATTGCATTCAAGACCTGTGGTTATGAAATTTGCGTATTTTCCGTCAGTATGAATATCCTGATAGAAGCGCATGAGAAGTGAAGCCACGACTATTTCCGTATGATAGAGCCTGTCGGATATTTCCTTTATGGGGTCTGAGAGGAAATCAGGTATTTCCTTTGAAATTTTTTCGGCAATTTTATTTACAGGTTTTTCCATTCCTGAGCGTGACGAAAAAATATCAGGTAGAGAGTTTATATTCTGTTCTGGGAGAAATTCGGGATAATAAGCCTCCGCAAAATTTTCATAAGCCTTATGTATTTTTCTTTTTGATGAATAGTATGTCATTTTAGTAGCGTGTGGCAGACAGCAGATATCTGAAATCATATGCACAGCACGCCCTAAATTATCAGCGCACTGATTCTGAAAGCCTGCATATCCAAAAGCGAGAGCCATAGTGAAATTTTCTTCCAGCATAGTTCTTGCGCTCCTTGAAAAATCGCCTATACCGTTGGCATGGTATCCGCCTTTCATCTGATATTTATTACCCGAAGAATTTGAGGCGCAGTAGTAATGCAGACCCATGCCGTTTTCGCAGTCGCCCTTGTTGTCGGGTTTTATGACAGTCTGCATCATAGTTTTGAGCATAGGTGCGAAAAAGTTTTCTGTCTCAGGGTCTATATTTTTCAATATCATCAAAGCCCTTGCGAGAAGTGTCTGGTGAACGCTTCTTATTTTTGTGGTGCGTTCGGAATTATAGCGGTTTGTATGGACAAGAAGAATTTTTCTTGCCCTGTTCCATTTTCCCATAAATACCTCCTTATATTTCTTTTGTTCTATATTATATTATACAGCATCGCAGAAAAAAATCAATAGTTTTTTCAAATCTCAGGAATAATTTTCCGAAGATTATCACGAATAAACTATAAAATTCCATTGATTATTTTTTTGATATGTGTTATAATAATAGGAAAATGAGAGGAGTGTGAGGAATGAAAAAATATATGATTCCGTTTGTCATAACGGTAATTTCGTTTGCTCTTGCGGTATTTGCGAGGTTTTCAAAGCCGTTTTCCGATTTTTACACGAATAAGATATTTCATTACATATCCGAGCCTTTTGCGTTTATCAGCGGACTTTTTCCGTTTTCGGTCGGGGAAGTCTTAATAGTAATCGGAATACTCTGTGTTGCACTTGGTATACCGCTGATGATAATACTGCTTATATTCAGAAAAAATTCAAGGAAAAAAATATCATCTTTTTCAGTATGTTTTGCATTGTGGGTACTGGCATTTGTAAGCGTTACGGAGAGCCTTAACTGTTTCATAATGTATGGCTGTACAACCTTTTCGCAGAGATATTTTGAATCAAAGGAACACCCGAAAGAAGAACTTGTCTCACTGTATTCGATTCTGATTGACAAATGCAACGACTTGTCAGAAAAAGTCCCCCGTGATGAAAATAACTGTTTTGAACTGACTATTGACCCGCAGAAAGAAGCTGTCAGGGCTATGAAAAAAGCCGCAGAAACATATCCGCAGCTTGCAGGCTATTACCCGAAGGCAAAGCCCATACAGTTTTCATATTTCATGAGTCAGTCAAATCTTCTCGGAATGTATTTTCCATTTTCAATGGAGGCGAATTATAATGGTGATATGGTGCGGACAAATCTGCCCGAAGTTCTCTGTCATGAATATGCACATCTCAAAGGATTCATTCAGGAGGACGAAGCGAATTTTGTATCATTCGTGGCGACCTGCCTGAGTGATGAACCGCAGGTACAGTACAGCGGTTATCTTGAAGCCCTTGAATATGTCCATAATCAGATATACAAGAATAAAATATCATCAGGCTATGAACTTACGGGTAATATTTCCGAAAAAGTTACAAATGACTGGTTCAGATTCCTGCCCGAAAATTACTGGGAGGAAAATGAGGAAAAAGAATTAATCGACACCGAAACAGTCAGCTCCGTATCAACTGCCGCCTCTGATGCAAGCCTTAAAATAAACGGTGTTGAGGACGGTATTGAGAGTTATTCGAGAATGGTAAATCTTCTCCTTGACTACTACTATCCGCCTGAAAATCAGTGACCTGTGAAGTAAAGCCCTCCGAAAAGTCGGAACATTATGTTTTCAAGGAATTTTTCGTCTGCATTACAGCCTGAAAGAACATAATTCTTTGCAATGCTGTTCATTCCTCCTGTGATGAAATCCACAAGGTAAATTCTGCTTTCATCATCAAGGTCACGCATAAAATATCCGCAGTCCATGAAATTCTGATACTGCACATCATAAAGATAATGCATCATATCATTTTTTACGAGTATTTCGAGAATTTTTCTTTTATCTATTATATACTTGCTGTAATCCTTGCAGAATTTTCTGAACGATGCTGATTTGCAGGTGTTTTCATTGTTCTGCGGAGTGAAACAGCAGTTATGCTGCAATTCATAGATAATAACATTTTCCTTTGTGCCGAAAGCCGAATAGAAAGTCTGTCTTGAAACATCAGCCCTCTTGCACAGTTCACTTATGCTTATATCGGAAAACGGCTGTATTTCAAGCATTTCAAGCATAGCTTCCGATATCATTTTCTGTGACATTAATGCAGTTTTGTTTTTTCCCTGATACATTGACAAAATACCTCATTCTGTAAAAGTTTGTGACAAGCCCTTGACAAATTCAATAAGCTGTGTTATTATTATATCATAAACCTTGACATTTGTCAATCAAATACTTTTTCGGAGGAAAAATCAATGGCTCAGATTACAAAAGAAACTAAAATCGGTGAACTTCTCGAAATCAATATGGACGTTGCTCCCATTCTTCTCAGCATCGGTATGCACTGTCTCGGCTGTCCTGCATCACAGAATGAATCTATCGAAGAAGCTGCTATGGTTCACGGCGTAAATGCTGACGAACTTGTAAAGGCTATAAACGAAAAACTTGCCGAAACAAAGTAATTCAACTCATAAAAAATGCGTAACCGTTGCGGTTACGCATTTTTTTATTTCATATTCAGATATTCGCTTGCAAGATACAGAGAACCGCATACAACTACTATGCCGTTATTTTCAAGTGCAAGATTTTTTGCATTTTCAACGGCAGTTTCAAGTGATTCAGCGGTTTCAGCCTTTGTATAGAATGATGCGATATCAGCGATATCCTCAGCTTTTACGGCATTCGGAGCGAATCCGTCAACTGCAATGAAATTATCCGAAAGCGGAGCGATTGCCTTTACACATTCGCAGTAATCCTTTGAATCTATCATACCCATTACAGTATATATCTTATGACCTCTTGTGCCGAGGTACATGAGAGTTAATGCGAGCATTGAAGCACCTGACGGGTTATGACCGCCGTCAACGATAACAGGAGGCTGACCGTCAATTATCTGTACTCTTGCCATGACCTGAGTTGTTTCGATTGATTTTTTAATACTCTCATCAGGAATATCAAAGCCTTTTTTTCGCAGGTAACAGCAGGCTGTAAGTGCGGTTATGGCGTTGTAATACTGGTGAATCCCTGCCATTTTCGGCTGATAACGCTGACCCTTGTATATAAATGATGCATACAGACCGCCGTCACCGTATGGGGAAGTATCTTCATGCTGTAAGAACTCCGAATTTTTAGCCTTAGCGGTTTTGAGCATTATATCAATGACATTTTCCTTATTGTCCTGAGAAACGACAACAGCGGAATTTTCCTTTATAATTCCTGCTTTCTGGACGGCAATTTCCTCAACGGTATTTCCGAGAAGTGCGGTATGGTCGAGGGATATTGAAGTTATCACCGACAGCAGGGGCGAGGGAATTACATTTGTGCAGTCAAGCAGACCGCCGATACCCGTTTCGAGAACAACAATATCGCATTTTTCACGTTCAAACCACAGAAAAGCGACAGCCATAGTAATTTCAAACTGTGAATATTCCCTGTCAGATACCTTGCTTCTGACAAATTCAGCTATATCGCAGAGCGATTCGTCATCAATTTCCGTGCCGTTGATTCTTATTCTGTCGTTATATTTCAGGATAAAAGGGGAAGTGAACTGACCTGTTTTATAGCCTGAAAGAATAAGTGCATCTGAAATATATTCAAGAGTAGAACCTTTTCCGTTAGTACCTGCGATATGGACGAATTTAAGTCTGTTTTCGGGATTTCCGATACTGTCCATAAGTTCCCTTGCCCTTGACAAGTCTGTAATTTTCCCGCCTGATTTGCTGTAAGAGTTTATAAAACTCATGCACTGATTAATATTCATAGTCTATACAAGCCCTGTCTGTTTTTACAGTTCCGAGAAATTTTGCAAATTCAACGTGTGCTGGGTGAACCTGATAGGCATTAAGTCCGTCAATATCATCAAAATCGCAGATAAGGGATATTGTGAAATTATCCTGCGGAGCTTTTTCGGAATTGATAACCAGTTCACCTTTTTTAAGGGTTTCCACATTTTCAATTACATTGTTGAAGCGTTTCTTTGCCTCAGCAGCATTTTCGAGGGCAGTTTTTTCGTCTGTATCTTTAAGTCTGAACATTACGATATGTCGAATCATAAAATCACTCCTTATTCTGTTAATTTAAAACTTTGTTCAATGAGATTGCAAAGTGAAGTGAAATCTGTACTCCCGTCCAGAAGAACGGAAGTCCAGAGCTTTTTATTCATATGGTATGCAGGGAAAGCCTTGTTTTCAGCGATAAGGCAGTCTCTTTCGGGGGTATTGCATTTTATGTTCATTATCTGAACATTTCCGTCACCGAGTCCGAAAACGGAGCGTTTAACCTCCATGAAAAGCGCATACCATTTTTTATTGTCACTATGTCTCAATACGGCATAATCAGGGGCAGAAAGCCAGAGATATTCGGGAACAGAGCCGTATTTTTCCTTTGCATATGCGAATAATTTATCACGCATTATTTTCTGAAAGCCTCAATGGACTGGTTGATTTTCTCCATTTTTTCGATAGCCTTTGCGAGTTTAGCCTTTTCAGCCTCTATGAGTTTTTCGGGGGCTTTAGCGATAAATCCCTGATTATTGAGTTTATTGTTAAGGAAATCGAGGTCTTTCTGAACCTTAGCCTTTTCCTTTTCGAGGCGGGCGATTTCCTTATCCTTGTCAACGAGTTCGTCCATAGGGATAAATATTCTTGCGGAATCGGTAACGGCATTTGCACAGTTTTCGTGTTCAAAGCTGTCGCCTATTTCAACGGCAGATGCAGAAGCAAGTTTTTCAAAGAATATTTTTCCGTTTTCAAAAACATCTTTATCTTCTGTTTCGATGAAGATTTTAGCCTTTACGGAGGGCGGAACATTCATATCGGTTCTTGTATTTCTTACAGCCTTTATAGCGGATATAATCTTTTCAAAAGCCTTTTCCTCAGCAGAGAAATTTATGTTTTCGTCATATGTGGGATAAGTTTCGAGGATAATCATAGATTTCTCATTAGTGAGAACCTGCCATATTTCCTCTGTTATGAAAGGCATGAACGGGTGGAGAAGTTTGAGCATACCCTGCATAGCCCATACAAGAACAGCCTGAGCCTTTGCCATGGTATCACCGCCGGTCTGTATTCTGGGCTTTGTGAGTTCGATATACCAGTCGCAGTAAACGTCCCATATGAAGTCATAGATTTTCTGTGAAGCAACACCAAGTTCATATTTTTCGAGGTTTTCATTTACTTCTTTTGCAAGCTGATTGAATTTATTTACGAGCCACTTGTCCTCTAATTCAAGTTCACTGGGCAGACCTTTGAACTCAAAGTTTTCGGGGAGGTTCATCATGATAAATCTTGATGCATTCCAGAGTTTATTTGCGAAATTACGGGCAGCCTTTACTTTATCGTCAATATAGCGCATATCATTTCCGGGGGAGTTGCCTGTTGCGAGCATGAATCTCAGAGCGTCCGCACCGTAATTCTCAATAACTTCGAGCGGGTCGATACCGTTTCCGAGGGATTTTGACATCTTGCGACCCTGAGAATCCCTTACAAGACCGTGAATCAGGACAGTATCAAACGGAACTTTACCCATGTTTTCGAGTCCGCTGAACATCATTCTTATTACCCAGAAGAAAATAATATCATATCCTGTAACAAGTGTGTTTGTGGGATAGAAATAGTCCAAATCGGGAGTTTTTTCGGGGAATCCGAGAGTTGAGAAAGGCCAGAGCGCAGAACTGAACCATGTATCGAGGGTATCGGGGTCTTGTCTCATAGGCTTTCCGCATTTCGGACAGTTGCAGGAACTTTCCTTTGTAACGGTCATTTCACCGCACTCATCGCAGTAGAATGCAGGAATCTGATGCCCCCACCATATCTGACGGGAAATGCACCAGTCACGGATATTTTCAAGCCAGTGGAAATATATTTTATTGAATCTTTCGGGAACGAATTTTGTATCACCGTTCTTAACGGCATCAATAGCAGGCTGGGCGAGGGGTTTCATCTTGACAAACCACTGAGTAGAAACTTTTGGTTCAACAGTAGTTCCGCAGCGGTAGCAAGTACCAACATTATGACTGTAATCCTCAATTTCAACGAGTGCGCCTTCCTTTTCCAGATCCTCAACGATTTTCTTTCTTGCCTCATATCTGTCCATACCTGCATATGCGGGGTAATCGTCAACAATAGTTGCATCATCGTTCATAACGTTGATAACAGGGAGATTATGTCTCAGACCTACTTCAAAGTCGTTAGGGTCATGGGCAGGGGTAATTTTAACAACACCCGTACCGAAATCCATTTCAACGTAATCATCTGCAACAACAGGAATTTCACGGTGAACAATGGGGAGAATAACAGTTTTTCCAACTAAATCCTTATAGCGTTCGTCATTGGGGTTTACTGCAACTGCGGTATCACCGAGGAGAGTTTCGGGTCTTGTTGTAGCGAGTTCGAGGTATCCGTCACTGTCCTTTATCTTATAGCGCAGATGCCAGAAATGACCTGCCTGATCCTCATAGGTTACTTCTGCATCTGAAAGAGATGTACGGCATTTGGGACACCAGTTTATAATTCTTTCGCCACGGTAGATGAGACCTTTCTGATAATATTTAACGAAAACTTCCTTTACAGCCTTTGAACAGCCTTCGTCCATTGTGAAACGTTCTCTTGACCAGTCGCATGATGAGCCGAGTTTTTTAAGCTGTTCAACGATACGTCCGCCGTACTGTTTTTTCCATTCCCATGCACGTTTCATGAAGCCGTCACGACCGAGGTCTTCTTTTGTTATGCCTTCCTTGCGCATAGCCTCAACGATTTTAGCCTCGGTAGCGATAGCGGCATGGTCGGTACCGGGCAGCCAGAGTGCCGCATAGCCGCTCATTCTTTTCCAGCGGATAAGGATATCCTGCAAAGTTTCATCGAGGGCATGACCCATATGGAGCTGACCTGTAATATTCGGAGGGGGGATAACGATAGTGAAGGGAGTTTTTTCGGGGTCAATTTCCGCATGGAAACAGCCTTTGTCATTCCATGCGGCATAGATTCTGTCCTCGAAATCTTTTGGATTATAAGCTTTTGCGAGTTCTTTTGCCATTGATAATATCTCCTTTGTATTTTATTTGGTGATAAAAAAGCCCTGAATCCTTTAAAGATTCAGGGCGAACATAAAGTCCGTGTTACCACCTGTATTCGGAAAAATCCGCACTCTGCGAGGTCATCAAACCTCTTTCCCTGTAACGTGGGAAATACGGCACAGGTTACTGTTATTTCGCCCGCACAGCTCCGAAACTACTTCCGCATATCTCCGACATCTGCTCACACCGACCGCAGATTCTCTTTGCACGGTAAAAATAAGCGTACTCCTTTTCATCACAGCTTTTCCGATATAATGATATTATTATAAACGATTTATCCGTATTTGTCAAGCGAAAAACAAAATTTAATTAATAATATTTTTTCTTGCGGAAAATCAGAATTTATATACCTATAATTATGAAATAGTTTGATTCCTTATAATTTTCTTCAACCCAACTGCTCAGTTCATCTATAACCTCAATAGCTTTTGCATCTTGTTTTTTTACATTATTTCGGATAATGCTCCATTTTTCTTTATCTATTATTGTCTCACCATAGTATTGGAAATCAGGAATAATTTTGTATAATGCAATCTCGTCAACAATATCCATATGAAGTAACAGTGAATCTTCTCTCCAACAGACAAATTCATAATTTGGTGCTTTCTGCCCTCGTTGGAACTCAAAATAACAAGTTCCGCCTCTTTGTTTTCTTTGACTTTCAGTTATAAAAAAACTCATATTATCACCTGTAAATTTCGATTTGCTTCAATAATTTTTAATTATGATTAAAAAGAAAACAGCCCGAATAAATCGGACTGTTTCTCACTACGAAACGAACGCTTTTCAAATGGGGTATAATCCAAGCGTTTAATCATGGTCTGAGTGACGGGACTTGAACCCACGGCCTCTACCACCCCAAGGTAGCGCGCTACCAACTGCGCCACACCCAGATGATGTCTTTCGCAACGATATATATTATATCACAGTGATTCTGATTTGTCAAGTACTTTTTTAAAAAAATTTGAAATTTTTTTCAAAACAGCAAAATTTTACAGTTTATTGCTATATAAATTTTGAATTTTCGTGAAAAAATAAAAAAAGACTTGAATAATTTTCTGTTATGTGGTATAATTAATTGTAAAGTTTTTGCAAAGGAGTTTCCCTATGACTGCCAAAGAAGAATTTATTTCTATATATACAGAAAATATAAAGAGAAAAGGAGCTGACAAGCTTCTCGAATTTCTTAAAAAAAGTGACTTTTTCAAAGCCCCCAGCAGTACACGCTATCACAGCGCATATGAGGGCGGACTCGTCCGGCACAGCGTAAATGTCTATCACTGCCTTAAAGACTATCTCTCACGACCACGCACAAAAGAAATGTATCATATGGATTTCTCCGAAGAAACTATTGCCATTGTGGCACTTCTTCATGATGTCTGCAAAATTGACTTCTATGACATTGAAATGCGTAACAGAAAGAATGAAGAAACAGGTCAGTGGGAAAAAGTACCTTTCTATACCATAAAAGACAATCTCCCTTACGGTCACGGTGAAAAATCCGTATATATAATTTCAGGCTACCTCTACGGAGAGGGCAGGCTTACCCGTGATGAAGCTATGGCTATACGCTGGCATATGGGATTTTCGGGCATTGAAGATAAAAATACAATCGGAAAAGCCCTCGAAATGTATCCGCTTGCGCTTGCCCTTCACGTTGCAGATATGGAAGCCTCCTATTACCTTGAAGGAAGCGAAAAATAACAGAGGTGAATCATGACGGAAAATACATCAAAAGCCATTGAATACCATAAAAGCGGTCTGAGCTGTTCAGCATCGGTTCTCAATGCATTCAGAAATGAAATATCCCTTGACGAAAAACAGGCTTTATTGACTGCCATGCCCATGGCTGGCGGAAGAATGACAAAATGCGGTGCAGTCCTTGCGGCTGAATATGTCATAAGAAATAAATATCCCGATGATATTGCCGAAAAGAAAATAAAGGAATTTGAACAGGAATTTATTTCCATGAACAAATCAGTAATATGCAGGGAATTAAAAGGCACAGGCACAGGAAAAGTTCTCCGTTCATGCCGTGGCTGCGTTACGGATTCCGCTGAAATTCTTTCGGAAATTATCCAAGATAATAATGTGTGATTTTCACATTAATTTATATAAATTATAAACAAAGGAGTTAATAAACAATGAATTGGTACGATAACGCCATAATTTACCACATTTATCCGCTCGGTTTCTGCGGTGCGCCCAAATTCAATGACGGCGGTGAAATCATATACCGCCTTGATAAAGTCCTCGAATGGATTCCCCATTTAAAGGAAATGAATGTTGATGCCGTTTATTTCGGACCTGTATTTGAATCCGTTGAACACGGCTATGATACAATAGACTATAAAACTATCGACCGCAGACTCGGTGACAATAATTCTTTCAGATTCATATGCGACCAGCTTCACGAAAACGGTATAAGAGTTATCCTTGACGGTGTATTCAATCATGTAGGAAGAAAATTCCCGCAGTTCGTTGACATTCAGGAAAAAGGTCAGGGCAGCGGCTACTGCGACTGGTTTCAGAATCTTAATTTCGGCGGTCAGAGTCCATGCGGTGACCCCTTCTGGTATGAGGGCTGGAACGGTCACTATAACCTTGTAAAGCTCAATCTCAGAAACGTAGGCGTTGCAGACCACCTTATTGATGCAATAAATTACTGGATAGAATCATTCGGAATTGACGGCATACGTTTTGATGCGGCTGACTGCATAGATTTTGATTTCTTCAAGAGAATAAGAAGTTTCTGCAAGGGCAAAAAGCCTGATTTCTGGCTTATGGGCGAAATTATCCACGGTGACTATAACCGCTGGGCAAATCCCGAAATGCTCGACAGCGTTACAAACTATGAATGTTACAAGGGTATCTATTCATCACACAACGACAAGAACTACTACGAAATAGACTATTCAATCAACCGTCAGTCAGGTGCAAACGGCGGTATATACAAGAATATCAATCTTTATAATTTTGTTGACAACCACGATGTAAACCGTCTTGCAAGCACTCTCAACAATCCTGCACATCTCCCTCTTGTATATACTCTTATGTACACAATGCCGGGTATCCCTTCAATTTATTACGGAAGTGAATACGGTATTCAGGGAAGAAAAGAAAACAATTCAGACGATAATCTCCGTCCCTGCCTGCACCTTGCCGATATGCAGAGAGAAAACACAAACCTCTACAACCATATTGTAAAGCTCGGCAGAATATACAGAGCTTATCCTGCACTCAGAACAGGCGGTTATGAGAGACTTCAGATAACAAATCAGCAGCTTCTCTTTAAGAAATGTCTCGGCGACCAGACTGTATATGTAGCCCTTAACCTTGCGGATTATGCATATGATTTCAATTTCGGCACACATATGAATGCACTCGTTGACGTAATCAGCGCAAACCAGATAGAAGTAAACAACGGCAACGCACATATAAATATGCCGCCTTTCTCATCAATGATAATCGTATCAGATGATATCGTCAATACACAGCCCGATGCCGCTCCCGTACATGAAGAAGCCCCCAAGGAGACAGAAGCCGTAATAGGCGCAAGATACCGTCACTATAAGGGCGGCGAATATGAAGTAATCGCACTTGCAAGACACAGCGAAAACAATGAGGAACTTGTCGTTTACAAGTCACTTAAAGACGGTGCTGTATGGGCAAGACCAAAGGCTATATTCTGCGGAAAAGCTGCTGACGGCACAGTAAGATTCGTAAAACTTTAAAAAATACTGCGGGTAATGAAAATCATGAAAAATATAATAACATATGCTTTTGAAGGGACAGGAGCATATCAGGCATTTTACGAAAATTCACCGCTTACAGGTGATGCAGGAACGACAGCCGCACTCATAGCGGCAATCAGTGCGGCATTTATCGCAATAGCCGCCCTGAAAACAAAAAAGAAATAATTAAATGCGGACTGATTTTATTCAGTCCGCATTTTTTCAGTTTATGAAAATGATATTTCCGTCATTTCTCGCCATATCAATTGTATTCTGCAAAGTTGTGAAAAGTTCGTTATAGCGGTAATTTCCTGCATTGTATTTTACTGCGCCTGCTCTTAGTGCAACAGGAATTTCAATACCGTCGCATGAAACGGCAGTGCCGTTTTTTGAGAGTATTTTATCGGCGGTATCTTTAACATTTTCCTTGTCGGGAATCCCTGTAATCAATGCAAATTCGTCACCGCCTATGCGGAAAACAGCCATATTTTCGTCTGAAATTTCGTCAATTCTTCTGAAAGCTTCAAGAATGACGGCATCACCGCATTTTGAGCCGTATTTTTCATTTATGATGCTTAACTGCACGATGTCAAAACAGAGGATATAACCGTCTTTTCTTTCTCTGAGAAAGTCATAAAAATCCGAAAGGTCTACTTTTCTTTTCATATCAATACCTCCTGATACTCTGTCAGCAGAAATAATTCTTGGAAAGAAGTCTGCATTTTTTCTGTTGTTTCTGAATTTTGTGGGAGTTTCGCCCCACATTCTTGTAAAAGCCCTTGTGAAAACTTCGGGGGAATTATACTGATATCTGAAAGCGATATCCGTCACAGTGCCGTTTCCCGAAAGGATTTCCTTTGCACAGCTTGCAAGGCGGCGTTTTGAAATATATTCCTTTATGCTCATTTTTGTGCAGTATTTCCACATTTTTTGCAGAGAGGAAAGCGAACAGCAGCAGGCATCTGCAATATCCTGCTGAGAAATTTCCTCGCAGAGATTTTTTTCGATATATTCCAGTGCGGATATGAATATGCAAAAGCTTTTCACGAATATCACTCCCTTCATTTTCCCTGAATATATTCTAACACAGAAATCAGGGTTTGTCTTGATGTTTTGAGTAAAAATCAGAGAATATTTTTTCTTATGAAATCCGTAAGTTCCTCAGCGGCATATCTGTGTGTATCTTCCGAGGGGTGAAAATCGCATGAAAATCCCAGAAGCCCGTTCTGCATGGAAAATTCAAATGTATAAGTATTTTTGTCATTGAAACGCTTTGCGGCACTGATTACATGGGGGGAAGTTTCATTATTCATCATACCGATAGTGCATATTATTTTAGCACGGGGGTTATTTTTTCTGACAGTTTTTAAAAATTCAATGTATTTGTCCTCAAATTCGCTGAAAGCCTCCTCATGAACCGTACAGAAACTGTTATCATTTGTGCCGAGGTTTATGACGACTATATCAGGGGCGAAACGGCTGAAATCCCATTTTATTTCATGCGGTTTCATATTGTTTATATTGCTGTATGAAAAGCCTGTACTTTCGTAATAGGGAGGAAGAATTTCATGAGTGTTGCGTATACCGTCGGGAGTATATCCGCTTATTATGCCGTATCCGCTGTATGAAAAAAGACTGTAATCAGCACCGAGAAATTCAGCGGTGAGGTATGCATAGCTTTTCATGCAGTTTTCGGCAGCCGTTGAAAAATTTGATAATATATTGCTGTCATCAACACCGTAGCCGCAGGTAATGGAATCGCCTATAAATTCGATTTTAAGATTTTTTTCAGGGGCAGGGGATATGACTGCATCATCATCAGTTTCAGCCTCATGGAGGATTGCAATTGAAAAAGCCGCCTCCGAAAGCTTTATAATTTTTATATTTTTGGTTACGGGAACATCACTGCTGATGATATTGTATTTTTCTGTCGGGTTTTCAATTACTTTCTTGACAATGAATTTTCCGTCAGCCATAACTGCAATTCTCGGATAATTGCAGGATTTTCCGTCAAGATATGAATTTTCGTCGCATGAAATGCTTATGTCAAGCTTTTTCCCCGTGAAAACAAATTCGCAGCCCGTTCCCGAAAGTATAAGCGCAAGGTCATTCCCGAAGGAATATGTTCTTCCGACAAGTTTGGTATTTTCCGAATTAAAAGGTACTTTTTTCATAAAATATCTCCTTTTGCGATATAATACTCTCTGTAAATACAGGAATAATATTCTTTTTTAACTTTATTGTTTGTGAAAATGTGACGAATGTTTTTAAACTACCGCCTTTATAGTTCATAATATAGCATATTTTTTCATAAAATTCAAGACAAATACTTGATTTTTTCAAAAAAACGTATTATAATATTCGTATAACTTTA
>DGRR01000151.1 GCA_002389995.1 Ruminococcus sp. UBA4383 | reverse complement strand
GCATGAGTGTCAAAGCTGTCGATAACGTTGAAATATTTTGCAAGTTCAGGAGTTTGTTTCGGGAGGTCTGTTGCACTTCCTCCGCAGATTATCATAACGTCAATATCATCTGTCATATTTTCAGCATCATCAAGTCTGAAAACCTTTGCACCCTCAGTGAGAGGTTTCACAGAAGCAGGGTCACGTCTTGTAAAAATTCCTGCGAGTTCCATGTCGTCATTCTGTCTGATTGCGAGTTCAACACCTTTTCCGAGGTTGCCGTAACCTGCAATACCTATTCTTACCTTGTTCATTTTTTAACACTCCTTATTTGATATTATTTAAAATGGGTGTAGTCCCCTGTATTTACAGCACAAGATTTTTATTTCTTATTGAAATAAAGACGTATATCTTTACTTCTGTAAGTGTCCATGTCACGGAATCCGACCTCCGCAAAGCCTCTGTCCTCATACCATGAAATCCCTGTAAATGATGTAAAATCCTCATAGCAGGTGTGGTCAATGCATGAATCAACAAATTCTCCGCAGATATTTCCGTCATTATCCCTGACTTTGTACATACAATAATGAAGTACGTCTCCTTTTTGTTTCCCTACAAAATATTTTCCTGACGGAGAAAAAGATTTTACATAAGCGTCATAATTTTCGCCGTCCTTTGTCACGGAAATAATTTCGTTCATGATTTAATCCTCTTGTTACCATGTATAGCATAAATATATATGATAAACTCCGTCATCTGAATACCTGAATATTCTCCCGACTACATCATAATCTTCATGATTTCTTTTGATATTGTAATGAAAATGTGCGGTAAATGAATTTTCAATCTGACTGTTTGTTACCTCAAAATTTTCCACTTCATAATTTATATTTCTTTTGAGAAATCTTTCATAATCATCAGTTTTTATTTCAAGTTCTTCTGAATTGTCATCAAGCCAGTAAGAGGGAGTATGCGTATATTTTACAAGTTCAATATCATCCATTACAGTTATACCGAACTGTTTCTCCATATCCGATATTAAACTTTCATTGAAATTAGTTTTTGTTGTCGGAGAACCCGAACATTGAAAGAGTATCGCAAGGAGAATGATTAATCCGATAACCATAAGGAAAAACGTTATTAATATCTTGAAAAATGCAAGTATACAGCCTTTACCTTCAGATGTCAGATTTTCTTCATTCATATAAGCATCTGCATATCATAAAGACCCGCAGGCTTATCTTTCAGAAATACAGCGGCTTTTACCGAACCCTCTGCAAATACAGTCTTTGATGCAGCAGAATGTGAAAGTGTGATAACCTCGTCATTTCCTGCGAATATAACATCATGTTCACCAACGATAGTACCGCCTCTTATAGCGTGCATACCAATTTCGGATTTTTCACGTTTCTGACGGCGTGAATGTCTGTCATAGACATAATGTTTTGAATTGTCGAGAGTTTCATTTATGGCATTTGCGAGCATGATAGCCGTACCGCTGGGGGCATCAATTTTCTGGTTGTGATGTTTTTCAACAATTTCAATATCAAATCTGTCACCGAGGACTTCTGCGGCTTTTTTCGCAAGATTTACAAGCAGATTTATACCTACTGACATATTGAAAGTGAAAAATACAGGTATCTGATTTGCGGCATTTTTAATCTGCTGAATCTGTTCATCGCTGTAACCTGTTGAGGCTATCACGAGGGGAGTACCTGTCGAAAGGCAGTATTCAAGCAGTCCGTCCAGTGATGCAGGATTTGAGAAATCTATTATAACATCAGGCTTTTCGGGGAGCTGAGAGGGCTTTTCAACTATCGGGAAATCAGCGTACTGATTTGTATAAATATCTATTCCTGCGATAACCTTGCAGTTATCACGCTCCTGAATACAGTTGTAAACGGTTTTTCCCATTTTTCCGTTTGCACCGCAGATAGCAATATTAGTCATTTAAACCTCCTATTTAAAATCGTCAAATTTGCGCTTTTAGAGCCTTGCCTATTCATTCACTCCACTTCGTTCCGTTCATTCATACGGCAAGAGCGCAAATTTTCCTCTGATTTAAAATCGTCAAATTTGCGCTTTTAGAGCCTTGCCTATTCATTCACTCCACTTCATTCCGTTCATTCATACGGCAAGAGCGCAAATTTTCCTCTGATTTATATAAGTCCGTGTTTTTTAAGGCTTTCCCTTAAAATCTCCTTGTGTTCGTCAGTCATTTCGCAAAGCGGCATACGGCACGGACCTGCCTTGAAACCTGTCATGTTCATAGCTTCTTTTGCAGGAATAGGATTTACTTCAATGAATAAATTATTTATCAAATCGAGATATTCAATCTGTAATTTTGTAGCCTCTGCGAAATTGTTGTCAAGGCAATACTGAACCATATCATGCATCTGTTTCGGAATTATATGTGATGCTACCGAGATAACACCTTTTCCGCCGAGAGACATGAGCGGTACTACCATATCATCATTACCGCTGTAAACGTCAATGTTATCGCCACATTCTGCGATAAGTTTAGCGACATAGCTTATATTTCCGCTTGCCTCTTTGATAGCGGCAATATTTTTATGTTCAGCGAGTTTCTTAACGGTTGCAACTTCCATATTAACGCCTGTTCTTCCGGGGATATTGTAGAGTATTATCGGGATATTGACAGCATCGGCAATAGCAGTAAAATGCATTACAAGACCTTTCTGAGTAGTTTTGTTGTAGTAGGGAGTCACGAGGAGAAGTCCGTCAACGCCTGCCGCCTCAGCTTCTTTTGAGAGGTCAATTGCATATTTTGTATCGTTGCTGCCCGTACCTGCGATAACAGGGATTCTGCCTGCGGTTTTCTTTACAGCATACCTGATACATTCGATATGTTCCTCATCTGTCATGGTAGATGCTTCGCCAGTTGTACCGCAGATAACGATAGCATCTGTATGGTTTGCAATCTGTGTTTCTATGAGTTCACCGAGAGCATCATAATTGATTGAGCCGTCATCATTCATGGGAGTGATAATTGCGACAGCCGCACCCGTAAAAATAGTATTTTTCATAGCTGTTTGTTCCTTTCATAAAGATTATTTAATTTTTTTAGCTTCCATGTGCAGTCGTCCCCATAATTCGTCTTTATAGCGGAATGCCTGAGCATCACAGGAGATTTTTCTGAAACCTGCATTCGTATAACATTTTATTGCAGCTTTATTGCAGTCAAAAACACAAAGTCTGACAGTATCAACCTCTCCGAGGGAAAATTCAATATCTTTGATTAAAGATATCAGTTTAGTACCAAAACCTTTTCCACGGATTTGAGGAGCAGTTACAACAAACTTAATCATACTTTCATTTTTAATCGTATCCAAAGAAACGCAATAAAAACCTATTTGTCTGCCTTCATCGGATTCGGCTATATATGCTGTATTGTTGTAATCAGATTTTTCTTTTGCAAGAAGTATATTAAAATTTTCTTCTGTCAGCGGGTACTGCACACGGAAAGCACACCACATAGCGTGTGTACGTTTATCTGATATCCAGCTTTTCAGCACTTCAAAATCCTGTGACGGTATATATTGTCTTATTCTCATAATTCCGCATTCCGAATTTCTAATTCCGAATTAATCAAAGTAGCCCTTTGCTGCGAGGAGTTCAGCGAGGAGTACACCGCCGCCTGCTGCACCTCTCAATGTATTGTGTGAAAGGCATACGAATTTATAGTCATACTGTGTATCTTCTCTTAAACGACCTGTTGAAACAGCCATGCCGTTTTCGAGATTTCTGTCGAGTTTAGCCTGCGGACGGTCATTTTCTTCAAAATAGTGGATAAACTGCTTAGGTGCGCTGGGGAGGTTGAGTTCCTGCGGAACACCGCTGAAATCTTTCCAGAGCTGTAAAATTTCTTCTTTGGAGGGCTTATTCTCAAAGCTTACAAATACAGCGGCAGTATGACCGTCCGAAACGGGTACACGGAGGCACTGAGTTGTAATCTGGGGAGACTGAGCCTTAACGATTTCATTCCCCTTGATTTCACCCCATACTTTGAGGGGTTCCTGTTCGGATTTTTCTTCTTCACCGCCGATATAGGGGATAAGGTTATCAATCATTTCGGGCCATGTTTCAAAATTCTTTCCTGCACCTGAGATAGCCTGATATGTGCAGGCGAGGACTTTTGTTATGCCGAATTTTCTGAGGGGGTGAAGTGCGGGAACATAGCTCTGTATTGAGCAGTTTGACTTTACAGCGATAAATCCTCTTTTTGTGCCAAGGCGTTCTCTCTGAGCCTTGATTATTTCGATATGGTCGGGATTGATTTCAGGCACTACCATGGGGACATCGGGAGTGAATCTGTGGGCGGAGTTATTGGAAACTATGGGACACTCAGCCTTTGCATATTTTTCTTCAAGGGCTTTAATCTCATCTTTTTTCATATCAACGGCGCAGAAGCAGAAATCAACCTGCTGTGCGATTTTCTCGATATCAGCCGTAGCATCGAGGAGAATCATATTTTTCATACTTTCGGGCATGGGGACAGTCATTTTCCAGCGGCTGCCTGCTGCCTGTTCATAAGTCTGACCTGCACTTCTGGGAGAAGCGGCGAGAACCTTTACATTAAACCACGGGTGATTTTCGAGAAGAATTGCAAATCTCTGTCCAACCATGCCCGTAGCTCCGATAATTCCGACATTGTACTGTTTCATAATTCATACTCCTTATATAAAAATTTCATAAAAAATAAGAAAACCGGTTGCAAACCGGCTCATCAT
>DGRR01000064.1:15035-23964 GCA_002389995.1 Ruminococcus sp. UBA4383 | reverse complement strand
CAGAAACGGGAACACCCTCAGGATTATTGAACTCAGGAGAAATGCAGGGGCAGTTCTGAGCGGGAGCAGTAAATCTTGAGTTGGGGTGAGCGAGCTTGTTGCCCTCAGCGGTATAAGCTTCACCGTCAACCCTTGTGCCTTTCCATTCGGTAGCGTCTTTGGGAGGATTCTTTGTGAGCTTTTCCCACCACGGAGTATTGTCGGAATTGTCAATGGCAACGTTAGTGAAGATAGCACCGTTCTTTGTGCAGGCGAGAGCGTTGTAGTTGGATTTTTCGTTAGTACCGGGAGCGACACCGAAGAAACCGTTTTCGGGGTTGATAGCGTAGAGTCTGCCGTCCTTGCCGGGCTTCATCCATGCGATATCGTCACCGACTGTGAATACTTCATAGCCGTCCTTTTTGTATCCCTCGGGGGGAATGAGCATAGCGAGGTTAGTTTTTCCGCAGGCAGACGGGAAAGCAGCAGTGATATACTTTATATCGCCGTCAGGCTTCTTAACACCGAGGATAAGCATATGTTCAGCCATCCAAGCCTCATTTTTACCCTGGAAGGAAGCGATACGGAGAGCGAAGCACTTCTTGCCGAGGAGAACGTTTCCGCCGTAAGCAGAATTTATAGACCAGATAGTATTTTCTTCGGGGAACTGAACGATGTATCTCTTTTCGGGGTCAACGTCAGCCTTTGAGTGGAGACCTCTTACGAAATCGTCGGAAGTATCACCGAGGTTTTCAAAAGCCTGTTTGCCCATTCTTGTCATGATGTTCATATTGAGAACGACATATATGGAGTCTGTAACTTCAACGCCCACTTTTGCGAGAGGAGAACCGATAGGACCCATTGAATAGGGGATAACGTACATGGTTCTGCCCTTCATAACGCCGTCATACATAGGAGTAAGGAGAGCCTTCATTTCATCGGGAGCCATCCAGTTATTAGTAGGACCTGCGCCTGATTTTTCCTTTGAGCAGATGAAAGTTCTGTCTTCAACACGGGCAACGTCATTTGCACGGGTTCTGTGGTAGAGGCAGTTGGGGTATTTCTCAGGGTTGAGCTTATACATTTTGTCCCAGCTGTCATCGGGGAGGGAAGTAACTTCCTCGATAAGTGAATCAATTTGCTCCTGAGAGCCGTCAATCCACACAACATTTTCGGGTTTACAGAGAGCGATCATCTCGTCAACCCATTTTAATACATTGGGGTTGTTTGTCAGTGACATTTCATTATACCTCCTGAAAAAATAATCGTTTTCATATCGGCGCAAAGCCGAATTGAAGAATGTGAACAAAATTGTTCCTTACATACTATTATATACAATTTTTGTCAAGCTGTCAATAGCAAGCATGATATTTTTTTATCATATTGATATACAATTTTCAGAATTGCACAAATAAGGCATATAGGAGGGAGATATTTTTGTTTTACGATACTAACATACTTGTACAAATACTTTTCGTCAAAATACATAATAAATATCGCTTTGCGTTGTTAAAAACATAGAAAATTTATAATATTACAATATTTTTTTGAATTTTATATTGAATTTTAGTCATAATGTGGTATAATATAATAAGAATACGGGCAGTTCTTTATAACATTTTTATCCCGTTAGGAAAGGCGGTAATACCAATGAGAAAGCCAATAATTACAATAGAAAGACAGTATGGAAGCGGAGGCAGTATTATCGGTAAAATCGCTGCCGGAAAACTCGGAATAAACTGCTATAACAGACAGATTCTCGAAATGACTGCCGAAAAATGCGGCATATCTGCGGAATACCTCGAATCAGCCGAAGAAAGCGTTCCCACAAGCTTTATATATTCCCTCCTCCTGTCAGCAAATCCCAGCAGGTCAATGGAGGACAACCTCCCTCTCTCCGATAAGGTCTTTATAATGGAAAGTAAAATAATTACCGAAATAGCCGAGAAAGAAAAGAATTTCGTTCTTGTCGGAAGGTGCGGAAGCTATATCCTCGAAGAAAAAGGTTGTTTCAGCGTCTATATATACGCTCCCCATGAGACAAGAGTGAAAAGAGCTGTCGAAGAATACGGACTCGCCCCGAATAAAGCCGAAAATATCCTCAAAAAAGCCGACAAACGCCGTGAAACTTTCTTCAATGTCAATACAGGAAGAAGCTGGCAGGACAAGGATATATATTCGCTTTGCCTTAACAGTGCGGAACTTGGTGACGAACTGTGTGCGGAAATTATAGTCAAGGCTTATCAGGAATATAACAGCCGCTTTGAAAAGTAATGGGAATATCTGAAAAGCCCCTGTCTTTCGGTGGTTTTTCAGATATTCACTGAAAAATATATCTCTCTTCTTTGAAAAGAGTTCCGTGGTTTCCTCCTATGCTGCGGAACTTTTTTCTTATTCTCCTGTAAAAGACAGGGGATTTTTATATGTTAAAAGAAAAACATTTGTTTCAGGTACTTGACAAACGAAAACTTTTGTTCTATAATAAATATATCTTAAAGAACGTTAGTTCTTGAAAAGGAGGATTTATTTATGCATCAATTGATAGAAAATTATCAGAAAAGCTGTGACGCAGTAAAAAAACGTATAAACGAACTCAGAAATCTTGAAAAATCTTTGCAGGAAAAAGGCGATGAATTCAGGATATCCGAACTTGACCTCACAAGAAGAATAAATCTGCTGTATTGCGAACACCGTGAAATGGAGGAGATTATAGAACATCTTGAATTATATATTAGGAGAGTGGAAGAACGTGGCAATTCGTAATACATATACAGATACCTTTACAGGCAAGGCTGATGAAAATATAAGGGCTATTCTCTTTGATGACGAAAATCAGAAATCTGAAAAGCTTAAAAGAATGCTCGTAAAAATCATAAAGAATGAACTTACTCCCCGACAGGAACAGGTCATTGAAATGTATTATTTCAGACAAATGAACATATCCGAAATAGGGAATGTTCTTGAAATAACACCGCAGGCGGTTTCAGCCCTTATGTCAAGAGCAAGGCTTAAAATATTCCGCATACTGAAATACTACATATAAAAAATAAAACGGTCAGAATCAACTGACCGTTTTTGATTTATTCTTCTGTAATTTCTGATTCTTCTGCGTTTTCGTCAATATCTTCCTGATTTTCCTCGGAACTTTCATCTTCCTGAATTTCCTCGGAACTTTCCTCCTCCTGAATTTCGGGAGCAGATGAAACTGAATCCTTGTATACGGTAACTATGAATCCGTCAACATTATTTCCTGATATCTCATATTTTTCGTCTTTCGGAACGGGTACGGCAGTAGTTTCTGCGGAATTGTCTGCGGGGAAGAAATATACTTCGCAGTTTGTGCCGTCATCACATATGATTTCGAGGTGAGAGCCGTCATATGTGTAATTATGAAGCATATCAATATATTCTTCAAGGCATATGCCGTATCTTGTCATATATGTTGCATGGGGGATACCTACATATCTGAAATGCCACGGTTCATATTCTATATATGTTATATTTTCCTTGCCTTCGGGATAGCGGAGGATAAAGCCGTACTTATAGCAGTTTTTGGTATACCATTCATATTCGCCCGTACCGTCATAGTCATAGTCAGGGATAGTTGTAAAGTCGAAAGCATAGCCTGTTTCATGTTCACTGTAACCGGGTTTTGCGACGAGGGTAGATTCTTCCGAACCTTTTTCAGCGAGGTCATTTTCGTAGAGTTCTTTCTGAAACTCGGTACTTCTGTAAGTGCCGTAAAGCATTACATTGTAGAGGTCGGTAGCCTCAATGAAATCGTGCATCATATCAGCCATAGGCTCATAGACCACATCAAGAATTTTGTAATCGTCCTGAACGACACTTACATAATCTCTGTCTGTTTCGATATTTTTTGCACCTATTTCGACAAGGTTTTCGTCACCTGTCGAGAGGTAGGCGTAATCGTTGTTTACGAGGATAAGGTCGCCCTTAAACATATCTTTATTCAGGACATCGTATGTATCATACATATCCATGGGATTTTCGGCTTCTGTCGGGGGTTCTGTAATTACCTCATAGACTTCTTCTGTCGGTTCGGTAGAGCCGACGCTGTTGCGTTTGTCAACCGCACCCTTGATGAAATACACACCCGCAGCAATAATTGCAATGCAGAGAAAAAACTCAGCGAGAAATTTAGCGGTATTGGCTTTGTTTACTTTTTTCTTTGACATCAGTATCTCCAATCTTCCGTACAAACGGAGAATAAATTTATCTGTATCACATTATAACACAAGTTTTATAAAAAATACAGTAGTAAGTAAAAGTTTTCCGCCTTTGTCAAAAAATGGCAATATACATTATATATATTTATAGAAACTGACTATATCAGCGTATTTTCGGACTTTACAGATAGCAATATATACAAATAATAGATATCATTTATTTCTGATATGCACAATTTTTTGAAAAACTATTGCATTATTTAAGTGTTGATGCTATAATAAAAAGTAGTGCAGATATGATAATTAAAATATTAACGACCGAAAGGAGGGATTTTTATGGTTTGCCGTTCGTGCGGAACAAATAATGAAAGAGGTTTCAAGTTTTGCGTAAAGTGCGGAAGTAACCTTGAAAATCCGCAGGAAGTCAATTATGAACAAGTCGATATGGGCGGCTATCATACGGAAGAAGAATTTTCTGACAACAAATCAGGCTTTACTTTCGGTTCGGGTACATTTGTCATAAGAGATACCGCACCGTCAAACGCTGCATCTGATATGTATACGGCTGATGAACTCAATGACTCGGACGAGGAGTTCGATTTCAGTATGTACGATGAACCCTATATTCCCAAACTCGATGCCGACAGAGTTTCAATGCCCTCAAATCAGCAGATGAACAGGAATCAGGCTATGCCACAAATGATGAATATGCCCTCGAATCAGCAGATGAACAGGAATCAGGCTATGCCACAAATGATGAATATGCCCTCGAATCAGCAGATGAACAGGAATCAGGCTATGCCACAGATGATGAATATGCCCTCGAATCAGCAGATGAACAGGAATCAGGCTATGCCACAGATGATGAATATGCCTGCAAATCAGCAGACTAACAGAAATCAGGCTATGCCACAGATGAATATGCAGAATCAGCAGGTTTACGGACAGTCTGCAATGTACGGTCAGCCCCAGATAATAGGCTACGACCAGAGCGGTATGCCTGTATACGGTCAGCCCATGATGTATGGTCAGCCCCAGATAGTAGGCTACGACCAGAGCGGTATGCCCATATACGGTCAGCCCATGATGTACAGTCAGCCCCAGATAGTAGGCTACGACCGGAGCGGTATGCCCATATACGGTCAGCCCATGATGTACGGTCAGCCCCGGATAACAGGCTACGACCGGAACGGTATGCCTGTATACGGTCAGCCCCAGCAGCTTAAACAAAATCAAAATACATCAGCTATTCCTCAGCTCGCTCCGCTTTCAGAACCTGAACCCGCCAAGAAACCCGAACCTGAAACAAAAAAGAAATCAGGCGAGGATTTCTGGGATTTCTTTGACGGCGGAAAACCAAAGAAACATGACGACTCCGCAGATGATTTCTTCGGAAAATCATCACATAAAAACAGCAGCGATATGGGCGACCTCTCAACAGACGGTCTCGATTTCAGCAAGCTCAAAAGAAATGAAAAGAAAAAGAACGACTATATGGGCGATACCCCCCTTGTCGATGCTTCAAAGCTGAGACAGAACGATGCAAATAAATTCAATAAATTCTACATGAAACAGACAGATGTCGTTGACGCAGGCAACCTCGAAGCCAAAAAACAGGAAAAACAACAGGACATAATGGGCGTTACAAAAGAAGTCGATGCAAACAAACTCGCAGCCGCCGAAAAATATAAAACACAGATAAAAATGTATACAACAGCAAATGTCAATGCCGATGACCTTGAGGCTTATGTCCCCGAACATAAAAAAGCTCTCATGGCTGAAGCCGACCACGCTGTTGAAGCTCTCCCGAAAAAGAAAGATGCCTATATTGATGACCTCGACAAAATAGAGCTTCCCGACTATATGCAGGCTAAGAAAACCGTTAAGGAAGAAAAGGCAGAAATACCTTCTCTCCCTGAGGTTGGAATAGAATAATAAAAGAAAGGAGAAATTTTTGATGTTCAAGAAGCTATTACAGGAATTTAAAGCATTTGCACTTAAAGGCAATGTAATGGATATGGCAATCGGTGTTATCGTGGGTGCTGCTTTCGGCAATATCGTAACAGCACTTACAGACTGTTTCATCAATCCGCTTATCGCAGTGTGTACAGGCGGTGCAAAAAAAGATGAAAACGGTGTAATGCAGGTAGTGGGCGGTTCGTTTACAGTAAACGGAATCTCTTTCAACTACGGAGCATTTATCTCTGCTGTCATTAATTTTTTGATTATAGCATTCATTCTCTTCCTGCTTCTTAAAGCCGTAAATGCTGCCATGGCTATCGGCAAAAAGAAAGAAGAAGAAAAACCTGCTGAGCCTCCCAAGGAAGAAGTTCTTCTTACAGAAATAAGAGACATCCTTAAATCACAGGCTGAAACAGATAAATCAAAGAAATGATGCTTAAATAAAAGCGGTTTTTCCTTTTTTGAGGAAGAACCGCTTTTCAGTATTTCCGAGGAAATATTTTTTGTTCTCATACAGGAACATTGATTCTGATATATTCTACAAAAATAAAGCTCATATTTGTGAATATAAACAAAAAAACGTCATTTTTTCTGAAAATTTAAAAAAGCACTTGCAATTTTAATACAACGGTGTTATAATATTTATATGGGTTGGATATCCATATCTTTATTGATCCAAAAGGAGGAAATTTTATATGAAGCTTAAAAAGACACTCGCTGCCCTCGCAGTTATCACAGCAGGAAGCGCAACAATGGCGTTCGGACAGGCTCTCAATGCACAGGCTGATGATATCACTCCCACTGATGAGTATATCGCATCTGTTGAGGCTGTATCTGTTGCAGATTTAACTGTCGGTGAATCACCCATACCCTCTGGCAATTATGCTGAGTATGTTGTTGATGAGACTTCTGCTCCTGTTGAGGAAGTTGCTGCACCCGTTGAAGAAATTGCTGCACCCGTTGAGGAAATTGCTGCACCAGTTGAAGAAACTGCTGCACCAGTTGAAGAAACTGCTGCACCCGTTGAGGAAATCGTTAAACCCATTGAAGAAACTACAACTCCCGCTGAAAAGGTTGTTGAGGCTTCGGCAGATGCTGTGTATGAAGGTATCAAAATTGAAACAGAAGCAGTAGTTAATGCCGATGTAGCCCCTGAAATCACATCTGCGGCTGTTGCTGAAGAGAAAACTGAGACAGCGGCTGCTCCTTTGGACAGAAGTATTCATGATGCAGTGGATATAAGTTCAGACGCAGGCAAAGCACAGATTGAAGATAAAACCATAGATTATGATAAAATTTACAACGACTTTGTTAACAATGAAATTATTCCAAAGACAGACGGCGGACTTGCTTCTCTCACTCCTGCTGCTACGGCTCAGGAAACTGTAAAAGGTAGTAATGGTGTTAGAGTTTATTCCGAATTACTTGGTGTTGTTGCAGCTACCGTTTATGACTTCTGCCAAGATGGTATCCCTGAACTTATTACAGTTACACATCAGAGACTGGATAACGGTTCTATGGCTCCTCAGTCAAGATTTATTTATGATTTGTACCAGTACAATAAAGCAACAGATACTATTGGTTTACTGACAAGTACAGAGGATTTTAAGATGGATGAGAATTACCTGATTACTCCGCAGATGGCGCAAGGTGGCGGTGGGGAATTTACTCTTTCTATAACGGGTAACTCTCTTCTTAAAGATGAATGGGTTTATGGAAAGTATGCTTCAGATGGTCCTTTTGCAACTTCGCATGATTACTCCGTTTACAACTTGGATAACTATAAGTTTAGTAAGTACAAAGTGACCATTGGAAAGGACAGGGTTTCACAGACATTGCCCGAAGATTATAAATTGGGCGGCTCTACGGATTTTGAACTTCTTTATTACGATAAGGCAAAAGACCCAGGTTGGGGAGTTTATAATGATTCACCTAAATATAGTTCTTTGAATGCTGCTGCTGCTGAGATTACTGCGAATATGAAAAAGTATGGTGTTGATATGGCAGGAGTTTCTTTTGGAACTAAAGAAGTGGATTTTTATTCCTCCAATAAAGAACAATTGGATATGAACATTGACGGATTGAAAGTTGAAAAGCCAATTATGGACTATTATATGTCGTATAAAAACAGGGGCGATATTCGTATGAATGACTATACAGGTCTCCACGGAACAGCGTCCGCAGGCACAGAGGGCAAGACAGGCAACGAAAGCACAAAGGCTGCCAACAAGTATGATTCACCCAAAACAGGCGTAGCATTCCCGATATCTGCCGCAGGCACAGGCGCAGCAGCACTTGCACTCGCCGCAGTCGCATTTGTTTTAAAGAAGAAAAATTGAGCTGTTAATAAATAATTGGTATTGAATATTCTGTTGATTTCTCGCAGTCATATTCAAAAACATAATGCTTAAATAAAAGCGGTTTTTCCTTTTTCAGGGAAAGCCGCTTTTCAGTATTTTCAAAGAAATAAAAAATATCATGCGTTATATTGTATAAAAATAACATTAATATTTGTTAATGTCAACAAAAAAATTAATATAACATAAAAATTTTTCCAAATTGCTTGAAATTCTGATTTTACAGTGATATAATAGCTATATGGATTGAAAATGTCCATATCTTTACTTGTATGAAGGAGGAAAAGTAAATGAAATTAAAAAAGACTCTCGCTGTCCTTTCTGCTATCGCAGCAGGAAGCACAATGATTTTTGGACAGGCTGTCAGCGTACAGGCTGAAGATGTCATTATTGAGGGAACTTCCGTTTCTTCCGAAGAAGCTGCCGCTCCCGTTGAAGAAGCCG
>DGRR01000064.1:961-14931 GCA_002389995.1 Ruminococcus sp. UBA4383 | reverse complement strand
GAAGAAGCCGCTGCCGCTCCCGTTGGAGAAGCTGTTGCCGCCCCCGTTGAAGAAGCTGCAACTCCTGTTGAAGAAGCTGCCGCTCCTGTTGAGGGAACTACAACTCCTGCTGACGAAATTGAAACTGTCGGAACTGTTACAACTGTTGCAGTTGATTCAATGTATGACGAGTATGCAACACAGACAACTACTGTTGCTGTGGCTGTTGAAGGAACAACAACTACAACTGTTCCCTACCTTGATACTGATATATACAGCGCAGTTGATGTAAATTCCGATGCAGGAAAAGCACAGGTTGCTGACAAGAGTATAGATTATGACAAGGTTTACAACGATTTCCTCTACAATGTCGTAGTTCCCAATACAGAAGGCGGAATTTCAAGTACCTCCGAAAGCGGCAGACCGCAGGAAATAATTGATGTTGAGAGCGTAAGCGGCAATGACGGTATTCGTGTATACAGTGAAATGCTCGGTATTTTTGCTGCAACTGTTCATGATTTCTGCAATGACAGTATCCCCGAACTCATAGTAGTTACAAATTCACTTGTTGATGAGGAAAGACCTACTGATATCGAAGATGCACAGTACTATCCCTCAAGAATTACATATGACATCTGGCAGTACAATAAAGCTGACGATTCTATCAAAAAAGTCTCAACAACAGACAGTATGTATCCGTTGCACATTACAAGCGACGGAATATTTGAAGTCGGCAACGAAAAGTTGAATGTAAGTCTCGCAGGAGATACTATTCTTGAAGAAATCTATCTTGACAGCAGAGGAGATTCAAGCAGAAATCACGGTTACACAATGTATAAAATAAATGATGACTATTCTTTCAGCTCTCCCTATACAGTAGGCGCAAGCTGGTTTATGGAAAGCGAAACCAAGAAGGCAGGCGGCAATGTTGCAGGCTATTCAGGATACGGTCTTGGTCAGAAGTTTACAAGCGTTGAAGATATCAGGGCTGCTTTCAAGGCTTATGGCGTTGATGCAGATGTAACTGCTTCTTTAGGTGATTCTGATGCTGATGTAAGTATTTCAAACGTAAAGAATCAGACAAAACTTTTTGACTATAAGGCAACTCCTGGTAGAGATTGTGTCAATTTTGAACTTACCGACTATACAGGCGTTCACGGAAAAACTTCTTCTGCTCCTGCAAGCACAAACGGCAAAACAGGAAATGAATCCGCTAAGGCTGCCAACAAGAATGATTCACCCAAGACAGGTGTAGCATTCCCGATAGCTGCCGCAGGCACAGGCGCAGCAGCACTTGCACTCGCCGCAGCCGCAGTTGTTTCAAAGAAGAAAAAAGACTGATACTATCACTTCCTTTCATTAATGTAAAAGGCTGTCCCGTTTATGCGGGGCAGCTTTTTGTGTAAAGTGATGAAAATAAAAAAATCTGCATTTAATACCGTCAATAAAAAGTTGACAGATGTAATTTTCTGTTGTATAATTAAAAAAACAAATTGCGGAGGGAAGATATGAAGTGTAAATATTGCGGAAACGATTTGGGAGAAGATGCGGTCTTTTGTAATAACTGCGGAAGAAAAGCCGAAAGTATCGTTTCACTCAAAAAAGAAAAAGACAGCCTGAACATCGCTCAGGATTCAGATATAAACTATGCACAGGAAGAAAATAATGCGGAAAATCAGTATATTCCCTATGAAAATACAGAAAATCAGGAAAAAAACAATCCTGAACAGGAATCAGAGTATTTTTCGGATACAATATACGAAAACGAACACAAAAACGAAAAAACAGGCATATTAAAACTCACAGGTTCTTTCTTTGTTATGATTCTTGCAACTGTACTTTTTGCCTTTGTAAGCATTTGTTTCTGTGTCAAGCTCGGTGTTTCGGGAAAAACTTCCGCTGATGCAGTCAGAAGAATGAAAACTTCAATCCTTATGGATACTGATACAGGGGAAAAAAGCTTTTCGGACAGCATATATGATTTCATCAAGTTCGGCAATATAAACGATGAGGGAATAACAAAGGCACAGTTCAGGGATTTCATGGTAAATTCGGATTTCCTTGAATTTGCCGCAGAAAAAACAGAACTCTATGTCGATTATATAATAAACGGAAAAGGTACAGAACCTACTGTAACTACTGATGAAATGACAGAATTTTTCAGGAATAATGAAGATGTTTCAGAGGAATCATTCGGATATAAAATGCAGACGGGAGACTATGATGCAATACGCAGACAGCTTGACAGAAATGAAGCTGATTCAAATTTGCTTATATCCTCATGGAGTGTAAGGACAGGATTTAATTTCGGCAAATTAAACTACGCATTCCAGTACATAACCCTCGGAATACTTGCAGCACTTACAATTGTGCTTTTCATATGGATAGCGGTTATTGTTGACAGAAAAGGGAAATATATTCTCTGGTTTTATGGAAATATATTTCTTTTCAGCGGAATAATCGTATTTCTGGCAGGATTTGCAGCGGTTTTCGGTTTGCCGCTTGCATATATCCACACTGAAAGCCTTGCGTGCTATGCAGGTTCAGCGATGCTGATACCGTTTTCGCTTTTTGCGGTTTCGACTGGATTATTTCAGATTTGTGTCGGAATCATACTCAAATCCATAAAGAAATTTTTAAGGCGCAGGGAAAAACGCTCACAGGAAATAGAAAAAGCTCTCGCAGCCGCTAATGTATAATATCTGCCGCATAGAGATATGCGGCTTTTTTATTAAAAAAATATTATGAAAATATTAAAAAACTCTTTTATTTTTGATTTTTATATGTTATAATACTATTATAAATTTTCAGGGAGGTAATATATGTATAAAAACGTTTCACGATACGGGCGTGAAAAATATCTCACAGCTTTTCTGCTCGGCTTTGCAGTCCTTATGGTGTCTCTGATACCCATAATGATAGCGGAAAAGGGATATTTTATATACTATGGTGATTATAATGCACAGCAGATACCTTTTTATAATCTCCTCAATGATGCAATAAGAAACAGGCAGTTCGGCTGGAACTGGTTTACGGACTTAGGTTCTGATCTTATGACATCATATTCATTTTATCTGATAGGCAGTCCGTTTTTCTGGATTACGGTAATATTACCACGTTCGCTTGTAGTTTTTTCAATGCCTGTGATACTGTCAATAAAGCATGGTTTTGCGGCTATGACGGCATATGCATACATAAGGCGGTTTGTACGCAACAAGAATATGGCGGTAGTAGGCGGACTTCTCTATGCATTTTCGGGCTTCCAGATATTCAATATATTTTTCAATCATTTTCAGGACGTAACAGCACTTTTTCCGCTTGCCCTCATAGCTATGGAGGAAAATATAAATAACGGAAAAAAAGGCTGGTTTGCACTGACTGTTGCACTTATGGCGATAGTAAACTATTATTTCTTTGCAGGACAGTGCGTATTTCTGATAATGTATTATTTTATTCGTGCGCTTTCGGACGATTTCCGCCTCACGCAGAAAAAATTCATGGGACTTGCATTTGAAGCGGTTGCAGGAGTTATGATAGCAGGATTTATATTCATACCGTCCGCCCTTCTTGTAATGGGAAATTACCGTATAAGTGAACACATTTACGGTCATGACATGGTAATGTACAGCGACAATACCGTAATACCAAGAGTTATACAGTCGTTCTTCATGCCTGTTGATGTTCCCGCAAGACCGAATTTATTTGATTCGGACTATGAAAAATGGGCATCTATCGGAGGATATTTCCCGCTTTTCTCAATGATTGGCGTTATAACCTTTATGCGGACAAGAAAAAAACACTGGGCGACAAGAATTTCACTGATGTGTATTGTATTCGCATTTATCCCGATACTCAACAGCTTTTTCCAGCTCGGCAACGGATATTACTACGCAAGATGGTTCTATATGCCTATACTTATATTTGCCATGATGACTGCAAGGGTACTCGATGATGAAGAAGCGGAAGTTATGCCTGCAATAAAAATCAATGCCGTATTCCTTGCGGCATACGGAATAATTGCTTGCCTGCCTGTATGGAGAGATGACGGGGTAAAATATTTTGAATTTGCAAGCGACAGACTTTATTTTTTCCTCTGTCTGGGAGTTGCAATAGCAAGCCTTGTTGCAGCAGGAATAATTTTCAGTTACAGAAAAAATAACCGCTGTACGGGAATCGGTACAGTATGGGCAACAGCATTCACCTGCGTGGTATGTACTCTTACAGCCGTCCTTTATGGTGCGGAAAGCCGTGCGGAATCGCTCAAATATATCGAATGTGCCATAAAGGGAAAAGACGGTGTTTATGAAGAAGTTTCCGAAGATAATTTCTTCCGTGCCGATATATCCAATGACTGCGACAACTATACAATGATATGGGGTCTGCCGAATATGAGGGCATTCCAGAGCGTTGTAAATACCTCTATCATGGATTTCTACAATACGCTTGACATACAGAGAGATGTTGCATCAAGGGCGGATATATCACATTACACTCTTAGAGGACTGCTTTCGGTAAAATATTATTACAGACAGAAACTTTCCGATACATGGTATCTTCAAGGCATAGGAGATGACTATATTCCGAGCGATTCTCCCGAAGATGAAATAAATCCCAACTATGCAAATATTTCAAAGGAACTTACAGGCTTTGAATATGTGGGCGAAAATGAGTATTTTGAAATATATGAAAATAAACTCTTTATACCTGTCGGATTTGCCTATGATACATATATGACAGAGAAAAATGCGGAAAATATGCCGAAAAGAACCTGCGAAAAACTCCTCATGAAAGCCCTTGTCCTCAATGATGAACAGATAGAAAAATATCACGATATAATTGAAGAAGTCCCCGAAACACTTGTATCAACAGTCACAAGGGATTCATATGAGATATTCTGCAAGGAAAAACAGGAAAAATGTTCAAGTTCATTCACATACGATTCAAAGGGCTTTACTTCCGAAATAACCCTTGAAAAGCCTCAGCTTGTATTTTACAGCGTGCCTTACAGCGAGGGCTGGACTGCGGAAGTAAACGGTCAGCCTGTTGATATAGAAAAGGTATCATACGGCTTTATGGCTGTAAAGGCTGATGAGGGCGAAAATAAAATAGTTTTCCGCTATGAAACCCCGGGGCTTAAAATAGGAATCGTAGTTTCAGCCGCAGGTATTGCAATGCTTATAGCATATGTTCTCACTTGCAAAGTTTCAAGGAAAAAGAAAAATTATTACAGCATAAGCCATACATATGACTATACTTCATATCAGAAAGTAAGTTCTTCTGAACAGTATATCGAAAAATTATCAAGAAAACGGAGGAAATAATTATGCATTTACAGGAAAATACTCTCAAAAGCGATGTTATCTATGAAGGTCCTATCTTCACTATAACCCATGATACCGTTGAACTCGAAAACGGAAACCGTACCATAAGAGATGTTCTTCTCCACCACGGAGGCGTATGCGTTATACCTGTAACCGAAAACAACGAAATTTTCCTTGTAAAACAGTTCCGCTACCCTTTCAGGACTGTCACAAGGGAAGTCCCCGCAGGTAAACTTGAAAAAGGCGAAAATTATGCAGAATGCGGAAAACGTGAACTCCTCGAGGAAACAGGCTGTACCTGCACTGAATATATCTACCTCGGAGAAATGTACCCCACTCCTGCATATAATTCCGAAATAACCCATATGTATCTTGCCAGAGGTCTTTCATTTGAAAAACAGAACCTTGACCCAGATGAATTTCTCGATGTGGAAAAAATCCCCCTTTCAGATGCAGTAAAGCTTGTCATGGACGGAAAAATAAAGGACGGAAAAACTCAGATAGTCATTCTCAAAGCCGCACGCATACTCGGAATATAATTTCAAGGGAACGGAATCATTCCGTTCCCTTTTTGCCTTTATTACCAAATTAATTGCATAGAAACTGTAAAATATTCCCACTAAAATAATTGACATTGTTTATTTATCATGATATAATTAATGTGTGTCTAAGCCTTCCGCATAGCCTCTATTGATTTTTCATAGAATATAACGGAGGGAAATTTCTGTAAATGGAGATAGTGAAATTGTTTAAAACAGTAAATAATATCAGGATAAATTATGAGGAAAAAGGCGAGGGCGATTTGATAGTCCTTCTGCATGGCTGGGGCAGCAATATAAAACTCTTTGCAAATCTTATAGAATTACTTTCAAAAAAATATAAGGTAGTCGCTATGGATATGCCCGGTTTCGGCGAAAGTCAGGAACCGCCCTCAGCGTGGGAAGTAGGGGATTATGTCGATTTCGTCATAGATTTCCTTAAAGACTATGACAATAAGGAAGTTATGTTCCTCGGACACAGTTTCGGAGGCAGAGTTATCATAAAGATGCATTCAGACGAAAAACGCAAAAAACTCCCGTTTAAGGTAAGTAAAGTGATACTTGTTGACAGTGCGGGAATTTTACCGCCGAAAAATAACAAGAAAAGTTTCCGTACATATTATTATAAAGCCGGCAAGGCATTTCTTTCAACAGGTATAGTTAAAAAATTAGCTCCCGATGCACTCGAAAATTTCAGGAAAAAAATGGGAAGTGCAGACTATGCCGCTGCATCTCCATTAATGCGTCAGGTGCTTGTCAAGACCGTCAACGAGAATTTAGAACCGCATCTGCCGAATATAAAATGTCCGACACTTCTCATATGGGGCGTGAATGATACCGCCACACCTCTTTCAGACGGTGAGAAAATGGAAAAACTTATTCCCGATGCAGGACTTGTAAAGCTTGAAAATGCAGGGCATTATTCGTTCCTTGAACAGCAGTACACTTTCAACCGTGTAATGAGTTCCTTCATGAAAATAGAGGATTAATTGTTTAAATAAGGAGAAAATATGAGTATAGTTATATGGTTTATATATGCGGCTGTTGCACTTGCCGCAATAATATTCATGGGACTGCGTGAGTTCCATATGTTACAGCTTAACGGCTACAAAACCCCCGAACATTCATGGTGGATGAAGAAAAATTACAAGAGATATATTTTTCCCTGTATTTTGTTTCTTTTGCAGTTTATTGCACTGCCCTTTTCTCCTCTGAAATGGGGAACTGTTGAAATAACGTCTGATGAACCTGTCCCGAACGGAGATTATACAATGGCGGGCTATGAGATGATAGCCTCAAACAAGACATTGAGTACATTTATATTTTCAGCAATATGTGCGTTGAACTTATTGATAATAATTGCCAACAAACCCGGAAAGAAATTCAAAAAGCCCTTTAAATATACTGCAAGGGTTAAGCGTATGCTTACGACTTTCTTTATACTTATAGCATTAATATTTGTGGGAGCGTTTTTCTCGGCTGACAGGGCGCAGGTATACGGCGGCACAAGATTTACAAACAATCTGCCGTTTATCATTGTGGGCTGTGCGCTGTACCTCACACCGATTCTCGTACCGCTTTCAAACCTGATTAACAAGCCTATGGAAACTGCCATAAATAACTGGTATATCAATGACGCAAAGAAAAAACTCGCATCAATGCCTGATTTGCATAAAGTCGGAATTACGGGAAGTTACGGCAAAACAAGCATGAAATTCTACCTGAGCGAATTATTGTCATCTCAGTATGAAACTCTTAAAACTCCCGAAAGCTTCAATACTCCCATGGGCGTAACTATCACCGTAAGGCGTGACCTGCGACCTACTCATGAATATTTCATCTGCGAAATGGGTGCAAGACGAGTTCACGAAATAAAGGAACTCTGTGATATTGCCGAACCGCATGACGGAATTATAACATCTGTTGGTCCTCAGCACCTTGAAACTTTCAATTCTATCGAGAATGTAATAAATACAAAGTTTGAACTTGCCGACTGCGTTAAGGCTAAGGGCGGAAAAATATATCTCAACAACGATAACGAATATATCAGCAAAAAAGCCCATGAATACCCGAATGCGATTCTTTACGGAGTTAAAGAGGGAAGCCATTACAGGGGAAGTGATATTTCCGTTTCCGACAGGGGTACGGAATTTACTGTTACTGCTCCTGACGGAAAATCATGCAGATATACAACAAAATTACTCGGTGAACACAATGTTCAGAATCTTCTCGGAGCAATAGCCTATGCAAACGGTACGGGAATACCGCTTGAAAAGCTTGTCCTTCCTGTAAAGAGAATAGCCGCAGTTCCGCACCGTTTACAGCTTCTGGATAAGGGCGGCGGAGTTACATATATAGATGATGCATACAATTCAAATCCCAGCGGCTGCCGTGCGGCACTGAATGTTCTTGGTCTGTTTGATGCGTGCAGAATACTTGTAACCCCGGGAATGGTTGAACTCGGTGCAAAACAGGAGGAACTGAACTTTGAGTTCGGACAGGAAGCGGCTAAGGCTTGCGATTATATCGTACTTGTCGGAAAAAATCAGACAGTCCCGATATATAACGGCATAAAAGATGCAGGCTATAATATGGATAACGTCTATGTAGCCGATAATCTCAATGATGCCCTTGCAAAGGTTCAGGCATATCAGACAAGTAAAAAGAAGATTGTTCTTCTTGAAAATGATTTGCCTGATAACTATTAAAACAATTAAATTAATAAGGAGATAATTACAATGAAGATTAATATGGCTGTTTTATTCGGAGGAAGAAGCGTTGAACATGAAGTATCTGTTATTTCGGCAGTTCAGGCTATGGCAAGCATGAACAAGGAAAAATATAATATAATCCCTGTTTACATGACCAAAAAGAGTGAGTTCTATACAGGCGAAAAACTTATGGATATAAACTCATTCAAGGATATTCCCGCACTTCTCGCTGAATGTACTGAATGTGTATTTGTAAGAAGTGAGGGAAAAGTTCAGCTTATCCGCCAGAAAACAAAGATGTTCGGTTCAAATCTCATATCCGATATAGATATAGCATTCCCGATAGTTCACGGTACAAACGTTGAGGACGGTGCATTGCAGGGATATTTGCAGACGCTTGACCTTCCTTATGTAGGCTGTGATGTTCTTGCGTCCGCTGTGGGAATGGATAAATTTGTCATGAAGATTCTGCTCAAAGATGCAGGATTCCCTGTACTTGACTGCTGTCGTTTTTCAAGCTTTGACCTCGACAGAATAGAGGAATGTGTTGCAGAAGTTGAAAAGAAATTCGGCTATCCCGTAATCGTAAAGCCAATCAATCTCGGTTCAAGCGTGGGCATCTCAAAGGCTAAGGACCATGACGGACTTATCAAGTCTATGGAGGAGGCTTTTGAATTTGCTGACAGAATCCTCGTAGAGCCTGCTGTTGTACAGCTCAAGGAAATCAACTGCTCAGTAGTAGGCGACAGCGAGGAGGCAGAAGCATCTGTCTGCGAAGAACCCGTTCAGGCAAGTGATGACGATATCCTCAGCTATCAGCAGAAATATGTCGGCGGCGGAAAATCAGGCGGAAGCAAAGGCATGGCTACCCTCAAAAGAAAAATCCCCGCTGATATCACTAAGGAGCAGGACGAATTTATCAGGAAAACTGCTGTTGATGCCTTTAAGTATCTCGGTTGCAACGGTGTTACAAGAATAGATTTCATGATAGATATGGCAACAGACAAAATATATATCAACGAAATAAATACGATTCCGGGTTCACTTGCATTCTATCTCTGGGAGCCTAAGGGCGTTAAATATCCGCAGTTGCTTGAAAGAATGATTAACCTTGCTCTCAAACGTCACCGCCGGAGCGAAAAGATAAACTATACATTCGATACAAATATCCTCTCAATGGGCGGAAGTTTCGGTGCAAAGGGAAGCAAAAGATAATTCATAATTAAGAATTATGAATTATAAATTATGCATTAAACAGGAGGTGTTAAAATGACTGAAAAGGAAAAACAACAGGCAGGTCAGCTCTATAACGGCAACGACAGGGAACTTGTCGCCGAAAGAGTTGCCGCAAAAAAGTTATGTGCGGAATATAACGCCATAACCTACAACGACTATCAGAAAAAAGAACGCATACTTGACAGACTTCTTGCCCTGCGTGGCGAAAATACTTGGATAGAAGCCAATTTCTTCTGCGATTACGGCTATAACATAATCATAGGAGATAATTTCTATGCAAATCATAACTGCGTAATTCTTGACTGTGCGGAAGTAGTGTTCGGAAACAATGTCTTTATAGGTCCTAACTGCGGATTCTATACGGCAGGTCACCCTGTTGACGCACAGACAAGAAATCAGGGTCTCGAATACGCAAAGCCCATAAAAGTCGGAAGCGATGTCTGGATAGGCGGAAATGTCTGCGTTATGCCGGGGGTGACAATAGGCGATAATGTCGTGATAGGAGGCGGAAGTGTAGTTGTTGATGATATCCCTTCGGGAGTTGTCGCTGTCGGAAATCCATGCAAGCCGATTAAAAAAGTTGACGAAAAATGAAAGGCGGTATCATCATGAAAAAAAGAATTATCGCTTTTATTTCGGCATTCACAGTCTGTATGAGCCTTAATGCCGATTTTTCGGCAAATGCCATGATTTCTCTCGGAGATATTGACGGTTCGGGAAGTATAAATTCCGCTGATGCCTCGATGATTCTCGAAGAATATTCCGTAAGTTCCACAAGCGGAATTTCACGTTTCACAAACGCTCAGAAACAGGCTGCTGATGTAAACAAAGACGGCACTGTCGATGCTTCCGATGCCTCTGATGTCCTGAATTACTATGGGTATATGTCAACAGGAGGAGATATGCTTATAGAGTATTTTCTTGCCAATAAACCCTCGGACAGTTCGGGTAACGATTCTTCACAGGATACACAGATGCAGAAACTCCTCATTGAAATGGGAAAGGCTGTAAATAAGGAAAGAGCCGCCGCAGGCTTGCAGCCGCTGAAAATTACTCCATATCTTATGGAAATATCGGCTGTAAGGGCAGACGAAACAGTTAAAATTTTCAGCCATACACGCCCTGACGGTACAAGCTGTTTTACAATACTCGATGATATAAAAGTCCCGTATTATCACCTCGGCGAAATCATAGCCGCAGGTTCTTCAACTGTAAGCGGAACTCTTGAACAGTGGAGAAGTTCAACTCAGGGACACTGGCAGGAAATAATGCGCTCAGGAAATACACATATGGGAATAGGCGTTGCATATGAACCAAATTCAACATATGGCTGGTACTGGGAGATATTCTTTGTTGAAACGGCAGGTTCTTTGGAAGGAGAATATATACCATGACAAAATACAACAGACTTAGAAAAAAGCTTGCCTGTATCTCGGCAATCGCATTTACATTGGCTTCTGTAAGTGATTTTTCCGCATATTCTGCAATATTCGGAGATGTTACAGGTGACGGGCTCATAAATGCATCGGATGCTTCGATGATACTCCGTAAATATGCACAGATGTCAACAGAATATTCAGAGCTTACGCAGGAAGAAAAATCTGTTTTTGATATAGACGGCAACGGAATAGTTAATTCGGCTGATGCCTCCTGTGTTCTCGGATATTATGCCTATATAGCTGTCGGAGGGGATAATGACTTAAAATATTATCTTGAAAATCCACATCAAATTCCTCAGGCAATAATAACCGAAACTGCCACTACGACTACTGCAACCGAAACAACTACCACCACAACTGAGACAACAACGACCACAGAGACTACCACTACCACAACTGAGGCAACAACAACTGCTACCGAGACAACAACAGTCACAACAACTGTTAATCCTGACATTTACAGACAGGCATATATGAAAGTTGTCGATAATTATGTAAATGAGGACTTGATTGAATACGGCTATGCTGATGATGATTCAAAATATTATGCGGGAGACCTCAGCGGTGACGGCATACCTGAACTTATCATAACACATCAGAGAGTTTCAGGAACATATGAAACAAATTATTATGTATATGACGGTGAAGAATATGTTTTTGAAAGAGAACTCAATGACGGTATTAAGATAAGTCCCTCAGAAAATCTTATACACGGCACAGAATGGGAAGGAAATGAAGTTCATTATTACTATTCTGTCAACAGGGACGGCAGTATTAAACTTGAAAAGCAGATTATGTACGGAGTTTATGATTCAAGCTATTATGTAAATGGTTCACCTGCTTCTGCAAATGATTACTATGCCGTACAAAACTATTATAATGCTTTCAGCTGGAAAAGTCCCCAATGGACAGAATTTGACGATTCTCCCTATAAAGGAAGTGTATGGAAAAATTATTATGCATCAAAGGCGAATGATTTTTACAGAATGAAAAATGCTCTGGGAACAGGAGAAAGTGTTTCATTTGCACTTATATACATAGATGATGATGATATACCCGAATTATGGGCTGATTCATATGCAGGCGGTGAACTTTACACCTTTAAAAACGGAAATATGGTGAAAATTCATGAATGGGAAGGTGCAAGAGTAAGTTCCGTCGGATATTATTATAAGAAAAACAATATGTTTACAACATATTCCTCAGGCGGTGCATATAATTATGGCATGGCTGTATGGAAAATTCTTTCTGACGGTACAAAATCAAGACTTTCAACAGTTTCGTGCAGCGATGGCACATATTATGTAAATGGAAGTACTGTCAGCAAATCACAATTTGATGAGTCCATGCAGTGGATATATGACAATTTCTCAACTATATCTGAATTTAGTAATAAAAATATAACTGATTTCAGATATGACCTGGCATACAGCTTTTAAAAAATTTCACAGGGGAAATTTTCTGTTCTGATATTCTTCATTGTAAAAAACAATATGCGTGAGCCGTGAAATATATTGGAGGCAGTTATGAAAAATGACATAAAAAATTTACTTATATATATTTTAACGTTTTTTGTCCTGAGTGCAATTGGTATGATGAATACAAATGCCGCAGATTTCGGAGATATAAGCGGAAACGGAAAAATAGACGCTGCGGACGCTTCAATGATACTCGCAAAATATGCGGAGTTTTCAACAGATGATACGGAAATTTCCGATGAAGAACTCTCCATATATGATATTAACCATGACAAAGTGTTAAATTCCGCTGATGCATCATGTGTACTCGGATATTATGCGTACATTTCAACAGACGGAAAGGAAAATCTTGAATATTTTGTGCAAAATTCAATGAAATCTTCCGAAACATCAACGGAAACACAAACTTCCGAAACAATAACAACTACTACTACGATAATCCGTGGACTTTATCCGTCAGGTACGGCTATCGAACTGAAACCCGGCGGAACAACAACATGGAAATGTAAAGTTGTCGGATTTGTTGCTCTGGAATTTGAAACACCAAGCGAAAATATTATCCTCCCTGACAGAATAGAATGTGACATGGCAGGCTGTGAGATTGAAGTGCCTGTAAGCTGCAAAGAGGATTCTTACAGGGAAGATACAAGAGTACAGGTAATTATGATAGACGAAAACGGCGGCAGACACCCATACGGAAAATCTTACACGTTTCAGGTATTTATAGACGGTACTCCGACTGAACCCGAAACAGGTCCCGCTGTCTATCCCGACAGGGTATTCACAAAGCTTTTCAAGGGAACTGATGTCAAAATAGTCTGTGTTGTCTGCGATGCAACGGAAATTTGTATTGAATCCGACAACAATGAGCTTTCTTTTCCCGAAAGAATAGAATGCAGATATCCTTATGACGTATGTTATGTAACTTTCAGCTGCGGTGACGATGCAAAGGAAGTATATACGGAAATAAAAATTACTCCAAAGGATTCCGAAGGGAACGAAGGCAAAACAAAGATTTTACATTTGCAGATATATCCCCCGATTTCTCAAAATTCCACAGGATAAGATATTCATTACGAAAGGACTGAGCCATGAATACATTACATTTCAAATATGCTGTTGAAATAGAAAAAACACGCTCCATAACACAGGCGGCTGAAAACCTTTATATGGCTCAGCCCAATCTCAGCAAGGCAATAAAGGAACTCGAAAATTCCCTCGGAATTACCATTTTCCGCAGAACTTCAAAGGGCGTTATCCCTACCGA
>DGRR01000064.1:0-807 GCA_002389995.1 Ruminococcus sp. UBA4383 | reverse complement strand
AGAAAAATGCGTATATCCGTTCCGAGAGCAGGCTATATATCAAAGGCTTTTTCCGAATATATAGCCGCCTCGGATTCATCGGACGACATGGAAGTATATTTCTGCGAGACAAACTCTCTGCGTACAATCGAAAATGTAAGGGAAAACGGCTATAATTTCGGAATAATCCGATTCAATGCCGCACATGAAAAATATTTTTCCGATTTTCTCAAGGAAAAAAATCTCGAAAGTCAGATTTTATGGGAATATGAAATGCTTGCGGTAATGTCCTCCGAACACCCCGCCGCAGAAAATGAAAATATAACCTATGCCGAACTTTCCGCAGATTATGCGGAACTCACTCAGGGAGATGATTATGTTCCCTATGTTTCAGGCGCAGTCGAAAAGCTTTTCGATAAAAACCGCCCCGAAGGCACAAAGGTAAGGCGTATATGTATGTTCGACAGGGGCAGCGCACTTGATTTTCTGCTTACTGTTCCGCAGTCATTCATGCTTGACTCTCCAGTACCCGACAGTTTATGCGGAAAATACGGGCTTGTCCAGAGAAAATGCATATTCCCCGACAATAAATTCAAGGATTTGCTTATATATTCATCAGGAAGAAAACTCTCAAAAAGCGAACTCGCACTCGTGAACAAACTCTATGAAGTGAGAAATGAACTTGCTTTCAAATTCTGACGGTTAATCAAATGAAAGAAAAATTAAATGAAAACAAGAAAAATCCCGAAAAAGAATACAGCATAGCACGACAGTACGCAATGTATTTTCTCGGCTGTTTTTTCAGGTCATTTCGCCTGTTGCAAGTGT
>DGRR01000216.1 GCA_002389995.1 Ruminococcus sp. UBA4383 | reverse complement strand
TGCCGTAGATATCGTTGTCGATAGTTTTTGGCAGACCGATTACATTAAGGCCCTCATCAGCGAGGAGCTTTGAAGTTTTATGTGTACCGTTTCCACCGAGGGTGAGAAGGCAGTCAAGTTTCTGTTTCTTATAGGTTTCCCTCATATTTTTCACTTTGTCGATATTGTCCTCGCCGATTACCTGCATCATCTTGAACGGCTGACGCTTAGTGCCGAAGATAGTACCGCCCTGTGTGAGAATACCTGAAAATGCCGAGGGAGACATATCCTTGCAGAGGTTGTTTATAAGACCGTAGTAGCCGTTGGAGATGCCGACAATTTCGATATTGTCCTCTCCGAAACGCTCATAGCAGGCTTTTGCAACGCCTCTGATAGTGGCATTGAGTCCGGGGCAGTCGCCTCCGCTGGTGAGAATACCAATTCTTCTTTTCATTTGTTTATACCTCCATTTTAAATTTAATCTGTTGTCATTAATTCGGATTATCCGAAATATTTGCGGTAATTTTTGCGTTTTCCTCAAAGAACTCATTCATTTTTTCGGCAGGCATAGGTTTTCCGTAGAGATAGCCCTGACCGTAGTCACACTGAGCCTGACGCAGAATTTCTTCCTGCTCCTTATTTTCGATACCCTCTGCGATAGTTTCTATTTTTTTGGATTTAGCGATTCTTATGACGGCTGAAACTATTTCAAAGGCGATATTGTCATGCTGTATATCGGTTATGAACGAGCGGTCAAGTTTAAGGAGTGTTATGGGGAGTATTTGCAGATAACTGAGTGAGGAATATCCTGTCCCGAAGTCGTCCATAGCGAGTTTTACACCGAGTTCACGCAGTTTATTCATCTGTGAAACGGCAAAATCTATATCACTGAGGGCGAGAGTTTCAGTGAGTTCAACTTCGAGCCATTTTGCATCGAGTTTGGATTTTGCAAGGGCTTCGAGGACTTTTTCCTTCAAATCAGCCTGATAGAAGTCTGTTGAAGTGAAATTGATTGACATAACTATATTGGGATAGCCCATTTTCTGCCATAATTTATTCTGACGGCAGCCTTCATTGAGGACAAACTCACTTATTTTACCAATAAGGTGTGAACTTTCAGCAACAGGCACGAATGAATCAGGCTTTATAACTGTTCCGTCAGGCTTAATCCAGCGGATAAGGGCTTCAACGCCCATGATTTTACCTGTTCTGAGGTCAATTTTTGGCTGATAGAAAAGCTGAAGTTCGTTATTGTCTATTGCAAGTGCAAGGGCTTTTTCGAGTTCATTTCTGCCTATTATTGAATCGTGCATACTTGGTTCATATCCTATAATTGTACTCTGTGAGCCGTTGGCGGATTTGAGGGCAAATTCAGCGTGTTCCATGACATCGAGGAAAGAATTTCCGTCACTTGGCATTTTGGAAAATCCTGCTGAACAGCTTAAAGTTATTGCTTCAAAATCATCAACTGCAAGCTTTGCAAATTCTTCCTGAATACTTCTTGCAGTTCTTGACGGCAAATCGTCATCACCGTAGTCTTTGAGTATGAGTGCGAAATTGTCACCGCTTATACGGGCGGCAATTCCGCCGGGAGTAACGAATTTATAGAGGATATGGGCGAAATTTTTGAGTATATAGTTGCCGTTTTCATATCCGCAGGTATCGTTTACTATGTGGAAACGGTCTATATCAAGGACTATTATCCAGTATGAATGACTGAGGACATTGCAGGTGTCATATAGTTCCTGACCTGTTGCCATAAGTTTGTTTCTGTTGGCGATTTCGGTTACTTCATCAATGTAGGCAAGGCGTTCGATGAGAATATCCTTTTCATGTTCCTGAGTGACATCTATCAGCGCACCACCGAAAAGCGGGGCTGTATTGGCAGTACCCTTTATGGATTTGTAGCGGAAATTATACCAGCGGTACGAACTGCCGCCGCTGTTTTTAATCTGCATTTCTATGCTGTTGACGCTTCCGCTTGCATCAACATATTTTACAGCTCTTTCAAAATGTATTCTGTCGTTTGGGTGAATCATGGAGCGCAGGACAGAGACATCAATGGTACTGTTTTTTATTCCGAGCATTTTCACGGCTTCGGGAGAGGCGACAAATTTTTTCTTGTCGGAACTCATAAGCAGACCGATTTCGGCAAGTTCCATTGAAGATTTAAAGAAATCATTGGCACTTGCGAGATTATTTTTCATTTTTTTGAGTTCGGTGAGGTTGAAGCCTGTGCTGAGGAATACAGAACGTTTTTTTCTTTTCTTGACGAGAGAGGTACTCCATGCAATGCTTACAGTACCGTTCGGATTCTTGAAAGAACTTTCATATGAAGGGCTTTTGATAAACTGCTGTATATCCTCACCGTTTTCCTTTTTAAGACCGAAAGCGGTGAAAAGGGCTTCTTTCTTGTCATATTTTTCGTAGTCTATGCCGATGAGGTCACGCAGTTTCTTATTCATTATTATGAGTGAAAAATCATCAGACCATATGGCAATTTCGGTATTCAAATCCTCACATATTTCGATAAAATCCTCAGGGTCAACGGAAGACTTGTGCTTGCTGTAAATTTTGCTTATGAAATAAACAATTATTGAAAGAAAAATTATTGTTGCAATATATACAATGATTACAAGCAGCGCACTGTCAGGCTGACGCAGGGCATATGATACAATCAGCACTGTGGCAGCAGTTATTACAAGGGCTGCCGCAAGCGGATTACCAAATTTCATATAATATCCTCCTTTGATGCTTTTTGAAAAGCAAATAGACGGATTTAAACCGACTAAATTAATTATAGCAAATTTAACCTAAAATGTCAATGTTATTTTTGCATCTGCGATACATTTTTTATAAAGTTTTTTAAAATGTAAAGAAATATTTCACAGAATCTTCACTTTTATGCTGTATAATGGTATAATAAATATTGAGGAAGATTTTCGCCCTTGCCATGAGAGTGAACGCAGCATAGCGGAGTGAACGAAATGGCAAGCACCAAAGGCGAAAATCTGACGATTT
>DGRR01000003.1 GCA_002389995.1 Ruminococcus sp. UBA4383 | reverse complement strand
CCGTGGTGGTCTGCACCGAGTACATTTATAGCCTTGTCAAAATTACGGGTAACAAGCTTGTCATAGTGATATGCGATATCGGGGACGATATAGGTATAAAGACCGTTGCTTCTGCGGAGTACGAAATCCTTGTCAAGACCGTATTCAGTAGCTTTGAACCATATTGCGCCTTCCTGTTCGTAAGTTTTGCCTGCCTTTGTAAGTTCATCAACGACCCATGCTGTTTTGTTTGCGGCATGGATTGTACTTTCCCTGAACCAGTTATCATATACGATGCGGTATTTTCTGAGGTCACGTTCAAGACCTGCGATATTTAGTGGGAGAGCGTAGCTTACGAGGGCATTTCTTCTTTCTTCTTCTGAAACGTTTTGAAGTTCAAAGATGTGTTCGTGGTAATAATTTGCGGCGTGTTCGATAATATCAGTGCCGAGGTATACATCTTCGGGCATTTCAAAGTCCTGACCCTCACCGCTTTGTGCGTAGATTTCAGCACATAATTTTTCTGTATCATTGCGGTTGTCGTATATAAGCTGCTGACCCTTGTCCGAGCAGAGCTGCATATATCTGAGGGAGAGAGACTTTCCGAATTTTTCAATCTGATTGCCCGCATCATTGACATAAAATTCACGTTCCGCCTTATATCCTGCCCAGTCGAGGACGCTTGCGAGGCAGTCACCGATAGCACCGCCTCTTGCGTTGCCGATATGCATAGGACCTGTGGGGTTTGCTGAAACAAATTCGACGAGGACTCTTTTACCCTTTCCAAAATCGGTTCTGCCGTAGTTTTCCTTTTCATTTATGACATCTTCGACAGTATCGGCAAACCATTTTTTTCCGAGGAAGAAATTCATGAATCCTGCGCCTGCTATTTCGCAGCGTTCAAATATTGAACCTGAGAGGTCAATTTTTTCGGTAATCATTTCTGCAATTTTTCTTGGAGCCATTCTGAAAGCCCTTGCACAGACCATGGCGGTATTTGCGGCAAAATCTCCGTGTGACTTGTCCGCAGGTATTTCGATTACATATTCGGGCAGGTCTGTATCGGGAGCTTTTCCCTCTGCCCTGAGAGAAGATATTGCGGAATCTATCATCTCACGGAGAAGAAGAGACGCTCTTTCTATCTGATTTGACATTTCATACATTCCTTTCTTTTGTTATCAGTCATTTTTGACAGTCATAATTATTTCGTTGTCTGACAGGTATGAGGAATTGAGGTCGAGGGTATATTTCATGTATAATTTTCCGTCTTTGCTTATGGTATTGCGGAGTTCTCTTGCAAGCACGCCAATCTGCATAGAACCGTAGGGTGTTTCGTACTGACAGAAATTCTTTTTTCCCATTTCGAGGTAGAGTGATGAATTTGCAGTTCCTTTTCTTGTGATAGTGGCGCATCTGCTGCCTTCGACCTGAATAGTTGTAACAGAACCCTCAAAGCCTGTTGCTTCGGTATCCTCATAGGAAATAATATCTGTTTTATCCTGTTTTATGACATTAGCCCTTGTGAGGAGTTCAGTTTCATTTTTTTCGCCGTCCTGCCACTGAACGATGGCAAGAGAGATTAAAGCATTTGTTTTCAAAGTTATCTCCTTTGGTAGTAATAAAGGCGATTAGTATGATGTTGAATTTTCTATCGCCTGTTCGAGAAGTTTATCTATGAGATATTGCAGGGACATACCGACATATTCCATGAGCTGGGGATATATGCTTGTACATCTGAGTCCGGGGGAGGTTATGATTTTGTTGAGGAGGAGTTCACCGTCATCTGTGAGGAAGAACTCTACTCTTGCCATACCCTTGCAGCCGAGTGCCTTGTATGCATTTACTGCGGTATCACGGATAAGCTGATGAGTTTCATTTGAGAGATTTGCAGGAATAACGAGGTCATCACCTGAACTTGTCTGAGTGGGGTCGTATTCTTTTTCAGGGGACATTATTTCACCTATGAAAGATGAAAATGGTGTATCATATCCGAAAACGGCGGCTTCGAGTTTTCTGCCCCTGATATATTTTTCGACAACGACTTTATTATCGTTTGAGAAAGCGACTTTGACAGCGGTGAGAAGCTGTTCTCTGTTTTCAGCGATACTGCTTCCGATGCTGCTTCCGCTTTTTGCAGGTTTTACGACAAGCGGAAAGGACATACCTGCGGCAACTCTGTCACACGCTCCTTCAAGGTCATTGAGTTCTCTCTGTGTAATAAGTTTCCATTCTGCGGTTTTTATGCCGTAGTCGTCAAGAACCATGTGGGTATGTGACTTGTCCGTACAGGAGGCTGATGCGAGAAGTCCGCAGCCTACATACGGAATGTGCGACATATCGAGAAGTCCCTGAATTGAGCCGTCCGCACCGAATTTTCCCTGAAGGAGCGGGAATACTACGTCCACACGCCTTATTGAAGCCTCGCCGTTTTCGATTGTGATGAATCCACGGTGAAAGGGGTCGGGAGAAAGCACCGCAGAAGTGCAGTCGGGGTCAGTTTCCCAGCTTCCGTCAGCAATAGCGTCTATGTCTCCGGGGAAGAAAAGCCAGCGACCTTTTTTTGTGATTCCTATGCGAATAACTTCGTATTTGTCATCGGGAATGGCACGGATAACCTCCGCAGCAGTGGCAGATGACAAATTTCTTTCATTTGACACGCCGCCGAAAATAACAGCGACTTTAATCTTAGCCATAAAAATCTCCTTTATAGTCATTTTTTCTCATTAATATATTTTATCACATTACACAAAAAACTGCAAGTATTTTTTGCAAAAATGAAAGAAATTTTGCAAATGAATTACATCTGCGACAATTTTAGAGTATGATATTTGTGCATTATGCCGAATATAACAAAAAATTTGTTCTGTTATATGGGTCTGATGTTTGTTTATTCTGACGAAGTTAAGGCAAAAATACTTACCTGAAACGTTAAAATAAAAAATAATCTTTACAAATTCTGAATAATCTGGTATAATATAATGCATAGTTCATAACGCATAATTCATAATTACAAATTTTAAATCAGAGGAAAATTTTCGCCCTTGACATGAGAGTGAACGAAGCGCAGCGAAGTGAACGAAATGTCAAGGCTCAACGGCGAAAATTTGACGATTTTAAATCAAAGGAAAATTTTCGCCCTTGACATGAGAGTGAACGAAGCGCAGCGAAGTGAACGAAATGTCAAGGCTCAA
>DGRR01000045.1 GCA_002389995.1 Ruminococcus sp. UBA4383 | reverse complement strand
ACAAAGGCATTTTCAGCACCTCTTGAAACGGCTGCGGTATGGTGAATCATATCCTCCATAGTAACGGGGAGAGTATTTTCATAGCCGAGCATTACCATTCCGAGGGAATCGCCTATGAGAATGGAATTGACACCACATTCGTCAAAAATTTTAGCTGTTGTGTAGTCGTAAGCGGTAAGCATCGTGATTTTATCGCCTGATTGCTTCTGCTTTAAGAGTGTTGAAACAGTATTTTTCATTTTCATTTCTCCTTAAAAGATGTTACCTTTCCAATACATGGATAAGATACAAGTATATTATAATACTGTTATGTGATAATTTGATGATAATATTTATATTTTCACCGAATTATTAATTTTCTGTAATTTTTTCCGCAATTTTTTCCGCATTTTTTTGCTCAGGATATTTACTGAACATATATTTCAGTACAATGGGAGTTACAATGCTTGAAACTATAATCAGCAGTATAACAGCCGTAAAATATGAAGAATCTATTATGCCAAGTCCGAGACCCTTATTAGTGATTATAAGTGCAACTTCTCCCCTTGTCATCATTCCCGCACCGATTTTCAGGCAGTCTGTCCAGCTATATTTAAAGCATTTTGAAACAAGTCCGCAGCCTATAATTTTACTCAGCATAGCGACAATTACGAAACCTATCGAAAAAACTATCATGCTTGAATCAACGTTGCTGAAATCTGTTTTAAGTCCTATTCCCACAAAAAACATAGGCGCAAAGAACATATAGCCGTTTACATTTACTTTTCTGTCTATGTATTCCGCATCACGGGTATTGCACAGAATTATTCCTGCAATATAAGCACCTGTTATATCAGCTATGCCGAAATATTTTTCAGCCACATAAGCCATGACAAAGCAGAGACTTACAGCAATAATAGGTATTCTTCTTGTATGAACGTGTTTTTCGTCATAATACTTGAATCCCCTGTAAAACAGATATCCTATGATTAATGACAAAATAAGGAACAGGAATATTTTACCTGTAACCGCAAGAGTATTGCTGTCAGGGTCTTTGAATCCGAGAATAAATGTCAGTACAATTATTCCGATGATATCATCAATTATAGCGGCACTCAGAATAGTCTGACCGACACGGCTTTTCAGATATCCCATTTCTTTTAAAACTTCTACCGTTATTCCCACAGATGTAGCCGTCATTATGCTTCCTATGAAAACCGCCTTGAAAAATTCTTCCGTACCAAAAGCCGCAAATCCATAGACCGCCATATATAAAAGACTTCCGAACACAAGCGGCACAATAACTCCCACACAAGCTATCAGAAAAGCCGCAAATCCCGATTTTTTAAGCTCCTGCAAATTGGTTTCAAGACCTGCCGAAAACATAATAAGCACCACGCCTATTTCAGCCATTTTGCTTATAAAATCCGTAGGCTGAACTATTCCCAGCAGACAAGGTCCTATTATCAGACCTGCGATTATTTCGCCCACAACCATAGGAGCTTTTAACCGCCTTGCGACAAGACCGAAAGCCTTTGCACTTACTATGATGATTGCCAAATCCTTGAAAATCTCATAAGTTTCCAAAATATCATTTCCTTTCAGACATAAAATAAAGGAGCAGAAGACTCCATATAACATTATATTGCACCCTGAATAATTTGTCAAGCACAAATATTATAACAAGTACAAATATTATAACAAGCAGAAATATTATAATAATCAATGGGAATATATTTACTCTATGCCTTTTTTGTACCATTTATAGAGATATTATTATCTCAGAAAATATGAAAGGAATAAAAAATTATGGATAAAACATTCAACATCATATCTGCATACATATGCACAGTATGCGGATTTCTTTTCGGAGCATCTGACGGACTTATGAAAGCTCTCATAGCCTTTATGGCAATTGACTACATAACAGGCGTGACAGCCGCAGTAATCACAAAAAACCTGTCCTCCGAAACAGGTTTCACAGGAATTGCAAAAAAAGTATTTATACTCTGTCTCGTTGCAGTAGGACATATCATTGATACCTATATAATCGGTGAAAACTCTCTTTGCAGAAGTGCCGTCATAGGCTTCTATATCGCCAATGAAGGTATATCAATCCTCGAAAATTCCGCAAAACTCGGAATCCCTCTCCCGAAAAAATTAATCGAAATATTTCAGCAGCTAAAAAAACAGTAAAATTAATCCTCTCTGCTACGGCAGGGAGGATTTAATATTTTTTACACAAATTTATTGACAATCCATGTATAAAATGTTATAATTATACTATAATAATTTCTTTAAAGGAGGATATAATGAACAGAATAGACTCATTCCCGACCCATAAAATAGGCGACCTTGAATATTGTGCAGGCAGAGTTTTCCCTTTCGGTGCAACAATTACAGACGGAGGCGTAAATTTCAGCATATTCTCAAAAGATGCCACAAGCTGTACACTCCTGTTATATAACCGTGGCGAAAAAAATCCCTTCTGCGAAATAGAATTTCTGCCTGAATTTCGTATAGGAAACGTTTTCTCAATAATGGTATTCGGCATAAATGTGGAAAATACAGAATACGGCTATAAGTTCGACGGTATCCATGCCCCCGAAAAAGGCTATGTCTACGATAAAAACAAGCCCCTCCTCGACCCCTATGCCAAATCTGTATCAGGAAGAAATATATGGGGTACTCTGCCCGACCCCGATAACCCTTTCCAGCACCGTGGACAGCTTATTTATGAGGACTACGACTGGGAAGGCGATTTCCCACCGAATATTCCCTATAATGAACTTGTAATATATGAAATGCACGTCCGTGGCTTTACAAAAGCCTCATCAAGCGGTGTAAAATATAAGGGAACTTTTGCGGGTCTCCGTGAAAAAATTCCCTACCTCAAAGACCTCGGAATAAACTGTATCGAACTTATGCCCATATTCGCCTTTGATGAATTTGAATTTTCCAGAGAAATAAACGGTCAGAGACTCTATAACTACTGGGGATATTCAAC
>DGRR01000091.1:13802-23000 GCA_002389995.1 Ruminococcus sp. UBA4383 | reverse complement strand
TTCTTTCACTGGTTCAGGCTTTGGAGTTTCCTTGACTGGGGCAGGCTTTGGAATTTCCTTTACTGGTTCAGGCTTTGGGATTTCTTTTACTGGCGCAGGCTTGGGAATTTCTTTCACTGGTTCAGGCTTTGGGATTTCCTTTACCGGTTCAGGCTTTGGAAGTTCCTTTACAGGTTCAGGCTTTGGAGTTTCCTTTACAGGTTCAGGCTTGGGAATTTCTTTTACTGGTTCAGGCTTTGGAATTTCCTTGACTGGTGCAGGCTTGGGAAGTTCTTTCACTGGTGCAGGCTTTGGGATTTCCTTGACTGGTTCAGGCTGTGGAATTTCCTTGACTGGCGCAGGCTTTGGGATTTCCTTGACTGGCTCATGCTTTGGGATTTCCTTGACTGGCGCAGGCTTGGGAGTTTCCTTGACTGGTTCAGGCTTTGGAAGTTCCTTTACTGGTACAGGCTTGGGAATTTCTTTCACTGGTTCAGGCTTTGGAGTTTCTTTCACTGGTTCAGGCTTGGGGATTTCCTTTACTGGTGCAGGCTTGGGGATTTCTTTCACTGGTTCAGGCTTTGGGATTTCCTTTACAGGCTCAATATTTGTGATATTTTCATCTGCCTTTTCAACTGTCTTTGATGATTTTTTAACAGGCTTTACTTTAACAACCCTTGCTTTTAGAGGCTTTGCCGTTTTTCCGTCAAGATTTCTCCCGCAGAACGGGCAGACCTCATATTTATCCGCATCATAAAAATGCTGATTTTCACACTTTATCATTGTCATATATATCACTCCGCTTATAATTATCAGTGCTTAAATTATAACATTTTTTCTCAGAAAAATCAACAAAGCAATTATGAACAGATAAATATTTGTCTGAAATCACAAAAAAACCCCGAAAAATCATCGTTTTCAGATTATTTTTTCATTTTGTTTTGTGCATCTTGCATAAACCTATTTCATTATTAATTCTTTTGAGAAATTTATTTTTCCGTCCTTGAAATCAACGCATACACTTTCTCCACGGCATATATCCGCAGTTATTATCATTTTTGCAAGTTCATTTTCTATGAGGTCAGTAACTCGTCTGCGGATAGGTCTTGCGCCGTATTTTTCGGTTTCCTTTGCGGCTGCGACAGCCTCAACAACTTTCTGAGTATATATAAAATCTATTCCCAGTGCCGCTGCACGGAATCTGAGATTTTCAAGGGCTTTTCGGCTTATCTGCATGAGGTCATCTTTTTCAAGTTTGCGGAAAACAATTATTTCGTCAATTCTGTTAATAAATTCAGGTGTGAAATGTTCTCTCACCTTTGAAAGAACTCTGTTTCTCTCGTCCTTGTCAGGGCTTTCCCCGAATCCGATAGAAGTTTTCATGCTTATTTCCTCTGCACCGACATTTGAAGTCATTATGATTATGCAGTTGCGGAAACTTACTTTTCTCATTGATGAATCTGTAAGTATACCGTCATCGAGTATTTGAAGCATTATATTCAGTACATCAGAATCAGCCTTTTCAATCTCGTCAAAAAGTATAAGGGAATATGGCTTTCTTCTTATTTTTTCGCATAAATTTCCCTTTTCGTCATATCCTGCATAACCGGGAGGCGCACCTATAAGTTTTGCGACAGAATGTTTTTCCATGTATTCCGACATATCAACCCTTATGAAATTGCTTTCCGAACAGAAAAGACATTCCGCAAGTGCTTTTGCAAGTTCAGTTTTTCCCACGCCCGTAGGTCCTGCAAAGAGAAATGATGCCATAGGTCTGTTTCCGTCACGCAAGCCCGATTTTGAACGGCATACCGCCGCTGTAACTTTTTTTACGGCATAGTTATGACCTATGACACGTTCAGATAAAAATTTTTCAAGAAAACCTATCTGCTGTGCCTCCTCAGTTTTTATCCTGCTGAGAGGGATACCTGTTTTCATGGATATAACGGATATTACATCTGATTCCTGAACGATTGATTTTTCATTGCGCTTTATAATATTTTCAAGCCTTGAAAGTTTCATTTTCGGGTCTTTGAAATTTATGAGTTCGGATTCTCTTGAACTTATACCGTTGTTTCTCCTTATTTTTGCGCTTGCACAGGCTTCGTCAAGGACATCTATCGCTTTATCGGGAAGAAATCTGTCATTTATATATCTCATTGACATATTTACCGAAAGCCTTATTATATCATCATTAATTTCGACACCGTGATAATTTTCATAATTTTCTTTAAGACCCTTTATTATCTCAAAACAGCTTTCCGCAGACGGTTCATTTATATATACAGGCTGGAAACGCCTTGCAAGGGCTGAATCCTTTTCAATAGACTTGCTGTATTCTTCATATGTTGTTGCACCTATTATCTGCAATTCTCCCCTTGCAAGCTGAGGTTTCATGATATTAGCCGCATCAATTGCACCCTCCGCCGCACCTGCTCCGACAATCGTGTGTATTTCGTCTATGAAAAGTATTATATTCCCCGCACTGACTGCCTCATCAATGCAAGCCTTTACACGTTCCTCAAAATCTCCCCTGTACTTCGCTCCCGAAAGCATTGATGTCAGGTCAAGAGAAAATATAAATTTATTCTTCAAAGAATCAGGTACGGCATTTCTTACAAAAAGTTCAGATACTCCCTCAACTATCGCAGTTTTTCCGACACCTGCCTCACCGATTAAACAGGGATTGTTTTTGTTTCTCCTTGCAAGAACCTGCAAAACCCTCTCAATTTCCTCAGTCCTGCCGATAAGGGGGTCATTTTTCTTTATCAGAGAAATATCTGTGATATTCCTGCCATATCTGAAAAGATTAGGCAAATGTGAGGCTTTTGGCTTAATCGCTTCAAAAAGCTCTCCCCTCACCTGCTCCGATGATATTGTATCAAGACCTGTACAGATACCCATTAAATTTCCGTCAAGCTTTTTAATCACCGTACACGCACTGCATGAAGATTCATGGATTATCGCCGCAAGTATATGCTCCGCTGATGCCTGTTCCTTTCCGTCACTGACTGCGACCGTGTATGAATGTTCAAGTATCCTCTTTGCCGCCGTTGTAAGGTAACGCTGGCTTAATATTGAAGGTGTACCCTGTCCGACAAGCAATATTATTTCTCTCCTCAAATCATCGTAGGCTATACCGTTTTGTATGAGTATCTCTGCCGCATTGGTTGAGCCGTCATTTGTTATCGACAGAAGAATATGTTCACTCCCTACATAAGTATGACCCAGTTCAGAAGCCGCCTCGACTGCTCCGTTTATGATGTACAGGGCTTTTTTTGTAAACTTTCCGTTATTAAGCATAATATCCTCCTTTTTTCTGCACCGAAACTCACCGACTTACAGGTATTTCTCTTTTTCTGCACAACCTGCTTTCGCATGATGTCCCTGTATTATATTATGCCACTTAATATATGCGATAACAGTCGAAAAAGATAAGCTGAAAAAATAAAGTAACACTTTTTCTTCATTGGCATATTATGTACTATGAAACGCAGACAAAAGCGTTTCAAATACATCAACAAGGAGTTTTTTATTATGTGTTGTAATTCAATGTTTGACGGAAATGGCTGCTGCTGGATAATCCTCCTCATTCTCCTCTTTATCATTCTTTCTTCATGCTGCGGAAACAACGACTGCAATAACAACAACTGCGGCTGCGGCTGTTAATTAAAAAAGGGCATATACTTCCCAAAAGAGGTATATGCCTTTTTATTGTTATCTGCGTTTCGGGCGGATTTCCTGATATAAAAGTCCGCACTTATTGCAGTACCATACCAGTCTGCCGCTGCGGTACATAGGTATATTTACATTGATTCCCCATTCGGGATATTGTCTGAAAATCATAGCACTGCTGTCTGATACATATGCAACAAAAGATATATAATGTTCCTTAGTCATTTCGTGTTCAGATGATATATACCACTCACCGCCTGCATCTTCAACTTTCAGCTTTTGATTTTCTTCTGCCCTTATCGGTTCAAGTGCAGAAAGCTTGTTTCCGCAGCAATTCACTGATGCATCAGAAGTTGATGTTATGATATTTCCACACTGTCTGCAAACATAAAATTTTAATTTTTTCATATCCTTATCCCTTTCATTCCTGTCAATTTCTCCTTTAAGCAAAACCTGCACATCTGTTCCGAAAATCTCAGCCAATGCACACAAAAGCGAAATATCCGGACAGCCGTTTCCACATTCCCATTTTGATACTGTTTTGTCACTGACGTTTATACGTTCCGCAAGCTGTTTCTGAGTTAATCCGAGCTTTATCCGCAGTTGTCTGATAAGTCTGCCTGTTTTGACCTGATTCATATTATCACCTCATTGAATATTATTACCCCTGTAATTTTATTATAAACTGAGAGTGATATTATGTCAATCCACGTTCCGCAGAGTTTAAAAAAAGGGTATTCCTGACGGAATACCCTTTGTTATTTTTGTTAAACTGCCTTTATTTCCTGATTATTGCTGTTCATCATAAGGGGCTGGGTATTATTTATAACGCAGTCCGCATTTACGACAACTTTCACGACATTTTCGGCAGTAGGAACTGAATACATAGTATTCATGAGTATATGTTCAAGGATTGAACGCAGACCTCTTGCACCTGTTTTCTGGGCTATTGCCTTTTTAGCGATTTCAATGAGTGCATCTTCCTGAACTTCGAGTTCGATATTATCGTAGCTGAAAAGTTTTTTATACTGTTTAACAAGAGCATTTTTCGGCTCTGTAAGTATTTTCACAAGTGAAGCCTCATCGAGTTCTTCAAGGACGGTTATAACGGGAAGTCTGCCCACAAATTCGGGAACCATTCCGAATTTTACGAGGTCGGAGGGGATAACTTTCTTAAAGATGTTATTTTTCTCCTCAATCTGTTTTTTGAGGTCGCCTCCGAAACCGATTGGAGCTTTTCCGATACGTTTCTGAATCTGTCTTTCAAGACCGTCAAAAGCACCGCCGCATATAAAGAGGATATTCTTTGTATTTATCTGGAGAGTTTCCTGATTGGGGTGTTTTCTTCCGCCCTGCGGAGGGACATTTGATACAGTACCCTCGATTATTTTGAGGAGAGCCTGCTGAACGCCTTCACCGCTTACGTCACGGGTAAGGGAGGTATTTTCGGATTTTCTTGCAATTTTATCTATTTCGTCGATATAGATTATACCTTTTTCAGCGGCTTTTATATCGTAGTCAGCCGCCTGAATAAGTCTGAGAAGTACATTTTCAACATCATCACCGACATAGCCTGCTTCTGTTATGGTAGTTGCATCAGCTATTGCAAAGGGGACGTTGAGCATTTTTGCGAGATTCTGTGCAAGGAAAGTTTTTCCGACACCTGTCGGACCGAGGAGGAGGACGTTGCTTTTCTGAAGTTCAACTTCGTCATTATTTTTCTTTTCATCGTTTCCGAGGATTCTCTTATAGTGATTGTAAACGGCAACGGCAAGTGATATTTTTGCATCGTCCTGACCGATAACATATTCATCGAGAAATTCTTTTATCTGGACGGGTTTAAGGAGATTTGAGCCGCCTATTTCGATTTTTCCGCCGCCTGTTCTTGCTTTTCTGTTAGCTTTTGCGACAGCGGGACCGTGGAGCATTTCATAGCAGTATTCGACACATTCATCGCATATATTGGCTGAACCTGCTGAGAAAAGGCTGTGTACTCTGTTCTCGCTTTTTCCGCAGAAATTACATGATTTTAAATTCTGAACCATATAATGCAATTACCTCTTTTCGATAACTTTGTCAATAAGACCGTAATCGAGAGCTTCCTGAGCGGTCATCCAGTTATCACGCTCGGTAGCTTTCTGAATTTCCTCATAGGGTCTGCCTGTATTTTCGGAGAGTATTCTGTCGAGTCTTTCACGGGTCTTTAACATCTGGTCTGCTCTTATCTGGATATCGGTACACTGACCTGATATTCCGCCTCCGCCTATAAGCGGCTGATGTATCATTATTTCGCTGTTCGGAAGGGCGATACGTTTTCCCTTTGCGCCTGATGAAAGCAGGAAAGCACCCATTGAAGCTGCCATTCCGATACATATTGTTGAAACGTCACATCTTATATACTGCATAGTATCATAGATTGCGAGACCGTCAGTCACCGAACCGCCGGGACTGTTGATATAGAGAGAAATATCCTTTTCGGGGTCCTGACTTTCGAGATAGAGGAGCTGTGCAACCACAAGGCTTGCGGTTGTACTGTTCACGTCCTCTGAAAGCATAATTATTCTGTCGTTGAGAAGACGGGAAAAGATATCATAAGACCTTTCTCCTCTGCCTGTCTGTTCCACAACGTAAGGTACTAAACTCATTTACTATCGCCCTTTCTTTTTCAGAATAGCCGTCCTGCACCTGATGCCGGACGGCTTATGTATTTTATTGATTATTCAGCGTTTTCCTCTGATTTTTCCTCAGTATTTTCTTCTGATTTTTCCTCAGCGGGAGCAGAATTATCAACAACTGCCTTTTCCTTTACGAGTTCAACGGCTTTCTGAACTCTGAGGTCTTCTGTATATTCAGCAACGGGGATAAATCTCTTAGCAATTTCGATATCCACGTTATTTGATGCAGCTATTTCAGCGAGACCGTTATTGATTTCTTCTTCAGAAACCTCGATATTTTCAAGCTGTGCAATTTTTTCGAGAGCGAGTCTGAGTTTAACTTCATTTACTGCTCTTTCTCTGTAAGTATCTCTGAATGAATCCTCGTCCATACCTGTATACTGGTAATAGAGCTTGATATCCATACCCTGCTGTGCGAGCTGCTGTTCAAACTGACGCATAAGAGTATCAATTCTCTGCTCAAACATACAATTTGGGATAGGAGCATCAACCTTATCAATAAGAGCCTGAAGGATTGCGTTTTCAAAAGCTGAATCAGCCTGTTTAACAGCGGCATCTTCAAGCTTTGCCCTTATATCTGCTCTGTACTCATCAACAGTATCAAATTCTGTTGCATCTTTAACGAGGTCGTCATTGATTTCGGGGAGTTCCTCATATGAAATGCTCTTGAGCTTGCACTTGAATACAGCTTCCTTGCCTGCGTAGTCAGTCATCTGGTAATCTGCGGGGAAAGTAACATTTACATCAAATTCATCGTTGATGCTGTGACCTACAATCTGGTCCTCAAATCCGGGGATAAACTGACCGCTGCCCAGACGGAGCGGGTGGTCTTCGCCCTTGCCGCCCTCGAAAGCCTCATCACCGAAGAAGCCTTCAAAGTCGAGGATAACTTCATCGTTGAGCTGTGCGGGTCTGTCGTCAACTGAAACGATTCTTGCATTTTTCTTTCTTATAATTTCAATCTGCTTGTCGATATCCTCGTCAGTGATTGCCTTTACTTCCTTGGGAGCTTTTATGCCTAAGTAGTCAGAAATTTCGATTTCGGGCTTTGTAACGCATACGGCTTTGAGTTCAACGCCGTTTTCCTTGTCAATTGAAGTAACTTCAACGCTGGGTCTGTCAACGAGTTCAAGCTTTGTTTCCTTTACAGCGGCATCAATCTCAGGACCTATGAGAGCATTTATAGCACCCTCGTAGAAAACGCCCTCACCAAATTCTCTTTCAGCGAGTTTACGGGAAACGTGACCTTTTCTGAATCCTTTTATCTGGATATTTTTCTTCTGTCGTTTATATTCATTTTCAACGGCAGCCTCGAAAGAAGCGGCATCAATAGTGATGACAAGCTCGGTAGTGTTTACATCTGTTTTGTTTGATGATTTTAAACTCATTTGTAATTCCTCCATTATACATATAACATACTTGGTATATTATACCACATTTAAAAAATAATTTCCACAATATTTTTTCAGTTCTGCATATTGCACAAATTATAATACCTTTTCGGGGATAAAACCCAGATAATCACCCGAAATCAAGTGAAAATCTATCCCGTCATAAGTATTTTTTATACATAATTCATGGGCTGAACGCCCGTGAATATGACCATAGTAACAACTTTTAACATTATGCCTGTACAGAACCTGCAAAATGTCGTAGTTAAAACTGCCTGCAAAAATGGGCGGATAGTGCATAAAGACTATCGGTTCAAGCCCCTCTGCTTCTGCAAGGCTTATGGAAGTTTCAAGACGCTGAACCTCACGCATGAGAATTTTTTCGTCCTGAGACTCACCGTTTATGCTCACCCAGCCTCTTGTACCGCAAATGCCGTAATTTTCGTATTTATAGAAATTATTATGCAGTATGCTTATGGTACTGAGGTTTTCGGCGGTGAGGAAATTTTCCATTTTATTCATAGTAGACCACCAGTAGTCGTGGTTGCCTTTAAGAATAATTTTTTTTCCTCTGAGATTATTTATATGCTGAAAATCGGGCAGAGCCTGTTTAATATTCATACCCCATGAAATATCGCCTGCAAGGACGACTGTATCATCGTCCTTTACGGTTTCATTCCAGTTGTGTTCAATTCGCTCCTGATAGTTTTCCCAGCCTGAAAATACAGTCATAGTTTTTGACGGGTCGCTGTAACACAGGTGCAAATCTCCTATTACCCACAGGCTCATATACCGAGAGTTTTAAGAACGTACTGCTTCTGTTCCTCTTTGCTGATAACATCGCTGAAACGTTCGGGCTTTGTTTTAAGTTCTGCAAGAGCTGACGGCACGGGAGTTTTTGAAATCTCTGCAATTCTGTCAACCTTGGCATATTCATCAATATCCGAAACACCGCCTTCAAGAGCTTCCAGTACAGCGGAGCTGAATTTATAGGGGCTTGCGGTAGATGCGATTATTGTTCTTGTATTGTCGCCTGTTGCGGCTTTATAGTCATTGTAAACCTTTACTGCAACGGCTGTATGTGTATCGCAGGTATAGGAATACTTTTCAAAAAGTTCATGAATTGTAGCCTTAGTCTGCTCGTCATCACAGAAACCCGCACAAAATTCATCTCTGAGCTTCGCCTTTACATCATCATTTACTTCATATCTGCCTTCTGATGCGAGTTTTCCGAACCATTCGGATATAAGTGCATCATTTTTGTCAGTGAGAAGATAGAGAAGTCTTTCGAGGTTGCTTGAAATGAGAATATCCATTGAAGGTGAAACAGTTGTATGGAAATCTCTGTTTCTGTCGTAGATACCTGTATTTATGAAATCTGTGAGGACGTTGTTTATATTTGATGCACATATGAGTTTATTTACAGGCACACCCATATGCTTTGCATAGTAAGCAGCGAGGATATTTCCGAAATTTCC
>DGRR01000091.1:5156-13617 GCA_002389995.1 Ruminococcus sp. UBA4383 | reverse complement strand
CTTGAAAACATAAGACCGTTTTTATCGAGTTCGGATTTTACTTCACTGTCTGTAAAAATAGCCTTTACACCGTTCTGACAGTCGTCAAAATTGCCCTTTAAGGCGCATACACCGACATTTGAACCCTCCTGAGTTTTCATCTGTCTTTTCTGCATGGGGCTTACGCCGTCCTCAGGGTAGAATACAAGGATTGAAGTACCCTCAACATCTTTGAATCCTTCAAGGGCAGCCTTTCCGGTATCGCCTGATGTGGCAACGAGAATTACAATTTTCTTGTCGAGGTTTATTTTCTTTGCGGAAGTTGTAAGGAAATACGGAAGTATCTGCAAAGCCATATCCTTGAATGCACAGGTAGGACCGTGCCAGAGTTCAAGCATATATGTACCGTCAAAAAGATGTGAGATTTCAGTTATATTTTCGCTGTCAAAATTTCTGGTTGAATATGCATTGTCTGTACAGTAATGTATTTCTGCATCTGTAAAATCCGTGAGATACTTTGAGAAGATATAAAATGCCCTGTCGGCATATTTCATATCACCTATAGATTTTATTTCATCGAGTGTGAGTGAGGGTATGCTTTCGGGGACGAAAAGACCGCCCTCTGCCGAAATGCCCTGAGTAATAGCCTCTGCACTGCTCACTTTAACACTGCTGTTTCTTGTACTGTTATATAACATATAATCACCTTTCCAAAAAAATCATATACTTTCAAAAGCATTAATTATATACTCAATATCCAGAATTTTATTATCTTCAACAATCACCTGAGCCGCATCAAATCTCGGCTGCAAATCCGTGAGATACTTATTGAGATAATTTTCAGCCGTTCTGACAACAGCTTTAATTTTATTTGAATCTATTGCATCGAAGCCGCTTGAAATACTGTCAATACTGCGTGTCTTTACTTCAACAAAAGCGATATATCCGTCTTTCTGAGCTATTATGTCAATTTCACCGCCTCTTATGCGGTAATTTCTTTTAACTATAAGGTATCCGTTTTTTTCCAGATAAGCGCAGACGGCATCTTCACCGAATTTTCCCGTTTCGTTTTTATTCATCGGAATTTTCGGTAAGTTTTTTAAGGAATGTTTTCCTGTGAACGTCTGATATGCCGTATTTTCCGAGCATTTCATAATGCAGCTTAGTACCGTAGCCCTTATGCTGTTCAAAGAGGTACTGCGGATATTTCTTAGCCAAATCCTTCATATATCTGTCACGGGAAACCTTTGCAAGAACTGATGCAGCCGCTATTGATGCGGAATGTGCATCGCCCTTTATGACATATTCAGCTTTGCAGTCAAGTTTCGGGATTTTATTTCCGTCAATGAGAGCGAGGTCGGGTTTTAATCCAAGACCCTCGACAGCTCTTTTCATGGCGAGCATAGTTGCCTGCAAGATATTTAACTTGTCTATTTCGGCAACGGAAGCTGTCGCAACGCAATAAGCCTTAGCCTTTTTCTTTATTACATCAAATAATTCTTCCCTGCGTTTTTCGGAGAGTTTTTTGCTGTCGTTGAGATAGTCTATGAGAACACCGTCATCAAGTATGACTGCTGCCGCATACACATCACCTGCGAGCGGACCTCTGCCGGCTTCATCGACACCGCATATAACGGGATATTGTTTTCTGATTTCGCTGTCGTAGTCAAATAATTCCTTATGTAAAATTATTTTAGCCATTACTGCTCCTTATCTGTCGGGAGTTCGAGAGTAATTTTTCCGAGTTTGCCGCCTCTGAACTCATCGAGGACGGTTATAGCGGCTCTTTCGGTATTTATTTCTCCGCCCGAAACAATCATTCCACGTTTTTTTCCGACTTTTTCAAGGAGAATCAATCCTGTATCATTGCTGTCAATATCTATTTTATACCTGTCTTTAAGCGACTGCGGATAATTTTCGGCAAGGAAAAGCAATAATTTCATGGCAAGCGTTTCCGTATCGAGGATATCATCGCTGACAGCACCCGTAAAAGCAAGTCTTATTGCGGCGGACTGGTCCTCAAACTTAGGCCATAAAACTCCGGGCATATCGAGGAGTTCGTTATTATCCTGAAGCTTTACCCATTGTTTTGTACGGGTAACACCCGGTCTGTCCTCAACCTTTGCACGTTTTGAACCTGCAAGGCGGTTTATGAGTGAGGATTTGCCGACATTCGGAATACCCACGACCATAAGCCTTACAGGTGCGCCTGTCATGCCGCTGCGCTGTCTTTTTTCAATCAAATCTTTCAGGACGGTGCTTTTAAGGGTGGGAATGACTTTATTTATTCCCTTTCCTGATTTGCAGTCAACAGCGAGTGCAGCCGCTCCTGAATTTCTGAAATAATTTATCCATGCCGATGTAGCATTGCTGTCGGCAAGGTCACATTTATTCAATAATACTATGCGTGGTTTTTTTGACACAAGGGAATCTATTTCGGGATTTCTGCTGCTCATGGGAGTTCTTGCGTCTATGATTTCGGCAACGGCATCGACAAGTTTAAGATTTGCGGCAATTGCCCTTCTTGTCTTAGCCATATGACCCGGAAACCACTGTATAGTTTTCATATCTGTATTTTCCATATTCACCTCATTGTGCTGTGAAGAATCCGAAATTCTCAAAAGGGTAGAATCTCATGATTACCTTGCCTCTTATGCTTTCCTGCGGAACGAATCCGACATCTGAAAATCGGCTGTCCCTTGAAACCGAGCGGTTATCGCCCATTACAAAATAATAGCCTTCGGGTACGGTTACGGGATATTTTCCTGTAAATGCGCCTCCGTCATTATGGGTAAGTCCGAGGGTGAGGTAATTTTCATCGAGAATTTCACCGTCAATTTTCACTGTACCCCTGATGAAGTCGATATCCACAGTCTGACCGCCGTGAGCGATTATCCGTTTCACGATATTCTTATACAGACCTGAATTTTCGGTTAATTTATTTTCGTCATCGAGCAGGTAAGCCTGTTGGGCGTTTATTATGACGATATCGCCGTTATCAACTTTGCTGAAAAGTGATACGATAACCCTGTCATCGGGGCTGAGGGTATTTCTCATAGATTCTCCGTTTATGGTTACTGAATTGAAAATATATGTAAATATCAGCGTGACAACGAAGAAAGATATTATCAGTGTCTCAGCTAAATCCGGAAAGGAACTGAGAAACTTATTCTTTTTCATCAGCGGATTCTTTCCATGTACTTGTAAGCATCTTGAAGTCGTTGAGCGGATAATATCTTACAAGGGCTTTTCCGTAAATCTGAGATTCCTTGACAAGACCGACTCTTGCGGAACGGCTGTCGGTGGAATGTTCCCTGTTGTCGCCCATTACGAAAACATAGCCTTCGGGAACTGTTATCGGATAATTTTCCGTAAAAGCACCGAGGTCTTTGGTGAGGGCTTTTGAAGCGACATATGGTTCGGAAAGGACTTCTCCGTCAACGGTAACGGTATTGTTTCTCACATCAATAGTCTGACCGCCTGTTGCGATAACTCTTTTTATGATACATTCATTGAGGGGAGTTATACCTTCGGGCAGGCAGGGGTTTCCGTTTTCATCGAGGAGATAGTTTGCGTTGCAGTCTATGACGAGTATATCGCCGTACTTAGGTTTTCCGTATACCATGGTCATGAGTATTCTGTCTGATGATTCGGTACCGTCTGAAAGCACTGTGGGGTGCGGATTAAGTGTAGGCTGCATTGAATGACCCACGACATTTACGGGGTGAAGAATGTATGTAAACACCATGAACATTACAAAAACGGTAATTATAGCAGATTCTGCGATTTCGAGCAAATCGGAGACGAAAGCCTTGCCTTTTTCGGCTTCTTTCTTTTCCTCCTCGCTCATTTCCTCCTGAACCGACTGATTTTCGTCATTCTGTTCTTCGGGAGCATTTTCATGCATTTCATTATTTTCCTCCATAACAAACCGCCTTTCTGTATAATATCAAAAAAGGGACATTACAAGTGTCCCGAACATACTGAAAAGATTAAGCGAGCCTGTCGGAGAAAGCTCCGACAAACCCGATATTTACAGTTCTCTTAGCGAATCTGTTCCTTAACCTTAGCAGCCTTACCAACTCTGTCTCTGAGGTAGTAGAGCTTAGCTCTGCGAACCTTACCGTGTCTGATAACCTCAACCTTGTCAACAACAGGTGAGTGAACGGGGAAAACTCTTTCGATTCCGCAGCCGTGAGCGACACGTCTTACTGTAAAGGTTTCGTTGATTCCGCCGTGTTTCTTGGCGATGACAGTACCCTCAAAAACCTGAATACGGCTTTTTTCGCCTTCCTTAATCTGAACGTGAACCTTAACGGTGTCACCGACTTCAAACTGGGGAACTTCCTTTTTCATACTTGATTCGCTGATAAGTTTTAATGCATCCATTTTCATTTCCTCCTAAAATTTCCGAACATTCATGTATGACTGCCCTGACATTTCAGCATTATGCAGGGGCGGTAAAAATTACAGCGGACTGTCCGATTTAATGTCTTGCGGCATTAACCCTCATTCGCATTGAGCGAACGGAATTTCAAATGCTTTTATATCATATCACACTTTTAAGCAAAATGCAAGTGTTTTTTGCAGAAAAATATAAAATTAATATATTTAACTTTAAAACCCATATATTTTCATTCAAATTTCATATTATTATCGCAGAAAATACCTGTTCTTGTGATTTTTTCGGCACTGAAACCCGTCTGCGAAAAATTTCTGAGTGCATCAATGAAAAGATTCGGGTTAAAATTGGTCTGAGTACCTGCGGGCATTCTGAGACAGACATCTATTCTGCCGTTATTGTTTTCACACGATATAATTTTCATGTCGGGTTTTATGTCAACAGTTTTCATACCTTTTTTAGTTTTCTTTTCGATTAATATATTTTCCTGTGAGAGTAATTTTCCGATATCGCCGTAAAGTTTTTCGGCATCGTCCGAAACGAGTGAAAACTGATATTCAGCTTCTTTTATTGCAGTTATTTTCATTTTCTGCTCCCATACTCTCACAATACGCATACCTTCGGGCATGACTGCATTAAGTCTGTCACGGACTTCATCAAAGGGGATTTCCTCATTGAGATTAAAGTCAAGTATCTCACAGCCGCTTTCAAATCCGAGTGACAATGCAAGGGCAAATGCATAATAGGGGTGCGGATTGAAACCTTCAGTATACCATATGGGAAGTCTTGAACGTCTGAAAGTTCTCAGCATACAGCGGTTCAAATCGAGGTGGGAAATATATTTCGCCCTGCCTTTTTTTTCAAATTCTGCTCTTAATCTTATCAAAAACATTCCCTCCCTACTTTTTTATTTACACCGCAGCCTGAACATCTCTGACGGCAATGCGGAGTAGTTATGGATTTATGAGCCGTTTTATTTTCACGAATGAAAAATTCCTTAGATACAAGGTAATCGAGATGTTCCCACGGGAGAATTTCATCATATTCAAAGCGTCTGTTTGCGTAGAATTTCGGGTCAACGCCACATTCCTCAAAGGCTTCGAGCCACTTGTCAAACTTGTAATGTTCGCTCCAGCTGTCGAATTTACAGCCTTTTTTCCAAGCCTCATATATAACAGGGCATAATCTCCTGTCGCCCTTTGCGAGGATTACTTCCAGCATACTGACATTGGGGTCATGATAGCTTACTCTTATTTTTTTGGTTTTTACTGAATCAAGGAGAAGTTTCTGTTTGCGTTCGATTTCCTCACGGGTATCCTGTGGTTCAAACTGAAAAGGCGTGAACGGTTTCGGGACGAAAGTCGCACAGCTTACGGATACCTGAACGCCTTTACCTTTCGGGCGGTTTTCGATACTGTAAAACAAATCGACAATTCTCTGTGCAAGTTCCGCTATACCTATGATATCCTCATCTGTTTCGGTAGGCAGTCCCATCATGAAATACAGTTTTACAGCGGCATAACCTCCCTGAAAGGCTATACGGCAGGTATTCATTATTTCCTCCTCGGTAACATTCTTGTTTATTACATCACGAAGTCTCTGAGTACCGCCCTCAGCGGCAAAGGTAAGACCTGATTTTCTTACTTTTTTGATTTTTTCGAGGAGTGATTCAGAAAAATTATCAACTCTCAGTGACGGGAGTGAAAGATTTATTCTTTCATTCTCCGTATAGTCTATGAGTTTAGTGAGCATATTGTCAATATCAGAATGGTCACTTGTACTGAGCGATGCAAGGGAAACTTCATCATAGCCTGTATTTTCGCAGAGGGATTTTGTTTCGGCACATATTACATCAGAAGATTTTTCCCTGAATGGTCTGTAAATAAATCCTGCCTGACAGAATCGGCAGCCCCTTATACAGCCACGCAGCACCTCAACTGATACACGGTCATGCACTATTTCCGTGAACGGCACTACAAAATTTTCGGGATAATAAACCTTGTCCAAATCCTTTATAATTCTTTTTCTCACGACTGCGGGGGCATTTTCTTTTGTTTCGATATGGTCAACAGTACCGTTTTCCTTATAGAAAAATTCATAGAACTGCGGAACATATATTCCTTCAATCTGAGCCGCCTCACGCAGAAAATCAAGTCTTGATGCACCTTTTTTCTTCATATCGTTATATAAGTCCATGAGTTCGAGGTTTACCTCCTCGCCCTCACCGAGAATGAATATATCAAAAAAATCCGCAAGCGGTTCGGGATTGCAGACGCACGGACCTCCTGCAACTACTATCTGGGTGAGTTCATCTGTGCGGTCTTTTGCGAATATGGGTATTCCTGCGAGGTCAAGCATATTAAGCACATTTGTATATGACAGTTCATACTGCATTGTAAAGCCTATAAAATCAAAGTCCTTTATGGGGTCAAGGCTTTCGAGGGCATAAAGCGGAATATCATTTTCACGCATTATCTTCTCAAAATCGAGTGACGGTGCAAAACATCTTTCGCACCAGTAATTTTCCCTTTCATTTGTAAGGGAATACAAAATTTTCATTCCGAGGTGTGACATACCTATGTCATAAGTATCAGGAAAACAGAACGCAAAACGGACATCAATCTTTGACTTGTCCTTTGTAACGCTTCCGACTTCACCGCCGATATATCTTGACGGCTTCTGAATTTCGAGCAGGTGTTTTTCTATTTTTTCTCTCAGCATAATTATCTCCGTAATTTTTAATATGTCATTAAAGACTATCATGATTATAACACATTTCAAAGCAATTTTCAAGTGATATTCCAATAAAACGAAAAAATCGGAATATCCAAGTGATATCCCGATTTTTTTAACCCTCTCATTTGTATATGTCTGATGTAAATTTTCATAATTACAATGACAGGCAGATATATTCTGATTACTTTATTCAGTCAGGCATTACGCCCATGGATTCTCTTTCAGCCTTGTCTTTTCCGTAGCTGAAATATATTATCATAAAGTCAAGCAGAGCGCAGTATGTGGGGAATGAAAGATGCCATATTCCTGAATAGTCAAATGATTCGCCTGAATTTAATGCTGATATATAGTCACCTGCCATGAATAAAATCATTGTCACAATGAAAGTAATTATCGAATAAATCAAAGATTGTTTCAAATTATGGGACATTGTTTTCCTCCTTTCAGTACATCAGAGCAGACATACATGAAAATCCGATGAATTTGCTCTGCCTGCAAAAACGCCCTTAGCATCGGACTTAATGACAGGAAGCTGATGTATTTCTGCTTTGCCTGATTTTTCTGTTCTCATAGGAAGGTTTTCAAGTGTGACTCCTTTTGTGCCTTTCTTGTTGAATGTTCCTTGTTCTGCATGGTTATTATTCTTTGCCCCTGCATCGACCTCTATAACGATGCTTTTATCTGATGAATGTATTTCGGGAAGCTGAGAATCTCTCATCATATAGCCTGCTCCGAACATAATTGAAAGCGCAGCCGCAGCCGCCATAATTTTTTTAATCATTTTAATCTCTCCATAAACATTTTTTTCACTGATGCTTTACATCTTCGCTTATACTGTTATTTCATCTATTAACTGATTTGCTTTCTCTGCATTTTATAGTAAGAACATTCACAAATGTCTCAATTGCAAAATATGCAAAGGATATATTCACACAAGCTCTTACATCAATCATATTGTAATTGAAACCTGTGTGGAACATCATTTTTGATGTAATCAGGCATACAAGCGGATAGACAGCCATAATTACCACAAAGAATATTGCTGTTCTCAGAACGGATTTTTTTGTTAGTTCAAACATTTTTAATTTCCTCCAAATTTTTTTCATTTTCATGTTTCATTTTTTTCATTTTCAACAATTTTCATTGTCATATATATATTCGTTAATCAGAAATAAAAAGGGACATATTTTTACAGAAAATTTTACAGTTTTTATTTTCCAAAAAAGAAAAGGACGGCTGAACCGTCCCCAAATCACATAACATATCTGTAAAGGAAAAAGTAAGGAATTGTAACTTAATGAAGAATTTTGTCTATCCTCTCATAGACCACGACCTTTCGTTTTA
>DGRR01000091.1:4880-5083 GCA_002389995.1 Ruminococcus sp. UBA4383 | reverse complement strand
CAACGTCAATTATATATTCGTTTCACGGACACAAAAAGGGACATATTTTTACAGAAAATTTTACAGTTTTTATTCATGCAAAAGGAAAAGGACGGCTGAACCGTCCCCAAATCACATAACATATCTGTAAAGGAAAAAGTAAGGAATTGTAACTTAATGAAGAATTTTGTCTATCCTTTCATAGACCACGACCTTTCGTTTTA
>DGRR01000091.1:0-4810 GCA_002389995.1 Ruminococcus sp. UBA4383 | reverse complement strand
CAACGTCAATTATATATTCGTTTCAAGGACATAAAAAGGGACATATTTTTTCAGAAAATTTCAAAAAAAGGGCAGATATTACATCTGCCCTCTTAATTATTTTATTTTTGCCTTTGCTTTTTCGGTGAATTTTTTTCCGTACACAAGGAAACGCTTGTGTTCGCCCTCACCTATAAGACCTGATTCGTCATAAGCCTTTACGGCGAATGTAAATTCTCTGCCGCTGAATTTCACAAGTTCAGCCTCCGCACGGACTGTCATTCCCTCAGGAGTTGCGGAAATATGCTTTATATTGAGTTCTGTGCCGACAGTAGTCTCATCATCTTCAAGATAATTTGCAATACATTCGCAGGCAGCCGCCTCCATAAGTGCGACCATTGACGGAGTGGCATATACATCAAGGCTTCCGCTGCCAATTGATGATGCGAGTTTGTCTTTAAGTACGGCTGTTTCCGATGCACCTGTTATACCGGTCATAATAGTTTTCATATCAGTTCTCCTTACTTGTTTCGAGTATATCTTCGGGGATAGGGCATGGTGACATTACATCACCGACAACTCTGTCATATGTAAGAACATTGAGTTCCTCATTATTTGGTACAGTGCTGTCGTAATCGCTTGAATATACAGGCAGTTCCTTCATGAAGTTCATCATTTTTTCTATGAATGCATCATGCGGTGCATCTATTATATTAAAGATGACATAGGGCATATAGAAGAAAGAAACTTTATTTTCGGGTACGCTTGAATAGTCGGCATTGTAATTGCTCCAGAGAAAATACTTCTGCTCATAGAGTATACTGCAATTTTCGCCTGTGAGGTCAAGCTGACTGTAAACGCTTGTTTCTCCTCTGAGTGACGGAAAATGGTCGCCTACAAAGAATACAAGTGTAGGCTCATCAATATTTTTAAGTTTTTCGAGGAATACCGCAAGACCTTCATTGCTGTGCTGTATCCAGTCGAGATAGTTTCCAAATTCGTCCGTGGGGTCTGCGCCCTGATTATAGGGCTGATGATTCTGCATAGTTGTAGTATGAACGTAAAGGGGCTTATCAGTGGTATTAATCAGGTCAATAAGCTGATTGTAAACAGTGCTGTCGTCAACATAAGTTCCATAATGTTCAATTGGTACGGTAAAATCGCTTACGCCTGTCTGGTCGTTATGGAAAATCATCTTGTCAAATCCGAATTCTCCATAAATTCTTGACCTGCTGTAAAATGAACTTTGAAAAGGGTGTACATAAGCTGTTGAATATCCCCAGCTTTTATAATACTGTGCAAGTGCAGGCTGTTCACGTTCCGCAAGTGAACGCTGAGGCATATTCGGAGTATTCAGACCCCTTACGGGAAGTCCGAAAAGGAGTTCAAATTCTGAACGTACCGTCCAGCTTGCATAAGTGGGAGTTATAGCAATACCGCTGTGACCTTCTGATGAAGCCTTGTCAAATTCCGCATAAACCGCATCATCAATATCAAGCTGGTCAAATGCTCTGAAATCCGCATACGATTCGCTCATTATAACGACTACATTCGGTTTTTTTCCGCCGTTGAAATCTTCTGACTTGTCTATATCGACAGCAGTTATTTCCTCAACAAATTCCTCATTGTAGTTATCGGGTTCAACGAGTCTGTTTGCGAAATTTTCCGATGCTGTCTCCACTATGAATGCAAGGAAACTGTTGCTGTCAAATTTTTCGTTAAGAAGAAAAGCATTTGTGGCGGCTGTTGTATCGACTTTGAAGAAGCTGTATACGGGCTGATAAAATGACGGCAGCACTATAAGACTTGCTGACGGAACGACACAGCACAAAGCTGTTATAACTCTCTTTGCGGGAGTGAGTTTGGGAAGTTTCGGGTTGAAATAGAACACCAAAAGCATGAACGCTATAACTATAAGGCAATATATTATAAGTCTGGGGGTAATTTTTATATATGCGAAAGATTTAAGGCTCTTGACGCTCCTTATAAGCTTCATATCCGAAAGAATCAGGTGATTTCCGTTAGTACCGTATTTGAACAGTTCTGTAATACTCAGTGCCATATACACAAAGCTTTCGACTGCTGTTGCTATCCATGCTTTATGTGTCAATGCCCACAGGAACACAAACACTACTGCGGCAATTATCACATTGAAAAGCATGACAGTCGGTCTGTCTGCGGCAAAGCTGAAAAATGCTCCTGCCTTTTTGAACTGGTTTATTTCTGCCATTGAGCTTATAAACAGCGGAAAGAAAAAGACAAGGAATACATTCAGCTTATGATATTTCTCGGAATTTTCCTGACGTTTTCTCTGAAAGTCCTTTAAACGGCTGAATTTAGACAATGTTTTCTCTGCCATATCATCAACTCCTGTTTTAATTCATCATATATAATATATCATAACGAAAGAAAAGATTCAAGAAGTGAAAAAACAAAATCACCAAACTTTCATCATTTTCGGCAATTCGGTAATATTGTACGGAAAACTGTTGTTAAATTTGTGCATATTAACGATTATTTTTTGAGCCAGCCCTTTTCTGCGGCATCATCAATTACCTGTCTCATCAGGTTTCCTATTGAATCGGAAATACCGAAATATCCTGTATTTCTTGCGATAACCTGTTCTTTCTCGATGCCGTGTTCACGCCATGACTTACCTTGTTTTGTATAGTTTAACAGCATGGGCTGAATACGGTCGAGGAGTGCGGCAAATTTAGCATCACTTGTCTGACAGTCCTCAAACTCACGCCACAGCGAATAAAATTCATCTCTCTGGTCATCTGGGAGAAGTCCGAAAATACGCCTTGCGGCTTTTTCCTCACGTTCAGCCTTTGACTTGTATCCCTCACTGTCGTAACAATATGTATCACCTGCATCAATTTCAACTACATCATGCAGCAATACCATTTTCATGACATGAAGGACATCAACGGGTTCATCTGAATATTCCGCCAGAAGAAAAGCCATTACCGCAAGATGCCAGCTATGTTCCGAATCATTTTCTTTTCTGTCCTCATTCAGGACATAGGTCTGCCTGTAAATATTTTTCAGCTTGTCAAGTTCAAGCATGAAATCAAGCTGTTTTTTAAGTCTTTCATCAATATCCATTTCAGCCACCTCATTTCAGGGCGCAGCATTTCTTGTATTTTTTGCCGCTTCCGCAGGGACAGGGAGCATTTCTGTCAATTTTCTCAGCTTTAACGGGCTGGATTTTGGGGACAAATTTTGTCGATAATCTTTCAAAATATTCATCTACTTCCGTCATAACCGTATACATTCTACGGGCATCAAGTTCATATTTTTCTGCATATTCAGGCTTTTCCATGATTGTGTATCCGCAGGTGACGGGAAATCTCATATTTTTTATCAGGTCGTCAAGCAGGGGAATAAATTCTTCAATCTGTTTTTTTGTCATCATATATTTTAATCTTGCGATTTCCCTGAATACACTTTCAAAATTCCAGTCATCACAGGTATGGGTACTTAAACAAACTTCCTTAGCCATTTCTTTCGGAGTCACCCTGTTTCCTTTGTTTATAGTGCCGAAAAATTCCTCAATCTTTTCGAGCTGCGGAGTATATGCAACATAACTGTCGCTTGCATATTTCAGAAGTTCTTCCTTTTCGGGGACATAAAATTCCTTGCCTTTCTGTCGTTCGAGGAGATTTTCATATATGTCCTCTGCTACAGCATAGACGCTTTCCTGCATAAGACTGCATTTTCTTATATCGTCATGTACATCTTCGTCATAGTATTCTTCATAGCTGTAAATCGCAAAATAGAAATCCTTTGATTCCTTTACAGCCTCAGCAACCTTATAAAATTCGTCCTCGTCAATGCCCTCATTCTGCATACTTACAATCCTGTAAACTTCCGTCATGGGGATAAGTTCATAAAATTCCGCCATAGCATCGAGATATTCAAGGATAAGGGCAATTTTTTCCGTGGGCATATTAATACCCCTGAAAATCTTCTTCTTTGCGTATCCTGCATAATCATTACTTCTTTTCATAAAAATTCTCCTTTGTTAAATTAAATTACCATACCGCCGTTTACAGCGAGTATCTGTCCTGTTATGTATTCAGCTTTTTCTGATGCAAGAAATGAAACTGCATCAGCAATATGTTCAGGCTTTCCGAAAATTCCCAGCGGAATATCTTCAAGTATAAGCTTCAAATCCTCATCGGAAAAATTCCTGTTCATTTCCGTCATGATAAATCCGGGGGCTACGCAATTTACTCTTATGCCTGACGGTGCAGTTTCTTTTGCGAGAGCCTTTGTAAAGCCTATAACTCCCGCCTTTGATGCGGAATAGTCCACTTCGCAGGATGCTCCGCACTGTCCCCACATAGAGGATATATTTATTATACAGCCTGATTTTTTCCTTATCATTTCAGGCAGGAACACACGGGAACAGTTAAGTGTACCCATGAGATTTATTCCGAGTATTTCATTAACTCTTTCGTCCGATACTTTGTCAAATAAATTAATTTCCGATATTCCCGCATTATTCACAAGCAGGTCAATATTACCGATATTTTCGGCAATTTCACGCACGGCAGATATATCCGAAACATCAAACCCGACAGCCTGACCGCAGATTTCTCCTGCTAATTTCTCGGCTTTTTCCCGTGATTTTGAATAGTTCACATACACAAAATACCCGTCCTGTGCAAGCTTTCTGCAAACCGCCTGACCGATACCGCCTGCTCCGCCTGTAACAAGAGCTTTCTTCATAAACATCACCCATTTATATTATAGCACAAAAGATTTTATTTTTCCAGTCCTATTGACAAATTTTTTATGATATGCTAAAATAATATATATTTTT
>DGRR01000129.1:16509-16776 GCA_002389995.1 Ruminococcus sp. UBA4383 | reverse complement strand
CCCAGAAACGGCAGGTATCGGGAGAGATTTCATCAGCGAGGATAATAGTGCCGTCGGAAGTTTTACCAAATTCAATTTTGAAGTCAATGAGGTCGATATTGAGACCTTTGAAGAATTTGAGCATAAATTCGTTTACCTTGAAAGCGTATTTAGCGATAGTATCGAGTTCTTCCTTAGTCGCAAGACCGAGGGCGAGAGCGTAGTAATCGTTTATGAACGGGTCACCGAGGTCATCATTCTTGTAGCTGAATTCGAGGATAGGGCAGA
>DGRR01000129.1:0-16410 GCA_002389995.1 Ruminococcus sp. UBA4383 | reverse complement strand
CCTGCTGCAACATTTCTGATGATTACTTCGAGGGGAACGATAGAAACCTTTTTAACGATAGTTTCACGGTCGCTTATTTCCTCTACAAGGTGAGTAGGAACGCCTTCTTTTTCGAGCATTTTGAACATATAGTTGGTCATGCGGTTATTGATAACGCCCTTACCGCTGATAGTGCCTTTCTTTTCGCCGTTGAAAGCGGTAGCATCGTCCTTATAGTCAACGATAACGAGTTCGGGGTCATTTGTAGCATAGACTTTCTTGGCTTTGCCCTCATAGAGCTGTTCCTTTTTAACGATATTTTCCATTTGTTATTCCTCCTGAGAATGTAATAATATATGCAATTCCGCATCATTGCGGAAATTGTAGGTTTGAAAGAAATTAATTAAAGCTGTGCGATTTCAGCCTGTAAATTTGCATCTTTTTCCTTTACGCCGTCAGCCATTTTCTGTTTTTCGTCAGCGAGTTTCTGAGCGAGTTCATCATCTGATACAGCGAGAATCTGAACAGCAAGTACAGCGGCATTTTTTGCGCCGTCGATACCGACTGTTGCGACGGGTACTCCTGGGGGCATCATGACGGTAGCGAGCAGAGCGTCCATACCTTCGAGAGCCTTTGACTTCATAGGGATACCGATAACGGGGAGAGTTGTATGACCTGCGACTACACCTGCGAGGTGGGCAGCCATACCTGCAGCGCAGATTATGACACCGAAGCCGTTATTTTTTGCATTTTCGGCAAAATCGGCAGCCTCAGCGGGGGTACGGTGTGCGCTCATTACACGGCACTCAAAATCCACATTATATTTTTTCAGTTCTTTGAGAGCTGATTTTACTACGGGGAAATCGCTGTCGCTTCCCATAATGACTGCAACTTTTTTTGACATAAGAATACTCCTTTATATTTTGATTAAGATTCCTCACGGGCATTTTCGTCATGGTTGTGGGAATCTGATTTTTCCTCATTATTTTCTTCGGGTGGTTCAGGCTTAGGGTAATTTGGTTCACTGAGAGCGAATTTTCCGCCTATGGCGGTGAGATTGCTTTCGGAGCTGCCGCTGAAATCGACGGAAGCCTTATATTTGTCCCTCAGAGTTTTTTTAGTACCTGTTTCGTCTGTATAGGTAATTTCGGTATCTGCTTCGAGTGATACTGAATAGAGCGGGATATCGTTTTCAGATTTTTTTGAATATATATACACATCGGAAATTCCGAGCAGTTTTTTTGACAAAACCTTGTGGTCGTCCTGAAAGAGCTGGAAGAAACTGCTTCGGCTGCCGCTGGTTATATCTGAAAGAATGTCATCATTGCCCGTATAGGCAAATTCGAGGTATTCGCCTATATCTCCGCATATTTTTTCGAGCATGGGGGCGTTGAGTTTTGAGAGGATTATTCTGCTGAACACATCGAGGGAATAATCGAATCCCATTGTATTTCCGCTTACGGAAGCACCTTTAAAGAGGAAGCCTCCGTTTCCTGCTGAAAAAGTATACACACCCTGATTGCTTTTGAGGATAACTTCATCGCCCTTGACATCGCATTCCGTCCATGAATGTCTGAAAGCAGGGACGAATGAATCGTTATATATTACACATTCATTTGCTGATGAAGTATCTGCGGCATAGAATACTGTATCACCGCAGTATTTTTTCCGTATATTTTCATATATGAAAGGTACGGTAATATTTCCCTCATAGTCTATGCAGCCGCACAATTTTTTTCCGCCTATTCTGCGTGAAGCTATGCAGAATCCTGAATCTGCAAATTCAAGTGAAAGCCATTCGGGGGCGGCAATTATTCTGTCGCTGCTGTCAGCGATGCCATAATTTTTATTGTTGTCCTCAAAGATTCTGTTGCCTGCGGAATCGACATCAAGTCTTTTGACAATTTCCGTCTGATTTTTTCTGTTGATATTATCCTGTGGTGTATTGAGATAAAATCTTGTAATGGCGGCAGCGAGTATTATTATCACTACGAACAGGACAGAAACGACAAGTTTTGTATGTTTGTTCAAATCAGCCGACCTCCTTTAAGGGGGTATGCGGATTAATTATTTTCATTCTTTTCTTTTTTTGCACGGTAGGTTTCATCTGTTTCGCCTGCGATATAAATGGGGCGGTGTTTGGTTTCGAGATAAGTTTTAGCGAGGTACTGACCAAGCACGCCTGTACACAGGAGCTGTAATCCGCTGAAAAGGAACACGACACAGAGAATAGTCATATATCCTGACGGTGCATCACCAAAACCGAAAATGGCTTTCAATATAGTGAATATTATGAGTATAAAGGCGACTATACAGCTTATTATTCCGAGGAATGAAGCCAGTGCAAGCGGAGCTGTCGAAAATGCCATGATACCTTCGAGGGAATATTTGAACAGTCCCCAGAAAGACCATGAAGTTGTACCCGCAGGACGCTCAACATTTTCATAGGGCATATATTTGACTCTGAATCCTACCCAGCTGAAAATACCTTTTGAGAATCTGTTATATTCCGACATATCGAGAATGGCATCAACCATCTGTCTTGTCATGAATCGGAAATCCTGTGCGCCGTCAACGATTTCTGTCTGAGAAATCATATTCATGATTTTATAGAATTTCATAGAGAACCATGAACGGATTTTGGATTCTCCCTTACGGTTTGTTCGTCTTGTGGTAGCGCAGTCATATTCGCCGTCCTTAACGTATTGGTACATCTGAGGGAGAAAAGCGGGCGGATGCTGGAGGTCAGCGTCCATAACGACAATATAGTCTCCCTTTGCGTTTTTAAGTCCTGCATAGATGCCTGACTCCTTGCCGAAATTTCTTGAGAAAGAGATATATCTCACTCTTTTGTCCTTATCTGCAAGCGAATGGAATATTTCCAGTGTTTTATCCTTAGAACCGTCATTTATGAAGAGAAATTCAAAAGTAAGTTCGGGGTTGTCCTTCATCATACCGTCAGTTACCTTTGTTATCTCCTCATAGAACATGGGGAGAACATCTTCCTCATTGTAGCACGGAACTACAACTGAAACGAGTTTCAATCAAAAATCCTCCTTTTAATTTCAGGAATCAGACCTGAAATAATGATACAATATAATTATACAACAAAAAGCCGCAGACTGCAAGAGTATTTTCTTATTTTCTGAAAATTTAACATCTTTTTTATTTCAGCAAAATATTTTCACTGTTTATTTTCAAAATCAATAGGAAGTTTTTGACAAAAATATCAATAACATTTTGTTATTTTCTCCAAAAAAATTAATTTCGGTATAATTTTATTATTTTATTTTTAAGAAAGTGTTGATTTTTTTTGTCTCATAAGTTATAATGTATATATATTATGTCGGTGCTGGTACTGCTATGATGCACCGATGCCAAAATCGGCTCACCGCTGCCGTAAAGCGGCAGCCGCATATATCACTATTTGCGGTTTGGAGAATTTTTATGGATGTAATGCTTATTGGTACTTCATTCAATGAAGAAGTACATGGAACAAGTAACGGCAAAAAAACAGGCTGCGGTGTCAATCTCCTCAAATCGGGAAATGATACAAAATACCGCCAGATTGGCAGAATGAACGACCTTAAAGAAATTACCTGCGAGAAATGTAAGGAAAAAATCGCAAAGGAAATGATTAAGGCGGATAAAAAGGAAATGGCACGCCTCCTTAAAGAAGAAAAAGCAAGAATTAAAGCAGGTATCGAGGACGAGGGCATCGTTCCGCTCGGAAATACTACCGCAAGAATCACAGGTTCGTCTGCCGAGACAAAAGCTCCCGAACCTGAGCCTTCATACGAACCCGAACCGACTCCCGTATATGAACCTGAGCCGGCTCCTGCATATGAACCCGAACCCCGGCCTGTACCTCCCGTACAGCCTGCACCGGCAAGAACTATCGCAGGAACAGGCGTTCCAATGGACGATGACCTCGCACAGTTCGCTATAAATGCACCTGTCCCCGAAGAACCCGCTCCCAAAAGCGATGACGATTTCCTCGCACAGTTTGCCATCAACAAACCCACTCCCGAACCCGAACAGCCTGCAAACAACGTTCAGGACGATTTCCTTGCACAGTTTGCCATTGACCCCCACGCTCAGGAAGAACCCAAGCCCGATGAAAATGATGATATAATGAATATGTTTTCTATCGGAAATCAGCCGCAGGAAACTGTTGAACAGCTTCCGCAGGACGAACCTGCACCCGTTCAGGGAATGTATGACAACGATTCAAATGTTGTCGATGTTGATGAGGATAACCTCACAGCAGTAAATGAACCCCAGCAGACTCAGCAGAATAACGCATGGGATATTTTTGCAAACCAGTTCTTCGGAATGAATCAGGAAATTCCTTCCGAACCTGAACCCGAACCCGAAGAAGCTCCCCTTGAAATGGACGATATGCCTGCCGTTGCGGAAACAGCCGCTCCGCCTCCTGTACCTGCACCGTCTGCACCTGTTCTTGATGATATAACTCCCGAAGAACTTTCACCTGTTCTCGATGAAATTATTCCGCCTGCCCGTGAAGAAACCGAGCCTGAACTTGAAGACATTGAAATTCCTTCATTTGACAGTGTTATACCTCCTGCAAACGAAGATATTGCACCGCCTGAACTTGATGAAATAGAAGTTCCTCAGTTTTACGGCTCTCAGGCAGTTCAGGAAGAAGAACCCGAAGACGAAACAGATGATATAGCAATACCTGATTTTGAAGATATATCAGCACCGATACAACAGCCTGCACCTGCACCCGTACAACAGCCTGCACCTGCACCAGTACAGCAGCCTGCACCTGCACCAGTACAGCAGTCTGCACCCGTACAGCAGCCTGCACCTGCACCCGTACAACAGCCTGCACCTGTACAGTATCAACAGCCTGCGCCTTTCCAGTATCAGCAGCCTGCACCCATGCAGTACCAGCAGCCTGCACCCATGCAGTATCAGCAGCCCGCAGTAGGTCAGTTTATGACAGTTCCCACAGGCTATGACCAGAATGGTCAGCCCATATATGCATATATGCAGATAACAGGATATGACATGAACGGTCAGCCAATACTTGCACCTATTGCACCTCCCACAGGTATGCCGATGCCGAATATGCAGCCGCAGTTTACAGTTCCCGTTCAGCAAGCCGCTCCGAAATTCGGCGGTAAATCTGCCGCACCGAGCAAATATGGCAAGGCAGGTCTTACCCCCGGTCAGAAAATCGCTGCCGAAGCTGCCGCAAAGGGCAATATGATGGACGCAAATATCTCAAAGATTGCCACAAATCCACACAGCAAATCCACATCAGATGCATTTATCCATGCTATATCCGAATCAAAAGGCAAGGCTAACCAGAGCCTTACAGATACTCAGGGTCTTAAACCTTCCGCACCTGTTATCACTTCAATTGAGGATATGCTTTCTCAGCTCGGTGATAATTCCGAAAAGGAAAAACAGATGAAGAAAGCGGCTGCCGCCAAAAATCTTCCGCAGTATGAAGAATTTACAAGTGCTTCAATATTTAATTCAAGACCTTCACGCACTTCCGCTCCAAAGCCGAAAACTCCTGCACAGCCCGACAGACCACTCACCAAAAAGGAACTCAAAGAGCTTGAAAAGCAGAGAAAAATTGATGAAAAATTCCGCAAGGAAATGGAAAAGAGAAAAGGTTAAAATATGGAATACAATGATATATTAAAAGAACTCAGAAGTAAACTCGGCGATTCTTCCGAGGAAAATATCCGCATTTTAAGAGTCGAGGGCGACCGCTATGCAAAAGAGGGCAATATTGACGGCATTAAAGCCGCAGGTGAACTTATAATGGAAAATATGCCCGAAGAACAGAAAGAAGAACTTAAACGCCTCACACATATTGACGGTGAACGCCTTGACGAAGTATATAACAAAATCGTTGAACATATCAACAAAAAGGAAATCATTGAAGCAAAGTCTCTCGCAGAACGCCTTTATAAAAAAATAACAGTCGATTTTGCAGAGGGCGAAAATTCAGTGTTCGTATCTCTGAGAAATCCGTTTGAGGACAATCTCTATCATTTCCTTTACAAGCCTGAAAAAGTCCTCAACAGAGCGCCTTTTGACTTTGCGACATATCTCACAACTTACGCATATATTCTCATAGAGACAGGCTCAACAATTGATGCGGTGCCTGTCCTCGAAAAGGCAATAGAATATAATCCCGTTGACTGCGGTCCCAAATTTGAACTTGCCGAAATATACAAGATTATAAAGAATAAAAAACAGCTTTTGCAGATAACAAGAGATACCCTTAAAGTTGCATCTTCACCCATTGCAATAGGCAGATGTTACGCAAATGTAGGCTATGCCCTCACTGATTCTCAGGAATATGAGGACGCAGCAATATTCTATACGGCTGCCGCCATGTTTGCACCTGACCCGTCAATCCCACTTGAAATGAAACACCTCGCAGACCTTATGGGCAAACCTATTGTTCCGCCCACTCAGCAGCAGATAATAGATACAATGAAAAAACATGACATTGAATTCGGCCCTGACAAGGACGTTATTTCAATAGCCGCACAGCTTGCATCTCACTATATAACAGAAAACGATATACCAAACGCTTTGCAGGCTCTCAAAATAACATATAACCTTACACTTGACGACAAAGTGAAGGAGTTAATCCTTAAATATGACCCGAAATCTGCAATGCTCAGACCTAAACCGCAGGAAAAACCAAACATTAAACAGACTGTAAACAATAACCCCGAAGAATAAAAAACAGGAGCTTTAACGCTCCTGTTTTTATTTGTTTATGATTAAAAAATGAAATAAAATTTATTTTAGGAGCAGGTTTGCCTCAATTAGTCTGATATTCATAAAAAGACAAATAAATTTTGAGAGTTTTTATTTTTATTTTTGATGTTGTATTGACGGATTGAGGAAAAAATGTTATAATTGTATTGCTGATGATTTAATTCAGTATTCAATATTAAAAATATGCGAATGATTGGCATAATGTCACTTTGGCTTTTGAATGACAGAATATCGCCATAGTGTGGATTGAAACAATAATGTATTTTTAAGGAGTTTTATATTATGGGAAAATATTTTGGTACAGACGGATTCAGAGGTACAGCAAACGAAAACCTTACAGCAGACCATGCCTTTAAAGTAGGACGTTTTCTCGGCTGGTACTACAACGAAATTAAAAAACAAAAAGGCGATGATTCCCCCGCAAGAATCGTAATAGGAAAAGATACAAGACTTTCAAGCTATATGTTTGAATATTCACTTGTCGGAGGAATTACCGCATCAGGTGCAAATGCACATCTTCTCCATGTAACAACAACCCCCTCAGTAGCATATGTCGCAAGAATGGACAGCTTTGACTGCGCTATCATGATTTCCGCAAGCCATAACCCATATTACGACAACGGTCTTAAACTGATAAACGGTGACGGTGAAAAAATGGAGGACGAGGTTATAAATCTTGTTGAAGCCTATCTTGACGGAAATCTCGTAGCATTCGGTAAAAAATGGGAGGAGATTCCATTCGCAACAGGCGATAAAATAGGAAAATCCGTTGACTACGTTGCAGGCAGAAACAGATATATAGGATACCTTATTTCTCTGGGAATGTATTCGTTCAGAGGCAAAAAAATCGGTCTTGACTGCGCTAACGGTGCGGCATGGAATATTGCAAAATCTGTTTTTGATGCCCTCGGTGCTGAAACTCATGTCATAAATGCAGAGCCTGACGGTACAAATATAAATAAAAATGCAGGTTCTACACATATAGAGGTATTGCAGAAATATGTAGTTGAAAACGGTCTTGATGTTGGTTTTGCATATGACGGAGATGCGGACAGATGCCTTTGTGTTGATGAAAAGGGAAATCTCATATCGGGCGACCATATTTTATATATTTACGGCAGATATATGAAAGAAAAAGGCGACCTTGTAAATAATACGGTAGTTGCAACCGTAATGTCAAATTTCGGACTTTTCAAGGCTTTCGATGAAATAGGCATAGATTATGCTAAAACTGCTGTCGGTGACAAGTATGTCTATGAATACATGAAGGAACATAACTGCTGTATAGGCGGTGAACAGTCAGGACATATAATTTTCTCGAAATATGCTTCGACAGGTGACGGAATACTTACAAGCCTTAAAATAATGCAGGTTATCATGTCAAGAAAGAAAAAACTCAGTGAACTCGCTGCACCTTTTGTCGTATATCCGCAGGTTCTCGAAAATGTAAGAGTAAAAGACAAGACTGCCGCTCAGAATGACCCTGATGTTCAGGCTGTCGTTAAAAGCGTTGCGGAAGAACTCGGTGATACAGGACGTATACTCGTAAGAGAAAGCGGTACTGAACCGCTTGTGCGTGTAATGGTTGAGGCTGAAAGTGAAGAAGTATGCCGTAAAAATGTTGAAAAGGTTATAGCTGTAATAAAGGCAAACGGTCACGCTTTATAATAAAAAAATATCTCCCCTGTTTGATGAAAGCAGGGGAGATATTTGAACAGCGGAGGATTATTCTATGAAACTTAAAAAATTGCAATATGATTTGACTGTATGCAGACTTGGAAACGTTGCAGATATTGATTTGAAAAAGGATTTCTTTTTCATCGGAAAAACAGATGAGGAAATTTCACTGGTATGCAGAACAGAAGATACTCCCGAAAATACTGTAAAGCGTGATGACGGCTGGAAAGGATTCCGTATAGAGGAAATGCTTGATTTTTCGCTTATAGGGATTCTTTCAGGGATTTCCGCAGTTCTCGCAGAAAATAAAATCGGAATATTTGCAGTTTCCACTTACAATACTGACTATATTCTTGTAAAAGCGGAAAATTTTGACAGGGCAATGAAAGTTCTTTCCGATGCAGGATATACAGTTTTGTGAAATTTTATTTTTCAAGCAATTAATAATATTCTTTCAGCAAGAATTGACTTGAAAAAATATTGCAGATATGTTATAATTGCAAAAAATTTAAAGAAAAAGGTGAACTTTATGAAAAAACAAGCTTTCAATCCTTTTCTCCCTCTCGATGCATATATTCCCGACGGCGAACCGCATATTTTCGGAGACAGGGTATATTTATACGGCTCTCACGACAGAGAGGGCGGTGAAACTTTCTGCATGGAGGATTATGAAGTTTTTTCCGCACCGACTGACGATTTGTCCGACTGGAAAAGCGAGGGAATAATTTATAAAGCAGAACAGGACCCCGACTATTCGGAAGAACGTCCCTATATGTACGCTCCTGATGCAGTAAAGGGTAATGACGGAAGATATTATTTATATTACTGCCTTTCGGGAAATTTCGGTGTAGGCGGATACTGGGGACATATAAGCGTTGCAGTATGCGACAATCCTGCGGGAAAATATGAGTATCTCGGATATGTAAAATATCCTGACGGCACTCCCATGAAAAAATATGTCTGTTTTGACCCCTGTGCTTTCAATGACAACGGAATAATAAGAATTTATTACGGAACTCAGTATCAGAATGAAAGCAATGATATCCTCAAAGAAAATCCCGACAAATTAAAAGATGTCATGGAAAGATACAACAAAACCGCTGAAGAAATACTTTCCACTCCCGATAATGTAAACGGTGCGTGCATGGTAGTTTTGGAGAACGATATGCTCACTGTAAAGGAAGAACCAAAACATATCATACCTTATGAGGCTGATTTTAACGGTCATGAATTTTTTGAGGCGAGTTCAATGCGTAAGGTCGGTGACAAGTATTATTTTATATACTCATCGCAGAAAAACCATGAACTCTGCTATGCTGTCAGCGATTATCCCGACAGGGATTTTGTATTCGGAGGTACAATTGTTTCAAACGGCGATATAGGCATAAACGGTGTAACAGAAGATACAAGAATGAATATGACAGGTACTACTCACGGAAGTATCATCGAAATAAACGGTCAGTGGTATGTATTTTACCACAGGCTCACTCATAAATCCGATTACAGCAGACAAGCCTGCGCTGAAAGAATATATATATCCTCTGACGGAAGCATAAATCAGGTGGAAATGACTTCATGCGGACTCAATGGCAGACCCCTCGAAGCTATGGGAGAATATCCCGCAATTATCGCCTGCAATATAACAAACGGTCATATGCCTCACGGTTCAAATAAAATATTCAGTGAAAGCTTTCCGAATGTAACAAACTGCGGTGATGAAAGATTTATCAGCGAAATATCTGACGGTACTCTTATCGGATACAAATATTTCAGTTTCAGAGGAATAAACAGAATAAAACTTAAAGTAAACGGAAATGCTGTCGGAAAATTAAGCCTTTCAAAAGGAATAAACAAGATTCCCTTTGCAGAAAAAAATATAAATCTTTCCGGAAAAGATGAAATCTGTGAATTTGAATTTTCACCCGTAACAGGTGTTTATCCGCTTTATATAAGGTATTCGGGAGAGGGCGATTTTAACCTGAAAAGCCTTGAATTTGGCTTAGAATAAACCTTTGCCCTTATTCGCCAAAATTAATCTTTAAAAAGCCTTTTTATTTGTTAAAATACTGGAAATTATTATAAAATTTGCAAAAGCATTGACTTTTTACCTCCTGAGTGATATTATTATTAAGTGTCGGATTGTATTTTTCCGATGATATTTTTATAAATTCAGGAGGTAAAAATGGCTAATAAAGATGAGCGTAATCTGAATATTACACTTAAAAATGATACAGGCGACAATGATGATGTCATAATATCACTTTCAACAATATTCAAAAAACTTAAAAAATATCTGCTTCTGTGGATAGTTTGTGCGGTTGTTATTTTCGTCCTCTCATTCGGATATGCAACTGTAACAACTCACATAACAAAAGCTAAACTTACTGCCTTGATAAGTTTCTCATATGACGGAATTGAAAAGGGTCTTGACCCCAATGGCAGAGACTTTGATGTAAATTCAATCAAAAACCCTGCTGTCATTGAAAGTGCAATTACTGAACTCGGCATTGATATGGACCAGCTCGAATATATAAGACAGGGTATTTCCATTGACGGTCTTATCCCCAAAGATGCAATAGACAGAATAACTACATATAAGAGCATTCTCGACAATTCAGCAAATCCAAACCTTGCAACTGCACAGGCTATGCTCGATGTTACATACTATCCCACACAGTATAAGGTGTACTTTGACTACAATGACACAACACTTACAAGCAGCCAAGCCCTTGCAGTATTCAACAAAATACTTGAACTCTATGAAAATTATTTCTATGAACAGTACGGCTACAATGAATCACTCGGTTCTGCTATTACTGCAATAGATTACAAATCATATGACTATTCGGAAGCTGTTGACGTATTCGATACAAATATCCAGACCCTTAAAAAATATGTCCGCAAACTTTCAAAGGAAGATACTGCAAGATTCCGTTCAGTTACAACGGGCTATACTTTCGATGACCTCTATGAAGTTATAAATACCATAGATACCATTGACCTCGAAAAAATTTCATCTGTCATAAACGTAAACAATATAACAAAGAATAAGGAAGAATCCCTTGCCTACTATGATTACAGAATAAAATCACTCACAAGACAGAAAGCTCAGTATGAAGAACAGATAGCTGATGTTGCCGATTCAATCGCAAAATACCAGAAAGACGAAATTTTCGTGTTCACCAATACAAACGAAGATTCAAGTATGCATTCAACTGTTGCTTCTGAACAGTATGATAAAATGCTCCAGCAGAAAATTGACCTCACTGCACAGCTTGCAGAAGTAAAGCAGAGAATTAATTACTATACAGAAAGACAAACTTCACTCAAAGAAAAGAAATCTTCCAGTACAGAAGATGTGACAAAGGTAGAAACTCAGCTTGACAGCGTTTATGAAAAAATAAATAATGCTGTTTCACTTGTAAACGCAACCGCAGATGATTACTATAAAAACGTTACATTCAAAGATGCTTACAGTATACTCGTTCCTGCAACAGATACTGCCATTGACAGAGTTTCCCGTATAGTTGACAATGCCAAAACTCCGTTTATAATTCTTGAAGCTGCGGGATTTGCACTTTACTTTGCAGTTGCATTCATTGAAGCGCTTAAAGCAGACAGCAAGAAAAGAAAAGCGACTGCCGAAAGTACAGATGAAAATAAAGACGAAAACAAAGAAGAAAATAAAAACTAATAAAAACGGTCGGATTTATTCCGACCGTTTTTTTATCAATAGAATGTTGCAACTTCCTTTTCAGGAGGTGCAGAGGGCGATATATCTGTAATGTCAAGCACAGGACCTGCACCCTTGTACATTTTGTGTTTCTGTACATTTATTTTAGCGGTTATCATAACCCATGATTTCTGCGGAGGTATTTTATCCTCATCACACTGAGCGACAGCCCAGCAATACTGAATATCCTCAACACAGCAGGTCATGATATGTCTGCCTATTGCAAAGTTATTTTTAGGGAATCTGTTGTTTCTTGCGGCAATACCCTTGAATGTTATAGTTTTGCCGTCATATTTCATGGGGTCTTCCATAATATCCCTGTACCAGAGGGCATAGTCTTCATCTTTTATGATTATATGGTCAGCCTCAACATCAAAGGGGAGGGGGTCTTCTATATCGTCATAGGCAACCTGTCCGTCAGTATATTCATAGCATATATCTGTACGTCTGCTTACGCCTCGGATTATCTTGTGAAATTCCTGAACGTCCATGCTTTTTTCAAAGCGGTTGAATACAACAAGTTCGGTCATATTGAGTTTATCAACGACAAGGCTTCTCATATTTGCATTATAGTTCATAAAAGTGGACGAATCTATAAAAGTCATAACCTGATTAATCATCCAGCCGTCGGGCATATTCTCAAAGAGGTCATTTATAAGCCACATACCGTTATATTCAAGGACAACTCTTTCAGCCTTTGTTTCGGACATCATTTTTAAAAGATTAGCTTCTGTAAGTTCGTCTTTTTCCTCGATAACTCTCATCTGTACATTGCTTTTCTTTGGATATTTTGAGAAATCGTATTCTTCAATACCTTCTTCACATACAAGCAGGAGAGTTTTTTCACCGTTATTGAAACGTTTGTCTTCAAGAGTTTCCTGAATGAATTTGGTCTTTCCGGATTCAAGGAATCCGAGAAAGAGGTATACAGGTATTTCCTGTTCATTGTAAGGCATTTTAATCCTCCTTATTCAATGCAGAAAAGTTTTGCGACAGCTTCTTCATTGAGCTGTGAGCCTATTACGCAAAGTCTGCCCGTAGTTTCGGCACTGCCTGTGCGGACATCGGGAACTCCGGGAACGTAATCAAAATGAATCCACTGACCGTCCTCGCCTGCAACGATACCCTTTGCACGGAGAACAAGACCATAAGTTTTTTCATCTGAAAGGGCTTCAAGGGCTGCTGTGATAGCTTCCTGAGTGTAAGGTCTGGGAGTTTCTGCGCCCCAGCTTGTGAATATCTCATCTGCATGGTGGTCGTGGTGATGATGTTCGTGGTCGTGGTCGTGACAGCCGCAGGTGCAGTTTTCATCATGCTCGTCATGTTCATGGTGGTGATGTTCGTGTTCATCATGTTCATGGTGGTGATGTTCATGTTCTTCATCGTCATCATGGTGGTGATGATGATTTGCTTCATCGAGGAGCTTTTTAAGTTCATCATCGAGAGTATTTTTCTGAGTCATTGCATCAACGAGCTGCTGCCCTGTGAGTTCGTCCCATTCAGTTGTAACGATAGGTGCAGCGGGATTAAATTCCTTTAATTTCTGAACGACTTCATTTATTTTCTCCTGCGAAAGACCTTTTGTATGGCTGAGAATGATACAGCTTGCATAAGTTATCTGGTTATTGAAAAATTCACCGAAATTCTTCTGATACATCTTGCATTTCTTTGCATCGACAATTGTAGTGAAACCGTCAAGTTCAACATCATGGGCATTTATATTTCTTACAGCATTTATAACATCGCTGAGTTTGCCTACGCCGGAAGGTTCAATGAGTATTCTGTCGGGTTTATATTCTTCGAGGACTTTTTCGAGAGCCTTTCCGAAATCTCCGACAAGACTGCAACAGATACAGCCTGAATTCATTTCAGTAATTTCAATGCCTGCATCTTTGAGAAATCCGCCGTCAATGCCTATCTGACCAAATTCGTTTTCTATGAGAACGAGTTTTTCGTTCTTATAACCCTCTGAAATGAGTTTCTTTATAAGAGTTGTTTTTCCTGCACCGAGGAATCCTGAGAATATGGTAATTTTTGTCATATATTTTTACACTCTCTTTCTTTTATTTTCGGGCAGCCGCCCGTATAAGAACTATTATAGCACCTTTTTTTTTCATTTGCAACAAGTTAGATTAAAGAAACATAATTTTTCATGAAATTTTCATTTTTGACTATTATCAGGAATGGGGGGAACACCGCCCTTTGAGCCTTGAATCTCCGTTCACTTCATTTCATTTCGTTCACTCCCGATTCAAGGGGGCGGCTTTTCCCCCAAGCCCCACTTTTTAACTTTGCTTTAAGTACTGTTAAGTTCCGATAATTCAAAAAGGTAAAAATTTCTTTGTCGTTTTTGATTTTTTCTTCATAAAATAAGTAAGACGGCAGAAAACACATTAATTTTCGGAGTGGCATTTTGCGGAAATTTTTGCCGTGAATTAAGACCCGTGAAAAGCTCCGTATATTTTTATGTGCTGTCTGCCGTATTTATATAGATACGCATATATAAGACGGCTATGAAATTTTTTGTATCTGTCTTATGTATGCTTTTTTAATTTCCTTTTTGCCATTTCCAGATATTTTCTTTTTGTAGCAAGACCGCCTCTTATATGGCGTTCCCGCTTGTTGATTTCAAGTATATCCTTTACCTGAGAATATAAAGCAGGGTTTTCGGTTTTAAGTCTTTCGCTGACATCTTTGTGAACGGTGCTTTTGCTTACACCGAATTTTCCTGCGGCAGAGCGTACAGTAGCCCTGTTTTCGACAATATACTGACCGAGAACTACTGCCCGCTGTTCAGGCTGAGGTTTCAATAGCATCACTCCCTTTACATTACTGCGGACAATAATGTATATTCATTCAGGGAGAGAAAAATGTATAAAAAATCTGCTGTGAATCTCACGGGGAATTTATGTGAGGATTTTTTGTTTATATTGCGTTATATCTTTAAGATATCATATTTGCAAAAAATATTTTTCATCAATTTCATATTCTGTTACTGGTGTAAGTCCGATTTTGAACTCTGCCAGTTTATTTATCAAATCTTCTCCGTCAATGAGGTCAATCTGTATTTTTCCTGGAGTTATTGCTTCATCTTGTGCTGGTTTTGAGAATGTTCCTGTTGTGATAAACAAAGCTTTCTCAATGTCAGTAGTTAAAGAACCTCTGAAATCTCTGATGTCGCTTGAAGGTACGCTTCCGCTGTATCGTTTGCATTGAAAAGCAACTTTGAAACTGAACATACCATTAATTTTTACTCTTCCATATCCGTCTATTCCGCCATCACCTGTTTTCTTTGTTATTTCTACTTCATAGAAACCAGATTCTCTTAACACTCGTTGAGCCAAACGTTCAAAGGCAAATGGGTTCATTGAAAGTAAGATAGTATGTAGTCTTTCTCTCCAAGGTTTATTTTCATCTGGAAACTCAATACCGTCATCTTCAAGGTTATTATCTTTTCTGGGATCGCTATGTGTCTCTTTTTTACCTGCGAATAAACTACGAACAGTGTTTACACAATCATCTATATTAATTTGATGTGTATTTTTATGCTCTGGTAGAATCGCCCACACTCCACGTTGTGTTTTTTCAATTATTCCATATGTTTTTAGATAAGTTCTTGCCCAAGCCAATCGGTATTGTATTTCTGTTTGACTTGATTTATCAGAGTGGGGAAAATCAATTATAACCTCAGATAAATGCATATTATTGATTACTTCGGAATAAATCTCATTAATAGTTGCAGATCCTCCAAGAGCTTGCAAAGCTTCAAGAGTTGGATTAATAAGATCGCTGTAATTTGGCATTCCTTTTGGAATATCTTTTCTCCTACCTGCCATATTTTCACTCCATTCATAATATTATTATAAAAACACTTAATCCGTTTGTTTTATATTATATCACAATGCAAATTTACAATCAAGTATTTGTTTTAATCCCCTTGAAGTTCATCATCTTCACATTTGCAGAATGGACAAATATCAAATGAACCATACTCCGCAAATTCAGTTTTACCGCATACAGGACATTTCATAATAACCTGCTTGCTATACAAATAAGGCATTCACCTAACGATGAATGCCTTAAATTCTTGTCAGTTATCTGTTAGTTACCGTCCGAAATCCACCATATCTCAGATAAACCCAGACCGAACAAAACAGCGTAAATACATGATTCTGAATACTCCCAGAAGGGATAAAATTATCTCTTGCTGAACTGAGGAGCACGACGTGCGGCTTTGAGAC
>DGRR01000150.1 GCA_002389995.1 Ruminococcus sp. UBA4383 | reverse complement strand
ATGACCATGACACAGAAAATTCTCGCATCTCATGCAGGACTTGACACTGTACAGGCAGGACAGCTTATACTTGCAAATCTTGATTTGGTACTCGGCAACGATATAACATCACCCGTTGCAATAAATGAATTTGCAAAACTCGGAAAAGACAGCGTGTTTGACAAGGATAAAATAACAATGGTAATGGACCATTTCGCACCTAACAAGGATATAAAAGCCGCACAGCAGTGCATGATGTGCCGTGATTTCTGCATGGAAAAAAATATCACCCATTTTTATGATGTCGGAAAAATGGGCATCGAACACGCACTTATCCCCGAAAAAGGTCTTGTCACCGCAGGAGATGCAGTTATCGGTGCGGATTCCCATACCTGTACATACGGCGCACTCGGAGCATTTTCCACAGGCGTAGGCTCAACGGATATGGCATTCGGCATGGCATCAGGAAAGGCATGGTTTAAAGTCCCTTCTGCGATAAAAATTAATCTCACGGGAAAACTGAGGAAATACGTTTCGGGAAAAGATGTCATACTGAATCTCATAGGAAGAATCGGTGTTGACGGAGCATTGTACAAATCACTTGAATTTGACGGTGAAGGTCTTGAATCGCTCACAGTATCGGACAGATTATGCATATCAAATATGGCAATTGAAGCAGGTGCGAAAAACGGAATATTTGCAGTTGATGACCTTACTCTTGAATATCTTGCAAATCACGGTGCAAAAGCTCCTGTTATATATAAGGCTGACGAAGATGCACAGTATGATGAAACAATAGATATAAACCTGTCGGAAATCGAGCCGACTGTTGCATTTCCGCATCTGCCCGAAAATGCAAGGACTTTCAGCGAAATAGACGATGTAAAAATAAATCAGGTGATAGTCGGTTCATGTACCAACGGCAGACTTGAGGATTTAATCGCTGCCGCAGAAATTTTAAAAGGAAGAAAATGTGCCGAAAATGTAAGGGTTATAATTATTCCCGCAACACAGCAGATATATCTTGATGCCCTGAGAATGGGACTGATTGAGATATTCATCGAATCAGGTGCGGCAGTTTCGACACCTACCTGCGGACCGTGCCTCGGCGGACATATGGGAATACTCGCACAGGGAGAAAAAGCCATAACTACCACCAACAGAAATTTTGTCGGACGTATGGGACACTCCGAATCGGAAGTATACCTTGCAAGCCCCGCAACAGCCGCCGCAAGTGCAGTCACCGGAAAAATAACAAGTCCATGGGAGGTAATGAACTATGAAGTATGAGGGAAAAGTCATAAAGTATAATGACAACGTTGATACGGACGTTATAATTCCTGCACGCTATCTCAATACAAGCGACCATAAGGAACTTGCCTCCCACTGTATGGAGGATTTGGACAAAACATTCGTGAGCCGTGTAAAGGACGGGGATATAATTGTTGCAGGATATAATTTCGGCTGCGGTTCTTCCCGTGAACACGCACCAATCGCAATAAAGGCAAGCGGAATATCCATAGTCATCGCAAAGAGTTTTGCAAGGATATTTTACAGAAATGCCATAAATATCGGTCTTGCAATAGTCGAATGTCCCGAAGCAGTTGACGGAGCAGGCGAAGGAGATATCATTCAGGCTGATATGGATAAGGGCATAATCAGAAATCTCACAACGGGAAAAGAATTTAAAACACAGCCTTTTCCCGAATTTATACAGAAAATCATTGAAAACGGCGGTCTTATGAAATCTGCCGAAAAGGGAATTATATGATAAAAAATATTCGCAGTGACAAAAAAATATCATCAGGTAATTTCACATACAGAAACGGTGCGGAAATGAAAGTATTTTTCCCGAACAACATAAAGGAATATGCCGAAAAATGCGTTCAGCACTTCAATAATCTTTCAGATACCGAAATGAATGAATTGTACAGCGGAATAATTACATCATATGAAGAATATAAAAAAGTAAATATCCGCACCGCAAGAAAATTAATTCTCCCCGAACTCAAAAATAAAAGCGACATACTCAGTTACTGTACTTTTGAAAGTATGGAAATCAGCGGTCAGTATGACGAAAACCCCTCCTATTTCATACACGCAAAATCTGACTGGGGATATATCAAAATTATTATAATTGACGGCTGGAAACCATGCGTTTTCAATAACAAGGAATATAAGCCGATTGAAGTATATGAATATAAAATCCCCACGGCAGAAAAAGTTATAGTATTCAATATGGGTAAATCAGGGCTGAGAGACTGTCTTTTTTACAGCGGTATGTTCAAAAATTCCGAGGGGGAGAGCGTTCTCGAAATGCTGTTTTTTGAGGGAGGAAAAAAATTTGCGGAAAAATGTGCTGAACATATCCGTACAATGCCCCAAAATATGATTGAAACTATCTGCAAGGGTATTCTGAATCAGTATGGCTATGCAAAGAATAATGCGGACTTTGAAATGCCTGAACTTTCTGAAATTACTGATATTCTGCAATACTGTTCTTTCAGGGACGCTGATTTGCACTATAATGATGAGAAAATTCCTGCATATATAATCAGCGGTGAAACAAAATGGAATACCTGTTTAGGTATTACGATAAAGGGCGACAAAGTTCTCTATTTAGGCGATGATAAAAATGTCAGTCCCCTGCTTGACGAGGATTTGTACAGGCTGATGAGAGTGAATGACCTTTATGAAAGAAAAGAGATAACATTCCCAGAATCAGGCATATACCGTATGGCAGCCGTTGCATTTTATGAGGG
>DGRR01000181.1 GCA_002389995.1 Ruminococcus sp. UBA4383 | reverse complement strand
CGCAGTCTATCATGTTCTCGCAAAAGAAGATATAAGTGACCCGTTCCCGAAATACGGAGAAATTTCCGCAGATAAATATATTTATCTGTTTTCTGTCGATAATGTTAAATATTTCCTCGCTGACGGAAATGTTAAATATGAAAATTATGAATATGTTTCCGTAAGAAAAGTCCGCTATGCGGAAAATGCCGTAAAACAGAATATTTTTGCCATGTTTACCGCACTTCATCTCTATATATGGTACAGTTCAAACATATACTGCGGAAAATGCGGAAATAAAACTTTCGCAGACGAAAAATTCAGGGCTTTGAGATGTAAATGCGGAAATATAATTTTTCCGAGAATAAATCCTGCTGTTATAGTAGGTATTACAAACGGTGACAAACTCCTCATAACTCGCTATGCCACCGACAGAAAAATAAATTATGATGCACTTGTCGCAGGATTTACCGAAATAGGCGAAACCTTTGAACAGACCGTTGAACGTGAAGTCATGGAGGAAACAGGTCTTAAAGTCAAGAATATAAGGTATTACAAATCTCAGCCGTGGGGATTTTCAGGCAGTATTCTTGCAGGATATTTCTGTGATGCTGACGGTGATACGGATATTAAGATAGACGAATCCGAACTTAAATACGCAAAATGGGTAAGCCGTGAGGATATAACAGGTCAGCCCGATAATTTAAGTCTCACAAATGAAATGATGATGTATTTCAAGTCAGGAATGATATGACAAAAAACGCTCCTTTAATCGGGAGCGTTTTTATTATGGATTATTTATTTAATCAAGCCATTCCTGCTGTGATTATAGCCATTTTGTAAACTTCATCAGCGGTACAGCCTCTTGAAAGGTCGTTGATAGGAGCATTAAGACCCTGTAAGATAGGACCGTAAGCCTCGAATCCGCCGAGTCTCTGAGCTATCTTGTAACCGATATTTCCTGCCTCGATGAGGGGGAATATAAATGTGTTAGCCTTGCCTGCAACCTTTGAATCGGGGCATTTTGTCTTTGCAACTTCTTCCGAAACGGCTGCATCGAACTGAAATTCTCCGTCAATAACGAGTTCGGGGTCGATATTTCTTGCCTCGATAACTGCATCATGACTGAGCTGAACAGTGCCACCCTTGCCTGAGCCGTAAGTTGAGAAACTGAGTACGGCAACCTTGGGGTCAATACCGAAGAATGATGCAGTTCTTGCAGTTTCAACAGCTACTTCCGCAAGCTGTCTTGCAGCGGAAAGTGTAACATTTCCCTCTTTGTCAACTCTGTCGGTATAGCCGAGATTGATAGCGCAGTCGCCCATGGAAATTTTTTCTTCCTTGCCGTCTTTTTCCCTGAAAAGAATAAATGATGAGCTTACAAGGTTAGAGCCTTTTTTTGTCTTGATAATCTGGAGAGCAGGTCTTACAGTATCAGCAGTTGAATATGTAGCACCACCGAGGAGAGCATCAGCCTTGCCTGCCTTTACGAGCATAGTGCCGAAATAGTTGGATTTTTTGAGGAGAGTGCGGCATTCTTCCTCTGTCATCTTGCCTTTTCTGAGTTCAACCATCTGAGCAACGAGTGATTCAAATTCGGGGTATGTTTCGGGGTCGATGATTTCCGCACCGTCTATGGAGAAATTGCCGTTTGCAGCGGCAGCCTTTACCTCGTCAGCGTTTCCGCAGAGAATAACGCCCATAAGACCTTCTTTAAGAAGTCTGTCAGCGGCAGAGAGTATTCTTGCATCATTGCCCTCTGTGAAAACGATAGTTTTTTTGTTTGCTTTAAGATTGTCGATAAGCTTGTCGAACATTCCCATTTTTAAAACCTCCATTAATTAATTCATAATTGTCAATGCATAATGCATAATTGTCAGAATTGACATAATTCAATACAATTCCACGCTCATATTATACCACATAATCAAATAAATGTCAACATATATTTGATAAATTTCCGTACAAAGCAGTTTTGTATAATAAAAAATTTTTGTTTTGATTACCAACCGAATTATGAATTATGCATGGTGTATTTTGCATTAATTTGTTACAGTTTGGATTTATAAATGAAAATCAGATGAAAATTATTGAAAATAAGGAATATTTATGTTATAATGAGAGTACGGACGGATATGCTGTCCGGATATTGGGACATTTTATAAAAAGGGGGTCTTTCCTATGGAAAATGAAAACGAACTCGATGTTCAGAACGAAATCGAAAAGGATACCAAAAGAGAAAGAAAATCTCATAAGGTTGCTGTCGATACGCCTGTTATCCTTATCGCTATGGTGCTGTTTGTGCTTATGTTCATGATGTGCGTTTATTTTGCATATCTTTTCGGAAAGTACAACGAAAAACAGAAAAGTATGAGCCATACCGAGGAACAGAGCGGTATATCCCAGATGCAGGCGGACGCTGAGGATATTATTGAATCCCTTACCGAAGAACCAACTACCGAAGAACCCACAGAAGCTCCTACCGAAGAACCTACCACTGAACCGATTTTTATTTATGAAAGCGATATATCGGATATTATTTCACCTGCTTACGGTCTTACCTCGAAAACCTATACATACCATTCATCGGAAGTCTATGAGGTTTACAGGGACGCATGGGGCATGAAAGTTCCGCTTACGACAAATATGTTTATTTTCAGCTTTGACGGTGCAATTGATGTGGATATTGATTTCAGCGAAATAGAAATCGCTGTTGACAATGACGAAAAAACCGTACTCATATCAATCCCCGAAGCCGAAATAACAAACCACTATGTTGACGAAAACAGCTATGAATTTAAAGATGCAAAAGATGATATTTTCAGTACCCTTGACTACTCAGACTATTCAGATATGCTCTCTGAACAGAAAGAAGCTCAGGAACATAAACTTTTGCAGAATTATGACTTCTTCTACTCCGTCAAGACAAATGCCGAAAACATTTTCACTCAGTTTTTAAACCAATGGGAAAATCTTTCGGAATATGAAATAATCTTTGAATAATAAAAATTCTCCGCTCCGTGCGGAGATTTTTATTTATGCGGATACGGCAGTACGCATATAATGGAAAAGATACTGCTGTGCTATGCCTGCATCTGCGGATATGTATTCAGGCAGACCATTCGGATAATATTCGGCAAGCACTCTCTTAATCCATACATCAACGGGAAAAGCTTCTGTGCGGTGCATACCGTAAAGGAGTACACATTCAGCGACTTTATCGCCTACACCTGTTATTTTTTTGAGTTCAGTCCTTGCCTGCTCCAAAGGCATGGAAGATATTTTTGTCAGATTAACTTCACCGCTGTTTACTTTCTGTGATGCATCACATATATATCTTGCACGGAAACCGCTCCGCAGATATGCAAGGCTTTCGGGGGATTCCTGCGAGAGAGCCTGTGCAGTCGGGAAATTTCCTCCGTAATTGTCGCAAAGACGCTGTATAATGCCCTTTATTCTCGGAATATTGTTATTCTGTGAAATTATGAATGATATGAGACATTCCCATGAATCCTGTTTCAGCAAACGGATACCTTTTGCGTATTTGCAGGCTTTTGCGAGTGTTTCGTCCTGTGAGAATATTTTTTTGAGTTCGGAATAGTCTGTTCCGAAATCGAAATATTCAAACCATTTGTCAAGAAAATCCTTTTCGGAAATATTGTGGAAAATAAAGCAGTCCTCCGTCTGTGATACAGTGAGTTCATCATTGATAAATTTTCCTGTATAAGTGCATTTATAGTCTGAATCAATTTTTTTCCACCTGAAAGCCTGACCGCAGTCAAGAGTTTCATCGAGGTCGAAATCCTTTTCATGCACAATAATATTGTTATTTTTTACATAATAATCCATATTTGCCTCCTGTTAAATAAAAAAATATTAATTTAAAATTTTTAATTATGAATTTTTTGTATAACACTTGATTTTTCTATTAAATTATACTAAAATATAATAAGAAATACAAGAGTAAGGAATGATTTTTTTGAAAAAATTTTCTGAATTTTTAGCAGCAGCACTTTCAATGACTATTATTTTCAGCGGCTGCGTAAGCTCTCCGCAAAATGCTTCATCTGAAATTTCCGACGATTCAGAAATTTCTTCGGAAAATACATCAGATGAAGAAAATACAACGTCAGAAGAACCCGAAACCTCAGATGATTCTACGAATAATGAGAATAAAAAGGATAATCAGGATTCCGATGAAGCACCCGAATCCGATTCCTCCGCCGTTCAGTCCGTAAAAGCCGAAAACGGCAGGTATATCTATGACTATGCCCAGATTCTCAGCGATGACGAGGAAAACGAACTCGACAGCTATGTAAGGCGCATAAGTGCCGAAAAAATGATAAATGCCGCTGTCGTCACCATAAGTTCAAGCGGTGACTTCACTTCCGCAGACTATGCAAAGGATATTTTCAGCCAGCTTTATGATAACGCAGGAAACGGTCTTGTATTCGTTTTGAATAACGATACAAAATACGACTACCTCCTCACAACAGGCGTATGCGAAAAAATTATAGATACAAATACTCTCAATTCCGCACTTTTTTCCGCAACACAGCTTTTTGTAAAAGGAGAGTTTAAAAACGGAATACTGGAAATGCTTTCTCTTTCAGATATGTGTCCCTCTCACATATTTGATGAATTAGGCGTTTACAGCGTTGAAGAACTGCAATTCATTGAAAACAGACTCGCAGGAAGCAACAAGGATATTTCTGTAATCCTCACACAGAATACATCAAATACTTCCGACTATGACCTGTGCAAAATCTGGCACGACAGAAGATACCCCGACGGAAACGGATACATGATTCTCTTAAATTCTGCATTACAGCAGTCAGCAGTATATTCAGATG
>DGRR01000220.1 GCA_002389995.1 Ruminococcus sp. UBA4383 | reverse complement strand
TGCTTCTGTCTGCCATTGGAAGTCTGGTTTTTTACAACTGTAATACTAAATTTCCGCTCAACTTCTATTCGGTCAGTATTATCCTGATAAGCAGTTTTCTTCTCTTCTTTCGTGTCAGCATTCTTCTTAGGTCTGCCAAGCCTCTTGCCGGAAAGACGAATGTCAAGATCGCTGCAAAACGTGATATTATCACGATTTCGGTATATTTGGTCTGCAAGAACACGCTCCGGATAATGTCCTGTGCGCTGCTTGTAGTTTTCAATTGCAGTCTTCAGTACTGTGCTTTCATTGTATGCATCAAAGGACAGCTTTTCAAGCCTGCACATTCCTGTTTCATCAACTGACAAATCAAGCTTGGCTCCAAATTCTACAGGTGATTTCGCCTTGTCTCTGACTATCGGACGGATATACGGCTGACTTATGCTGACTATTCTGTCTTCAACAATATGAATTTTGTTTTCATACATATAAAGCTGTTGTCCGTATACTTTTTTAAGGATATCAAGAAGTTCTTCATCATTCGAAGAAAGGTGTTATCAGTATCATTGTTTCCTCTGTTACCGCCGTCATTGCTGTCATTATCATCATCACTTTTGTGAGCGTTGTATTCGATAATCATCATTATACCATATCTGTACTTTTTTGTCGATATTTCGATAAATGTTTATGGCTTGAGGAGAGACTAATTAATCATATCTCTGAGAATACATAAGTCAAACACATCAATTATGTTATCTTTGCACACATCAGCGTTGCGCCAGCAGGTAAGATTATCGCTTGCACCAAGAAGCCATTTTTGAAGCATCACCGCATCAGCAACATTTACTGCACCGTCAAGGTTGCAGTCACCTGAAAGATTATCATTTTCATAAGGATAATTTATACTGAACCAGTTGAGATTGAACAGATATCCTGCACCGCCTTTGAATACGAAATATACATCATTTACACCTGTGGTCTTTTCGATGCTGCATTTCTGAGTTTTCCATTTCTGCCAGCCGTCTGTACTGTTTACGTCCATACTGCCGATAAGTTTTCCGTCAGGAGAACCGAGATGAACCTCAATTTTTCCGCTGCTGCCGTTTGAAGCAACTCTGAAATTCACTGATTCCGAACCTCTGCCGAAATTAACACCTTTAAAACCGATATAGTCTCCGCTTTCAATATATGCAACATCTGAGCCGCCCTCACTGCAATTTTCAATATCAATACCTGACTGTAAGTCATAGCTTTCAGCTTCAATAATATCATTTGCAGGGGTAATACTTCCTGTTACGGTAACTTTACATTTTGCAGTAAACTGTTTGTCACTCGGTTCAAGAGTTCTTGCAATAATTTCTGCTGTACCCTCTGAAAGTCCCTTTACAGAACCATTACTGTCAACAGAAGCCACAAGCGGATTTGATGAAGTCCAGAGAACGACTTTATCTGTTGCATTATCAGGGAAAACAGTTGCCTTTATGTCAGATGTATCTCCTGCATTTAATGAGATTGTTTCCTGATTCAGGCTGATTCCCGTTACATTTATGCGTGAGCCGTTTAATTTCCACTTTGCCTGTATTCTCTGATTATATTCAGGCATTATAAAAGTGGAGCGTGTACCGTCTGAGCTGACAGGAGTAACTTCCATTGAATCAATACCGGGCAGCCAGCCGTCAAAGGTATAGCCGTCCCTTGTTTTTGCGTCAATTGTTACAAGCTCACCGGGTTTATGGTATTCAACGATTGATTTTCCCATAGAATCGCCCACATTATTTATAACAAGCACACGTTTTTCTTCTCTGTTGATTCTTACGAGGTGCATATCTCTTGCACCGACAGATTCAATTTTTGTACTGCCGACGGGAGTAAGGCGGAAAACAAGAAGCTGGTCAAGGTCATAACCTTCAAGAATCTTTACACGGACAGTTTTACTTGTATCACCCTTATTGAATGTTACAGAAGGATTGTCTATAAAGCTGTAATCCTTGTCAGGCTGTGCATCACCTGCAACAGGTGTGACTTCAAATTCCATTTTGCTGACTGCGGGTTTGTTTAATTTAATTTCGAGTTCAATAACATCTTCAGGCTTTGCCAAGGAATTGAGTTTTGCAAAGCTTACGTTTACATCTTCCGTAAGACCGAGACTTTTATTATATCCCACATCAGTTTTAGGATAAACAGCATAAGCACCTCTGTCCACGCCGTTATCACCTGAGCCTGCTGCGGGACTTCCTTCTTTAAGACGGAAATCGCCTGCGGCAGCATTTTCAAACATGGGGTCTTGTGAAAGATTAGTTTGCGAGCCTGTCTGTGCGTTGAATGAATCTGCTGTAATTGCAGGCTGTGAGGGTTCCATATAGCGGACATATTCAGGTTTTCTTGCGGAGTACCAGAGATTATTCCTGAAAGTATTTGAACCGCCTCCTTTAAGGTCGATTCCGTGCCATGAATGGAAACCGTTTACAGATGTTTCCTTTACAAGCAGTCCCAGAGTATCATTACTGCTGTACATACTGTTATCGTCATCATAGGAAATATTGTTTAATACCTCGTTATTCCATGACCTGTCAAGGGAGATACCATTTTTAAGGTTATATGTGACATTGTTGACCCACCTTGCGTCCCATGTAGAGCCTGTATCCCAGAAAGCCGAAAACAGTCCCGATTCAATGCGCTGTGCAGGGAAATTCATGAAATACTCAGTATCCCCGATCATTCTCTTGTTTTCATCGAGGGGCTTGTTATAGACAATATTTTCATAAGCCCAGTTTCTTGTACATTCCGATTCATTGAACATGAAATAAGCCGTATTATGTGCAACATTTCTTACTGCGGTAAAATCCCTTACACTTATGTCAAGCCAGATAGTACCGCCGTTGACTGAACCGCCCGAATAATTGAAAGCAAAAGCATTATTTCTGTTGCCGTCCGCTCTGCCTCCGAGTGTTGAAGATTCCGCACCGCCTGCACCTGCATTTTTTCCGATTGCGCCTATGAAAGTATTTTCTGAAATTATACAGTTCTGTGAATGGTTGTCATAGCAAAGTGTTTCTCCGTACACGCTCTGAAAATAATTGTTGCGGATTACATTGTCAGGACCTGCAACGGGAATTGTGACATCAGGGCGGTAAACTCCCTGCGAATTCCATGTCCACGGGGCATTGTAGACACAGCCGATATTTTTGAACTGATTATTCATTACGACATTTCCTTTGCCCATGATATTTACGGTACTGCGGGCATATTTATAATCCTCAAACACAAAGCCTTCTACCATGACGTAATCACGACCGTACAGGTTAAAAACGTCGGTGAGTTGATTTTTTCTTGCGGCAATTGAATATTCGATACCTGCATTGTCATAATGTTTCACATCATTTTCAGACCAGCCTGTATCACTGAGCCACTGAGCCTTTACAGCAGGAGTGATGCTTGAACCGTCAAATATATCCTTATGCTTGATTATTACCTTTCCTATGTCGGAAGTTTTTTCGGGTCGGAAAACAATCATGGCATCTTCTTTTCCTGATTCTTTTGGTTTGATGTCCTCCTCAATATAAGTACCTGCACGGACGAGTACAGTTGTACCTGCGGTTGCCTCATCAGCGGCTTTTTTTATTGACCTGTAAGGACTTTCGGAAGAACCGTTTCCGATGTAGTCGTTACCGTTTTCAGCGACATAAATTAACCTTTCGGCAGTTTCAACTGCTTCTGCTTCGGGTATATTCATTGTACCCATACTGAAAAACATCATTGGAATCATAGTGAGACTGAGAATTTTTTTGAAATATTTTTCAGAATTTTTAATTTTTTTTCCCATTTTTAATCATTCCTTTCTGAATTGATTTATACTTTCTTAATTATATCATGTTTATAATTTGTTTACAACTCACAATTTACAGAAAAGGTGTACTTTTTGATTTTGTCAATAGACTTGTTCTAATATTACAGTTGTAAAATAGAAAAGGGTGTGTTATAATAAAAATGGTGATGAAAAATGGAAAAGATAATATATGAAACAATAGAAAAAGAAATGGAAGAATTAAAAAGCAGAATGGAAAAATGTTATTACAGTAAATCCGGACTGAAGGA
>DGRR01000203.1 GCA_002389995.1 Ruminococcus sp. UBA4383 | reverse complement strand
GTAAAGCTTATGCAGGGAAAGACAAACTTCATCATAGCACACAGACTTTCAACAATCAAAAATTCTGATACTATTCTTGTAATGAGGGACGGAAATATTATCGAACAGGGCAGCCATTCCGAACTCATGAAGAAAAACGGTTTCTATGCACAGCTTTATAACAGTCAGTTCGTTTCATGACAGTATTTTTTTAATAATATATGCATTGACATTCTGAACGGTATATGTTATACTGAAAGTGCATTTTAAAGCAATAAGGCACAAAAAGGAGTTTAACTATGAAAATTTCAGACGGTTTCTGGCTCAACAAGCCTGGGTATAATGTAAATTATGCCACTCAGATGTACACCGTTGAGGCTGACGAAAATTCAGTAACGGTGTATGCTGCAAATCAATGGATAGGCAACAGGGGCATGACCCTCGGAGGTCCTATGCTTACCATAAGATTTTCTTCTGTACTCGAAAACAGTATAAAGGTAACTATTGACCATTTCAAGGGCGCAGTAAAAAAAGACCCCTCCTTTACCCTCTATGAGGACAAGTCTTTCAAGCCCGTGATAAAAAAGGACGAAAACGGCGGTTACGAACTCATTTCAGGCAGAACAAAAGTAAAAATAGGCTCTCAGGGAGGCGGCTGGGAAGTTTCATACTGGTATGATGACAGACTTCTCACAAAAGAGGGCTGGAGAACTACTTCTCTCATCGAAGAAGAAGAATGGTTCAATGCTCAGAAAAAATCATCACAGACAGGTACACGTTTCTTTGCAAAGTCCGATAACGGGGATAATACCTTTATCCGTGAAATGCTCAACATAAGCGTAGGCGAATATATCTACGGTTTCGGTGAAAAATTCTCCACTTTCGTAAAGAACGGTCAGACTGTTGAGGTATGGAACAATGACGGCGGTACTTGTTCCGAACAGAGCTATAAATCAATACCTTTCTATGTTTCGTCACGCAGCTACGGAGTATTTGTAAATCACCCCGAAAATGTCACTTTTGAGGTAGCAAGCGAAACTGTTTCCAAAGTTGCATTTTCCGTTCAGGGACAGCATATGGAATACTTTGTATTCGGCGGTGAAAATATAGGCGAGGTATTGCAGAATTACACAACCCTTACAGGAAAGCCCGCACTCCCTCCTGCATATACATTCGGACTCTGGCTTTCAACATCATTCACTACAAATTATGACGAAGAAACAGTTAATTCGTTCATTGATGAGATGAACAGCCGTGATATTCCGCTGGAAGTATTCCATTTTGACTGCTTCTGGATGAAAGAATATCAGTGGTGCAGTTTTGAATGGGATAAGGATATGTTCCCCGACCCGAAAGGCATTATCTCACGTTTAAAGGAAAAAGGTCTTAAAATATGCGTCTGGATAAATTCCTATGTTGGACAGCGTGCGCCTGTATTCGATGAGTGTATGGAAAAGGGCTATTTCATCAAAAATAAGGACGGTTCGGTTTTCCAGTGCGATTTGTGGCAGCCGGGTCTTGCGATAATAGATTTCACAAATCCCGAAGCAAGAGATTGGTATGCATCAAAGATAAAGGGTCTTGCGGAACTCGGTGTTGATGCCATAAAGACAGATTTCGGCGAGAGAATACCTACAGATGTGGTATATTATGACGGCTCAGACCCGTATAAAATGCACAACTACTATACCTATCTCTATAATAAAACTGTATTCGACGCATTGCAGGAGGTAAAGGGCATGAACAATGCCTGCCTGTTCGCACGTTCTGCAACAGTAGGCGGTCAGCAGTTCCCTGTACACTGGGGCGGTGACTGTTTTGCAAACTATGAATCAATGTGGGAAACTTTAAGGGGCGGACTTTCGCTTTGTCTTTCGGGATTCGGCTTCTTCTCTCATGATATTTCAGGATTTGAGGCAACTGCCACTCCTGACCTTTACAAGAGATGGACTGCATTCGGACTTATGTCAACGCATTCAAGATATCACGGAAACAGTTCATATCGTGTACCGTGGAGTTTTGATGAGGAAAGCTGTGATGTTTCAAGACATTTTGTAAAGTTAAAGGGCAGACTTATGCCGTATCTCTTTGCAAATGCCGTAAATACACATGAAACAGGTATCCCCATGATGAGAGCTATGGTTATAGATTTCGCATATGACCGTGCGGCACTTACTGTTGATACTCAGTATATGCTTGGAGATAATCTCCTTGTCGCTCCCGTATTCAATGAGGAGGGAATCTGCGACTTCTACCTTCCCGAAGGCGGTACATGGACGGATATTCAGACGGGTGAACAGCTTGAAGGCGGAAAATGGTACAGCAAAAAATATGACTATTTCGGACTTCCTCTGTATGCAAAGCCCAATTCAATAATTGTATACGGAAACTTTGAAAAGTCCGTTGAGTACGACTATACCGACAATATGACAATTAAGATATATGGTCTTGATGACGGAAAAACTGCATCTGCAAAGGTATACTCAAAGGAAGGAATACTTTCCGCTGAAATTACTGCCGAAAGAAAAGGCAATATCGTTAAAGTCACTGTAAACGGCACTGACAAGCCTTACACTGTCGAAAGTGTTCAGGGTCTTGAAATAGCAGAATAAAAATAAAAATCTCCTGTAATT
>DGRR01000021.1 GCA_002389995.1 Ruminococcus sp. UBA4383 | reverse complement strand
GTTTCACGGATAGCCCTGCCTTTTATTATCTTTGCCGACTGTGCATCAAATTCAGTATCGAGTGAAGATATATCGACTGATTTTGCGGGGGTACTGTTTGCAATTTCTTCATTACGAATTTCTTCGGGAGTTTTCTGCGGTATAACCTGACTGCTGTAATCGGGAATTTCTGACCGGATATTTTCCTGCATCTTGTCAAATTCCTCATCGGAGATATTTTCACCGCCGAGGAGATTTATTTTTATATCAGCACCGAACTGATTATATATAAGCTGATGCATTTTGGTGCGGAAAGAACATTTTTCAAGAATATCACGTCCGCCATGCACAAGCTTTATATTTATTGCACCTGAATCTGATGATACTTCCGCATCGTCAAGAAAACCGTTTATGAAGGATATTTTTCTTTTCAGGATTCTTATAATTGTATCATAATATCCCATGCTGAACAATTCTTTCGGATAACGGCAGTAAAGACGGACTGTTTCGGCAGAAAGGGCTGTCTGCATTGATTTCTCAAAAAGTATCATGTCATCAAACGGAACAAGCTTTGCAAAACGTGCATATACTCCGATATTGCGGAGATTGTCCGAATGTGTTATCTTAAAGATTTCGCCCTGTCCAAGGCTTTCGGGAATTTCAGGGTTAAATTCTTTGAGAAATTCTGAAAGACTGATATTCATTGAATTTTTTCAACCTCCGCAAGCAGTTCCTTTACAATATCCTTTTCATCTACTTTTCTCTGAGAGCCGTCCTTTTTGAAAATTATCGCACAGCCGTCACCGCCTGCGATACCTATATCAGCCTCTCTCGCCTCTCCCGGACCGTTGACTATACAGCCCATAACAGCGACAGTTATATCCTTGTCGAGGTCTTTTATGGCATCTTCGACTTTTTTTGCTGTACCAATCAAATCAATTCTTGTTCTTCCGCAGGTAGGGCATGAAACGAGTTTTACCCCTCCCCTTTTGCCGATACATTTCAGTATATCCTTAGCGGCATATATTTCCTTCACAGGTTCATCAGTGAGCGATACTCTGATAGTTTCGCCTATTCCGTCACACAAAAGCGAACCTATTCCGACAGCGGATTTAATTATACCCATTCTCTCCGTACCTGCCTCAGTAACGCCTAAATGCAGCGGATAATTGCATTTTTCTGCGGCAAGGCGGTAAGATGCTATCATTTTGTTTACATCAGATGATTTTATTGATATGACTATATCATCAAAATCAAATCTTTCAAGAAGTGCCGCATGACCCATAGCACTTTCAACAAGTGCCTCAGGAGTGGGAGAGCCGTATTTTGCAAGTATTTCCTTTTCAAGAGAGCCTGAATTTACACCTATTCTTATGGGAATATTTTTTGCCTTGCAGGCATCTGCAACGGCTTTTACCCTGTCCATACTGCCTATATTTCCGGGATTTATGCGGATTTTGTCTATACCTGCGGCAACAGATTCAAGTGCAAGCTTATAGTCAAAGTGAATGTCCGCAACAAGCGGAATGTTTACGGCTTCCTTAATTGCAGGTATAAGCTTTACAGCCTCCATATTCGGTATAGCGGCACGGATTATTTCACAGCCTGCCTTTTCAAGTTCAACAGCCTGTTTTACGCTTCCCTCAATGTCGTCCGAACGCACATTGAGCATTGACTGTATGTATATATGTTTTCCGTCAAGAACACAGTTCCCGACCTTAACGGGTTTTACATTTCTCATAAAAACACTCCTTATTTTGAATGGGGGAGCCGCCTTTATAGCCTTGACCTTTCGTTCACTTCGCTTTGCTCCGTTCTCTCTCAGGTCAAGGGGCGGCTTTCCCCCAAGCCCCCTTTATTTTGAATGGGGGAGCCGCCCTTGTAGCCTTGACCTTTCGTTCACTCCGCTTTGCTCCGTTCTCTCTCAGGTCAAGGGACGGCTTTCCCCCAAGCCCCCTATATATTTAGCTTCATTCCGTCTGTTGATATTACTACATTCGGGAATATATTTTTCAGTTCTTCCTCATAAACTGACGGGTCTTTTTCTGCGGGACTGTAATGTGTAAGCCATAAATTCTTTACATTCGCACTCTTTGCAAGTTCACAAGCGTCCTGCATAAGCATATGACCCTTTTCGTTCATGGACTGTTTTTTGCCCATATCGCCGTACATTCCCTCGCAGATAAACAAATCGGAATTTTCCGCAAAGGGAACTATTTCAGGCAGAGGGAGAGTATCTGTTGTGTATGTAATTTTGACAGGCGGACGCTTTTCGCCTGTAACATCATCAGGATTTATAATTTTCCCGTCATCAAGGGTAACGCTTTCGCCTGCGTGGAGTTTTTTCCACATCTGAACGGGTACTCCGAGGGATTTAGCCTTATTCGGTTCAAATACGGGCTTTTTCTCCAATACAAAATTATATCCTATACATTCAACGCTGTGTTTCAGCGGAATCGTGTTTATCGTCAGCATGGGGTCAATTTTCTCCGCACTGAATGATACAGGCTTGTCGCTCGGCAGAGTATGGATTATCACTTCATAAGGCAGATAACCGCATACGGACATTAAATTGTTAATTGTTTTTTCACAGACTTCGGGCATATATACATCAAGCGGAGCAGTTCTTGAACAGTTTCCGATTGAAAGCAAAAGTCCGGGCAGTCCTGTAACATGGTCTGCATGGTCATGAGTTATCAGTATCATTTCTACCTTGCTCATTTTAAGATTGTGCATACCAAAAGCTACCTGCATACCTTCTCCGCAGTCAATAAGAATAGCTTTTCCGCCATATTCTGCATATAAACCTGTTAAAAATCTGTCTTTAAGGGGTAACATTCCCCCTGTACCCAAAAGACATACTTCCGGCATTTCTATCAACTCCTATTTAAAATCGTCAAATTTTCGC
>DGRR01000078.1 GCA_002389995.1 Ruminococcus sp. UBA4383 | reverse complement strand
GCTCCCCTGCTAAGGGAGTAGGTCGGGAAACCGGCGCGAGAGTTCAAATCTCTCGATCCGCGCCATATTTTTTATCCTGCTTGTTTCTTGCAAGCAGGATTTTTTTGTCGTTTTTTAACTTTGCTTTCCCTTTATTTATCAAAAAATTATCATGCTTGCTTGACATTACATATGTAATATGTTATAATTTAGTCAAGAATTTGTTTGAAAGTATACTTTCAGAGAGGCAGGATAAAATGAAAACTATTACCGTCCGTACAAGCTCCCCCTACGATATCATTATCGAAAGAGGCAGTCTCGACATATGCGGAAAATTTATATCTTCCACACTCAAATCAAAAAAAACCGTCATCATAACCGATGATATCGTCAATAACCTCTATGCACAGCGTCTTGTGAAATCACTCGCAGATTATGACATTCAGGCTGATGTGTTCGTTTTCCCTAACGGCGAACATTCAAAAAATTTAAACACTCTCAGTGACATATACGACTTCCTCTGCGAAAAAAATATCACAAGAAGCGATTTCCTCATCGCTCTCGGCGGAGGTGTTGTCGGTGATATAACAGGCTTTGCAGCCGCATCATTCCTCAGGGGAATTGACTTTGTCCAGATTCCAACAACTCTCCTCGCCCAGATAGATTCATCAGTAGGCGGAAAAACTGCCGTTGACATAAAAGGCGGAAAAAATCTTGTCGGTGCTTTCAAACAGCCTGCTCTCGTCATCTGCGACAGCGATGTACTTGAATCCCTCCCGCAGACAGAACTCTCATGCGGTATGGCTGAGGCTATAAAATACGGCATGATTCGTGACGGAAATTTGTTTGAACTTATCGAAAATCATAATATATCTGATATCAGCGATGTAATGGACGAACTCGTCTATACCTGCATTGACATAAAACGTGATGTCGTTGAACATGATGAATTTGATACGGGCGAAAGAATGATTCTCAATTTCGGTCATACTCTCGGTCACGCTATCGAAGGCTGGCATAACTATACAAACTATACCCACGGTATGGGCGTTTCCGCAGGTATGTGCATCATAACCGAAAAATTATGTTCTCAGGAACTCTCCGACAGACTTAAAAAATGTGTGGAAAAATATAACCTCCCCACAAATACCGATGCCCCCATGAATGAACTCCTCCCGTTCTGCTCCAAAGATAAAAAACGTGAGTTCCAGAACATAAACTATATAATATGCCCCGAAATCGGCAGAGCTGAAATATGTAAGGTTTCTGTTGCTGAATTTGAAAAGTTAATGGAGGGTTAATAAATGGATATGCTCATAAAACCCTCCGTCTTAAAGGGCGATATAAATATTCCTGCCTCGAAAAGCTGCGCCCACAGAGCCATAATATGTGCCGCTCTCGCTGATGGTGTTTCAGTGCTTTCAGGCGTTACCATGTCCAACGATATTCAGGCTACCTTAAATGCCATGTCCGCCCTCGGTGCGGAATTTGATGTGAACGGCGAAATTATTACCGTTAAAGGTATCGGAAATATCCCCGACAATTCCGTTATAGACTGCAACGAAAGCGGTTCAACTCTCAGATTTATTATACCTGTCGCTGCCGCACTCGGTATAAATTCCGAATTTCTCGGAAAAGGCAGACTCCCTCAGCGTCCGATTGATATTTATGTCAGAGAATTAAGCAAAAACGGCATAAATTTTAATTATAACAATACAATGCCGTTCAGCATATCGGGAAAACTCAAAAGCGGAAAATATGAAGTAGAGGGAAATGTCTCCTCACAGTTCATAACAGGTCTGCTGTTCGCACTCCCATTGCTTGACGGAGATTCGGAAATTATTCTTACTTCTCACCTTGAATCACGCCCCTATGTCGATATAACCATTGATATTCTGAAAAAATACGGTATCGTAATATCAGAAAACAAAAACGGATTCTTCATAAAGGGAAATCAGAAATATATCCCCTGCAACCTCACAACAGAAGGAGATTATTCTCAGGCGGCTTTTTTCTTTGTCGCAAATGCCATCGGCTCACAGGTCAATATCAATAATCTGAATCCCGACAGCGTTCAGGGCGATAAAAAAATCCTTGATATTATTGACAATATGTGCTATAATGGCTGTATAACTTCATTCGAGGCGGACTGTTCGGATATCCCCGACCTCGTACCTGTACTCACCGTACTGGCCGCCTACGGAAATGCACCGTCAAGAATCTATAACGCTCAGAGACTCAAAATAAAGGAAAGCAACCGCCTTGAATCCGCTGCCGCCATGATAAATTCCCTCGGAGGTCATGCGGATATCACTGATGACGGTATAATCATCACTCCCACAGGCAAACTAAAAGGCGGTACTGTTGACAGTTTCGGTGACCACAGAATCGTTATGTCCGCCGCAATAGCCGCTCTCGGCTGTGAGGGAAATGTCATAATCAAAGGCGCACAGGCTGCCGAAAAATCTTACCCCGATTTCTTTAAAGACTATACAAAAGCAGGAGGTGATGCAGATGTCATCAGTATGGAATAACAGAATATCAGTATCCGTGTTCGGAGAAACTAACGGAAACTCAATAGGCGTTACAATAGACAACCTCCCCGCAGGCGAATATATTAATGTTGAGAAAATCGCTGAATTTATGCAGAGAAGATTCCCCGTTTCCGCCAATCTTTCAGGAAACAGAATCAGAGTGCCAATGCCGCATATAATCTCAGGAATAAAAAATAACCGCACAACAGGAAGTGCCTTGTGCGCCCTGATTCAGAATAATACATTGCAGGAAGATGAAAAAATCAATGTTTCCGGTTCTGCCCTCTCAGGTCATGCGGACTATACAGGCGCAGTAAGATATAAAGGTTACAGCGATGTAAGACATTTCGACAACTTTTCAGAATCCTTCACCGCTCCGCTGTGCTTTGCAGGTGCTGTGTGCGGTCAGATTCTCGAAAGACACGGAATATATGTAGGCGCACATATCGCAGGTATACATAATTTCAAGGATAATCCCTTCGACCCCGTGAATATAAAGCGTGACGGCATACTCAGCATAAGGACAAAGGATTTCCCCGTCATAAACGACAGAAGAGGTTGGCTTATGCTCGATGACATCAAAAAAGCCGATGAGTATAACGAAATTCTCGGTGGAATCATCGAATGTGCCGCTGTCAATATCCCCGCAGGCGTAGGCTCTCCCATGTTCA
>DGRR01000028.1 GCA_002389995.1 Ruminococcus sp. UBA4383 | reverse complement strand
GTCAGCTCCTTTTTTTCAAGTTGATTCATCAGTTTAAATTCATATCCTGCCATAACTATTGCGACTATTGCGGAAAGCAAATCTGCTGTCGGACCTGTATATATAATTCCGTCTATTCCGAAGAAAAGCGGAAGTATCAGCAGAAACGGTATGAAAAACAATATCTGTCTTGTAAGTGAGAGAAATACGCCCTTTATCGGTTTTCCTATTGATGTGAAAAATGTTGAGGTTATGGGCTGGAGACAGTTTATCCATGTGAAAAACAAAAATATCCTGAAAAATCTTACTCCGAAAGTAAAATATGTTTCGCTTCCTTTTCCGAAAACAGACAATATCTGTCTCGGAAATATCTGAAACATTATGAACGCAGCAACTGATATTCCTGCACCTGTTATGACTGCAAGGCGGTAGGCTTTTTTAACCCTGTCATACTGTCTTGCACCGTAGTTGAAGCTTTCAATGGGCTGAGTACCCTGAGCAAGACCTATAACTATTGAAAATACTATCATATTTACCTTCATGACAATTCCTGCACAGGCGATAGGTTCTGAACTTCCGTATTCGGAAAGTCCGCCGTAGTGACTTAATGAATTGTTAAGCACTATCTGTACAACTGCGATTGCAAGCTGATTGAAACATGATGCCATACCTATTGAGGATATTCTCTTTATTACGGTAAAATCAGGCTTGAAATGGATTTTTTCAAGGTTTACGGTTTTGAATTTTCTCACATATAATATTACCATTACCGCAGAAACAAACTGTCCTATAACCGTAGCAGCCGCAGCACCTGCCATTCCCCAGCGGAATACCATTACAAAAAGTGCATCGAGGGCGGTATTTATAACTGCACCTGTCAGATTGCAAGCCATAGTCATCTGAGGGCTTCCGTCCGCCCTTATGATATGACCGCCTCCCGTTGTGAGTATCAGGAAAGGAAATCCTATTGCGGTTACTCTCACATATTCCTGAGCGTAGGGGAGTACATCATCAGGCGAGCCGAATAATTTCAGCAGGGGAGTCAGAAATAAAAGCGTTATGAGTGCTATGACCGTACCGCTTATTATGAGCATGGATATTGAATTTCCTGCGAAAAATCCTGCTCTTTTGGTATCTCCACGACCCATTGTGAGATTAAAGCATGATGCACCGCCTATTCCGAGAAGAAGTGCTACCGCCATACAGGCTGTTGAAAAGGGAAAGGCAATATTTGTTGCGGCATTTCCGTATGTACCCACAGCTTGTCCGATAAATAGCTGGTCAACAATATTGTACAGCGCACTTACAAGCATACCGATAATGCTTGGCACGGCAAATTTAAACATAAGCTTTGAAACGGATTCCGTGCCGAGGGGATTAATTTTTTCTTCCATAATATACCTCTTTCATTCATAATACAAGATATATTATACAACATTAATTTATCAAATGCAAGTTATTTCTTTGTTTTGTTTATTACATATTCCCTGTACATAGCGAGTTGTCTTTCGAGCGGAGAAAGTTTTGATTCGGGGGCTTTTTTCGCATTTGGATTATCTTTTATGTAATTATCTATAAGTTCGCAGAATTTATCTGCATATTTATCGGCTTTTTTTGTTCCCACGCCTGAAACACCGAGAAATTCATTTTTTGACCTTGGCAGTTTCCTGCACATATCCTTTAAAGAGGTATCGGAAAAGACGATATATGAGGGGACTTTTTCCTGCTGGGCGATTCTGCTCCGCAGTTCTTTGAGGAGGGCGAAAAGCTTGTCATTTGCAAAATATTCTTTTTCTTCGGAATATTTTGAAATAATTTTTTCTTCTTTCGGGAGTTTCATTGTAATTTTTCTGTTGCCTTTAAGTATATCGGCTGATTTTTCGGAAAATCTCACAGTGGGATATTCGCCCTCGGTCAGCATCAGATATCCACGGTCTATAAGGAAATCAATTTCGGAGCGTATTCTTGAAACTGAGACATCTTTCATTATACTATATGTTGAAATTCCGTCAAGACCTGCATTTATAATTTTTTCGCTTCTTCCTCCACGCAGTATGTCTGTAAGCATAGTTTTTCCGTAGTCTCTGCCTTTCCGGTGGATACGGTAGACGCAGGATATTATTTTCTGTGCATCGACAGTTATATCGACTGTTTCGTAATTGCCTGCACAGCATGAGCAGTTACCGCAGTAATTATGGGATTTTTCTCCGAAATACCTTAAAATATACTGTCTGAGACATTCATTTGTCGAGCAGTAGAAGGTCATATATTTAAGGCGTTCCATATCTTTTTTATATACAGCCTCACGCATTTCTTCGGTTAATTGGGTGTTTGTGTCACGGTTATTGTCAATCAGGAATTTTGCGGTATTCACATCATAGCTGTTATACATGAGAATACAGTCGGCAGGTTCACCGTCACGTCCTGCCCTTCCTGCTTCCTGATAGTAGCTTTCTATATTTTTCGGCATATTGTAATGAATGACGAATCCCACATTTGATTTGTCTATACCCATACCGAAGGCATTGGTTGCGACAATTATTTTTTTTCGGTCATAGATGAAATCCTCCTGATTTGCATTTCTTTCCTGTTGTGAAAGACCTGCATGGTATCTTGTGGCGGAATAGTTGTCATTAATTAATTTTTCGCAGACTTCCTCTGTTTTTTTTCTTGAATTGCAGTAAATTATACCGCATTTTCCGTCATAGTCCGAGAGGAGTTCTTTAAGCTTGTCATATTTGTTCTGCGGTTTCACCACACCGAAATATAAATTTTCCCTGTTGAAAGTAGTAGTCAGTA
>DGRR01000017.1 GCA_002389995.1 Ruminococcus sp. UBA4383 | reverse complement strand
TATTTTGACGTGACAGCAAAAGTACGACTTCAACGTGCCTTGTAGCAGGAAAGAAATCACAGCCACAAACTCTATTCAAAGCGTATCCGTTTTCTGAAAGAAATTTTGCATCACGGGCAGCAGTAGACGGATTACAGGAAATCATAACAATTTTCTTAGGGTTTGCTGAAATAACGGTATTCAAAGTATTTTCTGAGCAGCCTTTTCTGGGAGGGTCAAGAAGGATAATATCAGGAGAACAGCCGTTTTTTCTGAGATTTTCAAAAATTTCTCCTGCATCACCGCAGTAAAACTCCGCATTGTATATATCATTAATTTCAGCGTTTCTTTTAGCGTCATATACTGCATCTGGAATTATTTCTATACCGATAACTGACAGAACCTTGTCAGCCATTGAAAGACCTATTGTGCCTGCTCCGCAGTACAAATCCGCAATAGTATACAAAGGTTCAGGGTTTGCATATTCAAGAGCTTTTGCGTAAATTTTTTCAGCCTGAACGGTATTTACTTGATAGAAAGAAGGAGGGGAGAGGATTATTTCATTTCCGCACATGGTATCCGAAATTTCCTCGCAGCCATAAAGCGAAATCCACTTATCACCGAGAATGACATTTGTTTTGTCAGGATTTATATTCATACGGATACAGATTATATGTTCAAATTTGTGATGAAGAATGTGTGCAAGAGGATAGAGTTGTCTTGAAATATCTTTTCTCACGACAAAACAGACCATTATCTGGTTGGAATAATTACCTTTTCGCAGGTATATATGTCTTAAAATGCCCGTGTGAGATTTTTCGTTATAGACTGACAATTTTTTCTGATTTATAAAATCAAGGCAGCATCTGACAATATCAGCAAATATTTCAGGCTGGAGAGGACAGTCCTCAACTGGAATAACTCTGTGACTTCTTGGGGCATAGAAACCACATATAGCTTTTCCGTCCTGAACAGCGAGAGGGTACTGAGCCTTATTACGATATCTTTCGGTATTGTCGGCGCATATAAAATCATCAAATACGGGGTTAAGGCCGCCTATTCTTCTGAAAGCATCTTTCACTATATTTTCCTTGACCTTGCATTCAGCCTCATAGGAAATATGTCTGAAAACGCAGCCTCCGCATTTTTTATATGCAGGGCAGGGGCGTTCCTGACGGTCTGGGGAAGGGGAGAGCAGTTTATTTACGATGCCATAGGCATAGTGGCTTAAAACCTTTACTATTTTTATTTCAGCGACATCTCCGACAGCGGTTTCAGGGACAAAAACAGCAACGTTTTCAATTCTGCAAACGCCGTTACCCTCGGAGGTTATATCTGTTATTTCTGCTGTGAAGAGCTGATTTTTTTCAAACATTCAACTAACTCCTTTTTCTTTTCCATAAGTTTATCAAAACTTTTAATATACTCATAAGGAAATTTATAATTATGTATTCTGCTTATTTTTCCGTCAGGGTAAACAAGTTTTGTCGAAGCGGCGCAGCCTGCTCCTATAATGGTCTGAGTTTCGTCCATAATATAAATATTATACAGGCTTTCAAATCCTTTTTTAGCATATCCGACATTTTCGAGGTTATCGACTGTATTTTTCTGTCGGTACATATAGTAGGGGAGATATTTATTTTCTATAAGTTTTTCTATACTGTAATCGACCATTTCGGAGGCAGGATTCTTGATATTTTCAGAATTTAATGAAAAAAGGCTGGCAGAACGTTTTATAGTGAGAGTATGTACAGTAATACTTTCGGGATTAAGTTCAATCATTTTATCGAGTGTATTTCTGAAACTTTCAGCATTATCCGAGGGGAGACCTGCGATGAGGTCTGTATTGATATTTTTAAATCCTGTTTTTCTTGCGATTTCAAAAGAGTCAAAAAAATCCTGTGCGGAGTGATTTCTGCCGATAGCTTTCAGGACGTTATCATTAATTGACTGTGGATTTACAGAAATTCTGTCTGCACCAAGTTCTTTTATGATACGGAGTTTTTCTTCGGTGATAGTATCAGGTCTGCCTGCTTCAAAGCTGTATTCACGGACATTTTGTATATCAAAATTTTTTTCGACACATTCCATTATAGTTTTTATATCTCTTGCTGAAAGAGAAGTTGGAGTACCTCCGCCGAAATAGATTGTATCAATTTTGATATTCATTTCGTTGATAATTTTACCTGTAATTTCGAGTTCTTTACAAAGTGAAGCGACATATTCGGGCATTAATTTAATTGCAGAATCCATTGAATGTGATACAAAGGAGCAATAACTGCATCTTGACGGACAAAAAGGAATTGATATATAGAGACTTACTGCATTTTTATCAATTTTCTGCAAAAGCGGGTACTGATTTTTTGCGGTGAGCATGGCAAGTGAAAGTTTGTCATCTGATATTTCAAAGTGTTTTCTGAGGGAGTTTTTAATATCATCATCTGGCATATTTTTCTCAATAAGTTCTGTAACTTTTTTAATCGGGCGTATTCCCGTCATAAGCCCCCACGGAGGGTTTATTCCTATTTTTTCTCTGAGTATGTGGAATATAAGGCGGCAAAGTTCATGTTCGGCAGTATTTTTATCTGTATCGGGAGGGAGCAGGTTTACAGCGGTTTTCTTTTCACCGTCAAGGCATACTTCTGCGATAAGTGAAAGACCGTTGTCAGGTACAGCACTTGCGAGTATATAATTATCACCCTGAGCGAAAGATATGTCATCATAAAAGCTGAAACGTGCGGTACTGAAAAAAAGCTTCAATGTGGCTTCAATTTCATACTTGAAATTATTTCCCATAAGGACAACGGGCATTTTTGAATTATTCATCACATCATACACCTTTGCAGGAACGGGTTATTTTTCTTTTCATAGTCAAGAGTAGTATATTCGTTATGCCCCGGTAAAACTTTAAGGTCATGCTGTATCATGCATAATTTTTTCAGGGAGGGCATGAGAAGTGAAGGGTTACTTTCGGGGAAATCAGTTCTTCCGACAGAACAGCAGAAAAGGGTATCTCCTGTAAAAATGACATCACCGCACTGATAGCATACACTTCCGAGAGTGTGTGCAGGTGTATGAATAACAGTAAATTCATAGTTTCCGTCATGTATTATTGAATTGTCTCTCACTGTTATAAATTTCGTAACAGGGGAAAAAGACATAAAAGGCATAGTTGAATGAAGTGACTGACCTTCACTTGAAAGCATGGGGACATCATCACTGTGGATATACACTTCTGCCCCCGTAGCTTTTCTTACTTCCTCAACGCCGCCTATATGGTCAAAATGACCGTGAGTGAGTAAAATTTTTGACAGTTTAAGTTTTTTCATAGCTATAAATTCAAGGAAAAGTCTGCTGTCTCCTCCGATATCTACTGCAACGCACTGATTTTCAGCGGTTTCGGCTATATAGCAGTTTGCACGCAGAGGACCAAGCTGTAATGTATGAATTTTCATAAAAATCTCCTTTTAATTATAAAGCGGAGCAAATCTTATATTTGTATCCGCAGTTAATTTTCTGATTTCGTTTTCGTTGTCAATATGCATAAGATATACATGAACACCATTTTCTGAAAAATTTTTTAACTTTGGCATGATATCGGGTGCATAGAGATGTACTCCACTGTTTATTGAAGCTATTTCGGTATAGAGAAAAGTATCATTTTCAATCAGATTTTCAAACGGTTCAAATTCGGCAGTATCTCCCGTATATATTGCATTTTTTCCGTTTATATTGAGGTGATAGCCGAAACAGCGGTTTTCCAGCGGAGTGACGTGTTCAACCGGAATTGTTGCCGAGAGCCATTTTTTATTCAGTTCCTGAGCAGTTGTGATATTGAACCATTCCTTCTCACAGCCTTCGATATGCATGAGCTGATATTGGAGGTCATTCATGACTTCTTCAGAGGGAGCGACTACGGTTAATTTTTTGCCTTTTGCAAACCATACATATTGAAGCATAGTACCCACGCCTGAAATATGGTCACCGTGAGTATGTGTGACAAGGATAAATATATCCCTGTCAAGGTTCATATTTTTAGCTTTATGGAAAGCTCCCGCAGGGCAGTCAATAAAGACGATATCATTATTCTGTACAAAAAATGCGGAATTATTTTCATCGGCAAAAGCAGAACCTCTGCCGAGAAAATACATATTTGAATCGAGAATTACAGTATCAAAAACATTTTTCAGATGATATGAAAGATTTTCGACAGTGCTGTGACTGCCCTTTACATTGGTGATATTTTCAGAAAGCTTGCTGCATATATCAATATTGTTCGGAAGAACAGTATCAGCATCACTGCACAAGACATATGAAAGGGTATTCATCTTATTTTCGGATAATTTTTCATATTCGTCAAGAAAATCCTCTGAAATTCCTGATTCTCTGATTATATTTATTTTATGGGGGAGGTAACAGGGATTTGTAAGTATACACGGGCGGTGAAATATACGGCTGAGTTTATTGGCATACCAGCCGCCGAGACTTTGACCGACAAAAATAAAATCTTCCGAATCTACCATATCTGAAAGAGCAGACAATATTTTTTCAGGGCAGTCTGACATATAGTTCATCTGGGGAGAAATGATATTATTTTCATTAAAAAATCCGCACAGTGCTTTATAGTTTTTGTTATCGCTTTCGCCCATAAAGCCATGAATATTCAGTATTTTCATAAATTCTCCAATCTTCCCCATAAGGAGCAGGGGAGGGCTTTAAATTAAAGTCTGGGGTCAACAGGTTCACTTTCAAGTGCAAGCACTCCGAATGAACACTCATGCACTCTGTAAAGCGGTTCATTTTTTACAAATCTTGAAAGGCTTTCCATACCGAGAGAAAATTCTTTAAGTGCAAGGCTTCGTTTACGACCGAGAGAGCGTGTTTTAAGTCGTTTAAGGTGTTCATTTTCGAGGTATTCCGCACCATAGATTATACGCAGATATTCACGACCTCTGCATTTTACAGCAGGCTGGAGGAGTTTATATCCTTGTTTTGCGGTAAATATTTCAGGTTTTACAACCATTCCCTCACCGCCTGATGATGTAAGATTAACCCACCATTCAGCGGCATTTTTAACATCTTCATCATTTTCGGTATCAACGCATATATAAGGGGTTTCCATAAATACAGGGTCAATGCCTGTTATATATTTCCTGATATTTTCCATATGCCATATATGTTTTTCATCTGAAAATACATGACCTTCGCAGGCGAGTATATGGAAAGGAGCTATCCTGTAATCGTCAATATTTTTAACAGTCCAGCAGTATTCACGGTAAGCCTTTATATAATTTTCAATATCATTCTGTTTATTTTTATAACGTTCAAGAATGATATTCAAATCCACATTCTGACCTGATGTTATCTTATCGACTTCAAAGGCATTATTTGAACGTTTGCAGGCTTTTCCGAGCATTTCGACAGCATATGAAAGAGTACCTGCTCCAGCATTTCCTGTGGGAGCGTACTGTGAACGGATAAGTCCCTGAGCCTTTTCAGACCAAGGCATAAGTTCAGTATCAAGGCATACCCAGTCCGTATTGAAATCAGTCCAGAAATCCGTACTTGTCATAACCTTGTCAAGCCTGTCGAGAAGAGCATTTTCCGTATCGGGATTATCAAAGAAACGTCTGCCTGTTCTTGTATATATGATACCTCTTGAACCGTCAGTTACTCCGAAACGTCTGAGGGCGGTTTCAGGGGTTCTGCAAAGGATTATAACAGCTCTTGAACCCATATGTTTCTTTTCGCAGACAACATTTTTGATACCTCTGCTTCGGTAATATTCAAATGCTTCGAGTGGGTGTTCAAGGTACTCGTTGAGACTGCTTGTCTCGCATGGAGACATAGTAGGGGGGAGGTATATAATCCAATGGGGGTCAGCCGCAAAGCGTGACATTATTTCAAGCGCAGCAGCGGCATTGTTTTCATGGATATCTATGGAGTTCATGAGATTGGTCTCGATATGGAGTTTTTTGTTGAAATCTCCGACTGTAAGCATATCGCCTATATTTTCGTCTGTATCCTGATTATCAAGCGGCTTTACAGGTTCATAATATTGTCTGATGGCATCAACACTTACAATTTCTCTTTCAGGGTAACGGAAAGCTGTAAGCTTACCGCCGAACACACAACCTGTATCAATACAGTAAGTACCGTTTTGTGATTTGACTTCTTTTCCTGCGATATGACCATAGACTACGATTGCTTTTCCTCTGTAATCGGAAGCCCAGTCAAGGCGCACAGGCAATCCGTAGGAATCCATTTCACCTGTAACTTCGCCATAAAGACAAAATTCACGGACTGTTGCCGAACCTCTGCCGATGTATTCTTTTTTGATACCTGCATGGGATATGACTAATTTTCCGTCATCAAAAACATAGTGACTTATGAGACTGTCTATAAATTCAGCAGTTTCACGCTTGAAATCTTCGCCCTTTGCCTCAATTTCCTCAATAGTTTTATTAATACCATGAGTAACGGCAATATTTTTGCCACGCAGATATTTTAATAATTTTGCATCATGGTTTCCGACAACTGATACGGCATTATCTGATTTTACCATATCCATTACAAGGCGGAGAACATCGGCATTTCTGTTTCCTCTGTCGCAGAAATCGCCGAGGAAAGCAGCTTTTCTGCCCTGTGGGTGGGAATATGTACCATTAGTTTTAACATATCCGAGTTTATCGAGGAGCATTTCAAGTTCATCACAGCAGCCGTGAATATCTCCGATAATATCGAGGGGGACATGAATATCTTTTTTGTCGTTCCATAATTTAGTGCGGATTATTTCAGTATTTTCAAGCTGTTCGAGGGAGTTTATAACATATATGAATCTGAATCCCTCACGTTTAAGACCTTTAATGCTTCGTCTGACATCTCTTGCGTGCTGACGGATAACTCTTTCAGGGAAATTTCTTTCGGGGCGGAGTTTATTTCTTTCCTGAAGGACATCTTCGGGGAGGTTTAAAACTATCGCAGCGGCATGGACATTCTGTTCCCTTACGAGGTCGATAATTTTCTTTCTTGCACTCTGCTGTATATTAGTTGCATCAATGACAGTGAGTTTCATATTGCTGAGACGTTTGTTTGCGGCATAATATAAAAGGTCAAAGGCATCGCCTGAAAATTCCTGACTGTTTTCGTCATCGCAGACCATACCTCTGAAAAAATCAGAAGAAAGAACCTCCGTTGATTTGAAAAATCTGTTTGCAAAGCTTGTTTTCCCTGATGATGTACCGCCTATCATGGCAACAAGACAGAACTCAGGAATTTCTATTCTGAACTTATCCATTTTTAGTAAACACCCCCATTTGTGTAGGATTGCCGAGATTTTCGTCATTATCGCCTATACCGCTTATCACGCAGGTATAATTGAATTTTTCACATATATGCTTTGTCCATTCTTTAAATTCCAGTCTTGTCCATTCAAAGCGGTGGTCGCCGTGACGGAGAGAATTTTCCTGCATATTCTCATAATTTGCATTATATTCCCTGTTCGGAGTGGTAACGATAACTGTTTTCGGGCAGGCAAATTCAAATACTGAGCGTTCAAATGCAGGAATCCTCATAGGCTCTATATGCTCAATGACCTCTATCGCACAGGCGCAGTCATGACCTTCAAATCTTTTGTCTTTATATGTGAGAGAAGCCTGCATCAGGTTAAGCTTATTCTTTTTATACGGATTCATTCTGTCGAGGTGAAGTCTCTGGGCAGCCTTTTCAAGTACGCTGACAGAAACATCACAGGCAGTAACTTTTTTAATTTGCTGTTCGCTGAGGAGCAGGGAAGTAAAGCGGCATTCTCCGCAGCCGAGGTCTATGACAGTTTCAGCACCGCTTGCAAGCACAGCATTTTTGACAGCTTCCATTCTGAGGGTATTGAGCGGAGTATGGATTTCCTTTTCTTCTTCAGCGGAAATATCATCTGAATCTGTTTCTTCGTTTGCGATAAGGATATCAATAGCCCGTCTTGCATAGCTTTTTTTTGCATCAAAGTAACGCCTTGCGATTTTTTCCTTATAAGGGTGTTCAGCGAGCCAGCCTTCACCGTGGTTGAGAAGTTTCTCTATTTCGTCCTCATCTATGTAATAATGTTTCTGTTTGTCGAAAACAGGGATAAGAACATATATATGGTTGAGGAGCTGGGAAAGTCTGACTTTTCCGCTTATGGTGAGGTTTATATATGGAGAAATACCCCATTCAGGGAATTTGGCATCAAGCATATTTCTTTGAACATTTGTTTTATATCCAAGCGGTTCAAACATCTGCTGTGCAAGTTCGGTATCTCCGTTATCTTTGAGAGAATATATTGTTGCAGAGAGGTCAAGGGGAGTATCTGCAAGTTCCTGTTTTTTATCGCATCTTCCGCTCATGGCAGTTCCGAAAATTCTGACAATTGCAGTACTCAGGAAAGAATTTGCGGCATAAGGTCTGTCATTGACATAATCAAATAAACCGCCGTCCCTACTGCCAGCCTTTCCTTTTGCGAGGTCAATGGGGTCGATATCGAGTAGCAGAGCGGCAGTTGTGCATTTATCGCTGACTTCGGGATAAAACACGTAGGCTTTTCCGCAGTTGAGTTCAAATTGCTGGGTTCTTTCAGGGTTTTTATGCAAAAGAAAACCGAGTTCCTGAGTATTTTCACCTTTGTATGTAATAGTTAATAACAATATATCACTTCTTTCTTATTAAACATTTATACACATTATACCATATATATGTTTTAATGTCAAGCAAGCAATTGTTATAAAAATAAACTCCTTCCGAATTGGAAGGAGTTCTGTTTTCAGAGGATTATTGGCAAAGAAGTTATCACACCTGCATCATACTGCTGAATAACTGCGGCATCTTTTCCTGTAACGCCTGAAATTCCGTCACAGCCTGCATTTATCGGTGTTCCTGAATTTTTGATACTTGCTATTAATGAGGGTAAAGGTCGCACTACTGGCTTTTGGGATTGCGTTAAGTATCTTACTCATGAGGATGAGGAGCAACAGAAGTTAGGTAAATTCCTTTATCCTGATAATGAGGTTTTCACTTCCGATAGTATTTCTAACTGGCATAATGTTTTGAATACTATGAAAATAGATGAAGTGCGCCCAGATAGGGCATT
>DGRR01000210.1 GCA_002389995.1 Ruminococcus sp. UBA4383 | reverse complement strand
TTGTCGTCAACCCACGGTACACGGAAGATGATCTGTCTCTCAGGCTCTACGATACGCTCAAAAACGCCTGCATCGATGAGATCCTGTCTCTTCTCTGCAACGGGCTGGAGTGTCTCGAGGACCTCTGTAACAGCCTGGATGAACTCAGGCTCGCCGGGATTTCTCTTTTCTACTCTTGCTAATAAATCGATGAGATACTGATTTTTTAACGCCATTGTTAAAAAACCTCCTTTACAAAATTCTGCTTTCGCAGTTCCTTAAAATTATAGCACCTTGAAAATAATTTTGCAATAGGAAAACGGATAAATTTTATAAATTCCCCGTATTTCCGTGATTATTCACAATTATAAACAGCGTAATTTATTTATATTAACGAAATATTGTTTGCTGAGGATAACTTCAAATTTATGTAAAAATGCTAAAAATAAATAAATTTTCCGTCAAAACGCTGAATATTGTAAAAATTGTTTATTTTGGAAAAAATTTATGTTATAATAAGAGGAAAATTGCGTAATGGGATAAAGCGCAAATCTGACGATTTTAAATAAGGAAGATATAAATGAACACAAATCATCTACGCAGGGATTTTTTTAAATATACCCTGCTCAATATAATAAGTTCTGTCGGAATGTCAATATACATACTGGCAGATACATTTTTTATAGCAAAAGGCATGGGCGCAGACGGACTTGCCGCTTTGAATCTCTGTCTGCCCGTATTCAATTTCATAAACGGATTCGGACTTATGTTCGGAATGGGCGGAGGAAGTCTCTTTTCAATAGTATACAGCAGTACAAACAGAAACGAAACGTATAAAATATATACAAACGCATTTTTATCTCTCATGATGATAGCCGCTGTATTTGAAATTATCGGGATATTTTTCTCAAAACAATTCACAATGCTGCTCGGTGCAGATGAAAAAATATTTGATATGGCACACAGTTATCTGAAAATGGTGCTTTTATTTTCGCCTGCATTTCTTATAAACAATCTGACTGTATGTTTTATGAGAAATGATTCAGCTCCGAAACTTGCGACATTTGCGATGCTTTTCTCAAATTTTTATAATTTAGTGCTTGACTATGAATTTATAATTGAAAAAAATATGGGAATGTTCGGTGCTGCGCTGGCTACCTGCATATCTCCGCTGATAAGCCTTATAATAATGAGTTTCCATTTTATTTTCAGGTGGAATACTTTCGGACTTAAAAAAATGCCTCCGTCATGGAAAATGATTAAAAATATAATTTCTCTCGGATTTCATTCATTTGTCACGGAAATTTCGGGCGGTATTGTGATAGCACTTTTCAATTCCGCCATATACCGCCTTACAGGTAACACAGGTATTGCCGCATATGGCGTAATAGCCAACACTGCAATAGTAGTAACGGCTATATTCAATGGTATAGGGACAGGTGTCCAGCCTCTCATGTGTAAACTTCATGGTGAGGACAGCGAAAGAGAAATGCGTGCGGTTTTACGCTGGTCAGTTATTCTTTCGCTTGTCATTGCAGGCGGAGGATATTCGGGAATGTATTTATTCAGAGAACTGATAGTTAATCTTTTCAACGGCAATAATGACATACAACTCCAGAAAATAGCCGAAAACGGACTGAAACTGTATTTTCTGTATATGCCTTTCATGGCGATAAATTCGATATTGTCGGTATATTTCAATTCAAGGGAACTGCCTGTCCATGCACAGACAATATCTCTTTTAAGGGGAACGATTTTTGTCATACCGCTTTTGTTTGTACTGTCTGAATCGAGGGGAATGGACGGCTTATGGCTTACAATTCCTGCGGCTGAACTTTCAACGATGATAATTTCAGTCATAATATACATATACTACATGATTAAAAGGCGCAGGACGATGATAAGATATTTTTCGGGACGCTGGTAAAAAAATCCCCCTGTCAGAAGGGGGATTTTTTATAAATTGGTGCGGGTGACAGGACTTGAACCTGCACACCTTACGGCACAAGAACCTAAATCTTGCGTGTCTGCCAGTTTCACCACACCCGCATGAACGTACCGTTATACAAACGGCACGAAAATTTTTCAGGCAAATCAAAGATATCATTCACCTTGTTTTGTATCGTCCTTTTTCGCAGTATTATTGGAATCGGGAGCATTTTCAGACTTTTTAGGTTCTGCTTTTTTGGCGGATTTTTTTGCGATATCCTCGTCTTTTTCGGCTTTATCGCCCATTGATTCGATATATATATCCTCATCTGCAAGGCTTCCGACGAAATTTAGCTGTTTAACGGGGATACGTTTCAGCGGGGAATATACAAATTTTCCGCATGAAAACTCTCTGTCTGTCATACCTCTTTTTTCGCAGAGAACTTTATTTCCGTCCTTTGTACGTCTGCCGAACTGACAGTAATCACATTTTGGCTGTATATTCTTATCGAAATATTTTCCGCCCTTGAATATAGAGAAGAAATCCATAAAATCACCTCAAAAAAATAACTCTACATAATATTATATCATGAAATAATACATTTGTCCAGAGTTTTTTTAAAATTTCTGTATAAAATTTCCCCTGTCCAAAAACTGATTATTCAGATGCAAATTTTAATTAAAAAGCTATTTACATTTTTAAGAAAATAATGTATAATTGTAGTGATACGTTTTACACGGTTTTATTAATGATAAAGGAAGTGCTGAGTATGAGCTTTTCTCCGAAGGAGATACTCAATTTTGTAGAAGAAAACGATGTAAAATTTATACGTCTTACATTCTGCGATATTTTCGGAAACCTCAAAAATATCGCCATTATGCCCAATGAACTCCATAAAGCTTTCAGTTTTGGAATACCTTTTGACGCTTCATATTTTGACAGTTCATGTTCTGACCTGCTTCTTGTCCCTGACATATCCACGCTTTCGGTACTGCCGTGGCGACCCAAATCGGGCAGAGTTGTGAGATTCTTTTGCAGTCTTAAAAATACTGACGGCACAGACTACTGCTGTGATATGAGAACTCATCTGATAAATTATATGAACTCCCTGAGACTTGACGGTTATTCCTGCGAAATGGGTACAAAATGCGAATTTTATCTCTTTGAACTTGACGAAAACGGTATCCCTACCAAAAAGCCCCACGACAACGGCGGATATCTTGATGTTGCTCCCCTCGACAAATGCGAAAATCCAAGGCGTGAAATATGTCTTTCCCTCGAAGAAATGGGACTCGCTCCGAAAAGTTCCTGCCATAAGCACGGTCCTGCCCAGAATGAAATTGAATTTCATGAAAATGAACCCGTCACCGCCGCAGACAATATGGTACATTATAAAACTGTCGTCAAATCAATTGCGGCTCAGAACGGTCTGTTTGCATCATTCATGCCCAAACCCCTCCCCGATGACCACGGAAGCGCACTGAATATCTCCCTCGGCATAAAGAAAAACGGAAGCTGTATTTTCGGAAATTCCCCCGAAAATATGCCCTCCGAAGGCAAATGCTTCATTTCGGGAATACTCCGCAGAATATGCGAGATAACAGCCTTTCTCAACTGCACCACAAATTCATACAAGCGTTTCGGAATAGGCTATGCACCAAGATATGTCAACTGGTCATATGAAAACCGCTCACAGCTCATAAGAATCCCCAGAATAACATCAGCCGTCCCGAAAATAGAAATACGCTCCGCTGATGCCTGCTGTAACCCGTATATAGCCTTTAAACTTATTCTTGCCGCAGGTATGGAGGGTATAAAATCAGGCGACTGCTCACTTATGGAGAAAACTATGAAGAACAGCCGTGAACATTCAGAATTTCAGCCCCTCCCCTCCTCTCTTGCCGAAGCCGCAGCCATAGCCGAAAACAGCGATTTTGTAAAGAAAAATCTTCCCGAAGAAATATATTCAAAATTCTTTGAACATACCGCAAATATAATCTCCCTCTATAATCTCGCAGACAATAAGGAACTTTTTGAAGAAAATACATACTTCAAATTCGTTTAACAGGATTATTATATGAAAAAAGCTTTTATCGTATCAAATGAAAATTCTTTACAGCAGATTCTTAAAAATGACGGCTTCAAAGTAACTTCACTGTCAAGCGGAAACGAAACAAGAAGAATGATTGCCTCAGACCCCCAGCCCGATATAATTATCATAAATTCTCCCCTGCCCGATGAATTTGGTCATGAACTCGCCGAAACCGCCGCCATGAATACTTCCGCAGGAATAATATTCATTTGCAGCAGCGGAGTCTTTGACGAAATATCAGACAAATTAACCTATTACGGAATTACCGTCCTCCAGAATCCTGTCAGCCGTCAGGTCATGGCAAATGCCGTCAAACTCGTCTATGAAAATAAAATGCGCCTTACAGGTATGAAAAAGGAAAATTCTTCCCTCCTCACAAAAATAGACGAAATGCGCCTCATCAACAGGGCTAAGAGCATACTGATGAAATATCTGCGCTTTACCGAACCGCAGGCTCATAAATATATCGAAAAACAGGCGATGAATACAAGACATACAAGAAAAGAAGTCGCCGCCCATATAATCGAAACCTATGAAAAATAAAGGAGATAAAAAATGAAGAAAATCGTTACAATTCAGGATATTTCCTGTTACGGAAAATGTTCACTCACTGCCGCACTTCCCATAATTTCAGCCATGGGAATAGAAACTGCCGTTATCCCTACCGCAGTTCTTTCAACACATACAGGCGGATTCAAAAATTTTACATTCCGTGACCTCACAGATGATATCCCCCTCATAGCCGAACACTGGAAACACCTTAAACTTAAATTCTGCGGAATATATACAGGTTATCTCGGCTCTGAAAAACAGATAGACATTGTATCGGAATTTTTTGACGATTTCAGAACAGACGACAATTTCATCGTAGTTGACCCCGCAATGGCGGACGGCGGTCAGCTCTACACGGGATTCACAAAGGATTTTGTCGGAAAAATGGCTGAACTGTGCGCCAAAGCCGACTATATTATCCCGAATATGACAGAGGCTTCATTCCTGCTCAATATCCCCTATACAGAGGACTATGACGAGGAATATGCAAAAAATATCCTCCGTAAACTCGCTCAGCTCGGCTGTAAAGTCCCCGTACTCACAGGCGTTCATTTTGATGACAAAAAACAGGGTGCGGCTGCATATGATTCTGTAAACGACAAGTTCTATTTCTCTTTCAGAAATCAGATAGATGTCAGCGTCCACGGCACAGGCGATATATTTTCAAGCGTTTTCACAGGCGCAGTAGCCCTCGGAAAAAATATTCAGCAGGCTATTGATATTTCTGTAAACTATACCGCCGACTGCATCGAAAAAACTCTCCCCGAAATAGACGAAATGTGGTACGGAAGCTGTTTTGAACCCTGCATAGAAAAACTCATCGAATATATAAAGGCATAATACTCCCCGAAAGAAAGGAGGAAAAATATGACCGACAACAATATATCTTCCGAACAGCAGTACAGAGCGGAAATAAGTATCCTCAATCAGGAAATTATCCGCCTCAATGAAGAACTCGAAAAAAGAGAAACAGAAGGGAAATATAAAATAAAAAATAAATTCGACCCCTTCGGAAATCCTACCGACTATAAATATTTCAACGGTGACTATTCAAAAATAGAACCAAGAGTTGAAGAAGCAGGTTTCAGCCTGCCCCTTGAACCTGCTTATGACGAAAGAAAAAAACTTCGGAAATTCTACTCAATAGGCGGTTCATGCATGATATTCCATTACTTCTTTGTTGAAATTCTTGCATACCTCATAATAACTGTTATGCTTTTTTTCATGTCAAAGTCCTCCCCTGATGCAAGTCAGGCAAGCATATATGCGTATATGAAAGGCTCTTCAATTATTGTGGGGCTGAATACGCTGATATATCTTTCAGGAAATCTTCTCTTTGCCTCAATAGGCATGAAACGTGCAGGCATACGCTATACATCTCTCATCAGGACAAATGATTTCTCTTTCTCTGATGCCGTCCGGTACTGCATGATAGGATTTTTCCTGTGGTATATCTCATACTATATATCAGTCGGAATATCTGATATTTTCAGTCAGTACGGCTGGTCTGTAACTTCCTCAAATATGAGCGGAATCGCACAGACTACCCTCGGATATACAGTAATGCTGTTTTATGACTGCATTATCGCACCCATAACAGAGGAAATTTTTTTCAGAGGAATGATTCTGCGGACTTTCTCAAAGGCAAATCAGAAATTCGCAATATTTGCATCAGCATTTTTCTTCGGAATGACACACGGAAATGTTCCGCAGTTTATTCTTGCCTTTATACTGGGAATATTCCTTGCACATATCACACTCAAACACGGCTCAATAATTCCCTCCGTAATAGTTCATATGTTCATAAATTCAGTATCTTCCGCAATATCCGAAACTTCATCAGCAGACATAAAAATACAGTTCATAATCAATATGGTGTGCATAGTTTCCGCAATACTCGGACTTATAATGCTGTTTGTATTCAGGGCATCTAACAGAATCCCCTCCACCACACCTCAGCAGGCTTCAAGAGGTTACAGAGTAGCCTGTGGTTCATGGGCATTTGTTGCCGCCGCAGGACTTATGATATTTGATATGCTCTATGATATAATCAATCAGAATATGTAAAAAATACCCTTGCCGAAAAAGCAAGGGTATTTTATTTGTTTATAAATTCTTTTTCAACATCATTCAGGAAATCTGAAACTATATATCTCGGACGCTGTTTGACTTCCGCATATATCTTTCCGACATATTCGCCTATTATTCCGAGACATAAAAGCTGAAGCCCGCCTATAAGCCATATTGAAACCATAGTGCTTGACCAGCCGTGTACCGAAAATCCTCCGACTTTTGCGACTACTGCCCATATAAATGCAATTATGCTCACGATAAACATTATAAATCCGAGGTATGTTATTAATTTAAGGGGCTTTGTACTGAATGAAGTTATACCGTTTACTGCAAAGGCTATCATTTTTTTGAGCGGATATTTGCTTTCTCCTGCAAAACGTTCTGCTCTTTCATAATAGACATTACAGCTTTTGAATCCTATGAGCGGTATCATTCCACGCAGAAAAAGATTTACTTCTTTATATCCCGAAAGTTCCTGCAACACTCTCCTGCTCATAAGGCGATAATCCGCATGATTATATACAACGTCCGCACCCATTATTTTCATGAACTTATAGAATCCTTCTGCTGTGAATTTCTTGAAAAAAGTATCTGTTTTCCTTGCACTTCTTACGCCGTAAACGACCTGATTTCCCTCATAATATCTTTCGAGCATTTCATCTACTGCATTTATATCGTCCTGCAAATCAGCGTCCATAGTTATAGATAAATCACATATATCCTTTACAGTCATAAGACCTGCAAGGACTGCATTCTGATGACCACAGTTGCGTGAAAGGCATATTCCTGAAAAAAAATGCGGGTCTTCCTCATGCAGTTTTGATATTATATCCCATGTATCGTCCTTTGAGCCGTCATTTACAAATACGATACGGCTTTTGTCGGATATAATATTTTTTTCTCTTAAAGATATATATTTTTCTTTAAGACGCTTTGAAGTTTCAGGGAGTACATCATGTTCATTATAACATGGTACTACCATATATAAAGTATCAGCCATTTGCAACACCTCAAAAAGCAAAGGCGGACTTTATCTGTCCGCCCTTACGGATTATTTAAGAATATTTGAAACTCCCTCAATAGTAAATGTTATTTTCAGACTGTCTTTCGGCATATCATATTCTATTGCAGGGGCAGCTTCATTATATTTGTTTATCAATTCAATATACATATTTCCCGAATTATCTTCAGCGATTATCGGATTTTTAACAGGAATATCCTTTCCGTCAACAGAAAGCACAACATCTTTTATCACGATAGCATTTGAGAACTTGAAATCAGTACTTATGAAAAGCATATTGAGTGTTTCGGATTCACCTGAGAAATCATATCCTGAAACGCCTACTGTATAAGTACCGTCATCTTTTATGGAAGCGTCTTCAAATACTGCGCCTGTATCGACAATATCGTCCTTGTTGTCACCGTCAGTATCCTCCCATTTTATGAGAGTATTAAACCATTCACTGTCGTGACCGTATGCACCGTCGGAATAGCTGTTTCTGAAAGTATAGATTTCGGTCTGTATACCGAGATAAGCGTGGACTTCATCGAGTTTTTCGGCTCTGCCTGCGGAATCGTCATAACTTTTTATGCGTGTTTCAAGACCTGCCTTGGGGTCTTTGTTTTTAACGGCATTTACAATAGCCTGAATAATTTCGGGCTGGCTCTGTTCAGCAGTAGCTCTTGTGAAAAGACCGAAACCGTACTGTCCGTTGTAGCCGTTGTCCCAGTAAACGGGGGTTATGCCGTATGTTGCGGCAATACCTGCGAGATATCCGTCATAATATGCTCTGTTTTCGGCTATCTGATTGGGAATACCTGCATTTGCGAGAGTTTTGTCGATGCAGCCGAATTCACCGATTACGACATGAACACCTTTATCAATAAAGTTCTCCTTTAATTTTTTCATCTGACCTTCGAGAAATTCCTCATCGCCCCATGATGCTAAATTTTTTGGATTAGCCTTATTGATTTCGACAATCTGCTGACCTCTTTCGCCCCAGAGGAAAGTTTTTTTCTTTTCCTCACCGCAGTAGTCCCACGGGTCGTAGCAGTGAACGGAAACAATCATTCTGTTTTCGCCTGCGGTATTATTATCATCTGTCGGGAGCTGAAAACCATAATCCCCGACAGTGAAATCAATATTTGTATTCCAGCCGGGGAACATAAGCCAGCGGTGGGTATTATTTTCTCCTGATGCCCTGACAGTATCAATAAATATCTGATTATAGGCATTTATATTTTCATACTGTTCTCTTACGGGGTCACCGAAATCACCGTTAAACTCCTCATTCATGCTTTCAAAAATGAGATGCTCGTCATAGGTTGCGAACTTATCGGCTATCTGCTGCCAGAGAGCGGCATATTTTTCCTTTATATAGTCCTGATTATCACCATTACAGAGAAGCCAGCCGCCGTTTATGGAGTTATAGCCGTCACCGTGAACATTTATAATAACATTGAGTTCCCTGTTATAGCAGTAGTCAACGACTTCCTGCACACGGTTGAGCCATGATTCGTCCACTTTATAGCCGTTGTTGTCGTCGATATAGTCGAGATATGAAACGGGTACTCTTACAGTTGAGAAACCCGCATCAGCGACAGCGTTTATCATTTCCTGAGAGGCTTCGGGGTTTCCCCATACAGTTTCGCTTGGGTGACCGCCGCTGTTGGCTTCGAGGGTATTTCCGTAATTCCAGCCTGCTCCGAGGGTTTCAGCAATACTGTCAGCGGAAATGGTGAATGTGTTTTCAGTTTGAGAGGGTGACTGTGAACTTTCCGATGAACTGTTATTTCCGCTGTCTGAGGAAGAACAGGCTGTTGCAGAAACAGCTATCATGACTGCGGAAGTAAGAGCCATAAATTTTTCATTTAATTTCATGAAATTTCCTCCGATATAATTCTTCAATTAGTAGTGTAACACATTTTTCCGCATTTGTCAAGGAAATAATTTAATCTTTAACGCTTTGTTTTATACGGTTTATTGCATTTTTTTCAAGTCTTGAAACCTGAGCCTGAGAGATACCGATTTCGCCTGCGACTTCCACCTGCGTTTTACCTTTGAGGTAGCGAAGGTAGAGGATATTTTTTTCTCTGTCATCGAGTTTGTTTATTTCGTCACGGATAGTAAGTTCGTCCATACGGCTTTCAACATCATTTTTATCACAAATCTGGTCCATGATATACAGTGTATCGTCTGAATCGGAATAGACGGGTTCATAAAGCGAAACAGGTTCGCTTATACTTTCGAGGGCGATGACGACATCTTCTCTTTTTTCGTTTATTTCCCTTGCAATTTCTTCAATATCGGGTTCACGCTGATATTTATAGACAAGCTGTTCTTTCGCCTGCAACGCCCTGTAAGCCATATCCCTGAGTGAACGGCTTACCTTTACACGGCTGTAATCACGCAGATGACGGCGGAGTTCACCGCTTATCATGGGAACGCAGTAGGTTGAAAATCTCACTTCTTTTGACAGGTCAAAATTATTTATTGCCTTTATCAGTCCGACAACGCCTGTCTGAAAGAGGTCGTCAATATCTTCCCCACGACCTGTAAAGTGCTGTATCACGCTTAAAACGAGTCTCAGATTTCCGTTTATGAGTTTGTCTCTTGCCTGTTTGCTGCCTGTTTCCCTTATTTCTTTGAGGAGAGCTATTTTTTCTTCTTCTCTGAGGACAATCAGGTCAGCAGTGTTTATGCCTGAAATTATTACTTTATTATACATAACAATATCTCCCATAAGATTTTATAGGAATATTATTGACATATATTTATAAAGTAATCACAGGAAAATTTTACCTGAAAAATAATAATTATTAATATTTATCAAGAAAATTATGCACTCCCTCGCTGTCCTTATAGGCTATAACCGTACTTAAATTGACATTTTCAACACTGCGGAAAATATTTTTTTCAACCTGCGGATTTATTTTTTTAAGTTCAGCGATAAGATTTTTGATTTCAAGCCTTTTCGATACCGAACGGCTGTCGGGAGCGCAGGTTGTGCAGGTGTCCGTGAATTTGCAGGCACACTGTATAAAATGCAGGTCATTATAATCCCGCCAGTGTTTTATTTCAGCCTCACGCACGAGATATAAAGGTCTTATGAGTTCCATTCCCTCAAAATTAGTGCTGTGAAGTTTGGGCATCATGGTCTGAACCTGTCCGCCGTAGAGCATACCCATTAATATAGTTTCGATAACATCATCGAAATGATGACCGAGAGCTATTTTATTGCAGCCGAGTTCCTTAGCCTTGCTGTAAAGAAAGCCTCTCCTCATTCGGGCGCATATGTAGCAGGGATTTTTCTCTATATTGTAGACGGAATCGAAAATATCCGATTCAAAGACAGTTATCGGAATTGACATGGATTCGGCATTTTTCTCTATAATCCTCATATTTTCGGGGCTGTAACCGGGATTCATAACAAGGAATACAAGTTCAAAGGGGAATTTGTCATGGCGTTTGAGTTCCTGAAAAAGTTTAGCCATAAGCATTGAATCTTTTCCGCCTGATATACAGACGGCTATCTTATCATTCGGAAGTACAAGCTGATATTCATTTATAGCTTTTGTGAACTTGCACCATATGGATTTTTTAAATTTTTTGACTATACTTTTTTCGACATCGGAAGTTATACTGCGGTTTTCCATTTTCTGTCTCAGCCATTCGACATATCCGCCTGAAAGATTTACTGCATTATAGCCTTTTTCGGAGAGATTTTCCGCAATATCCGCACTTATTACACCGCTTTTGCAGCAGATTACAAGCATTTTGTCTTTCGGGAGGTCTGCGGAATAAATTTTATCCTGCGGAATATTCACTGCACCTGTGATATGACCGTATTCAAAAGCTGTTTCGTCACGGATATCAATTATCATATATCCGTCTGTATTTTTTAACTGATTTAAGTTTATTTCATTCATAAAAATTTTCCTTTGCTTTATTTTTTAAACAGAAAAACAGACACACGGAAAATTTCCGTATGTCTGAATATTATTATGACTGTTCGCTGAGATATATTGAAAGACGGCTCTGGAGGAGATAAGCTGTTTCATCGACATCTTTCTCGCCTTTGAAGCAAGCCATAACTTCTTCATTTACTATGGCATCAATATTATCCGCATAACCTGAACCGGGTTTTGCAGAAAGTATATATTCTTCGAGTCTGTCTCTTTCTTCTTTGCTTATGGGGTCAACCTTGATTTCTTCGCCTGCGTAGTAGGCATAGTCATCACGTTCTTCTTTTTTACCGTTTACGATATTGAAAGGCTTTGACATAGCACTGTCAAGCTGTTTTTCAAATGCAGGTCTGTACGACATAAAACCGCCGAAAAACGTCAGGCTTTTCTCATAAAATGTCTCTGTAAAGAATGAACTTATAAATTTCCAGCAGTCATCTTTATTTTTGGAACTGTCCATTATTGCAAAGCACTGATAAGGCTTATATGAAGCACCTCTGCCGTCATCTGAGGGATATCCCACAAAGGATATATCCTCGCCGAAATTGGCATATCTCATATGTGCATATTCAAACGGGTCAAACAGAACGACTGTTGTCAGCAAAGCCTTGTCGTCATGAATTGCAGTTTCCGTCTCATTAAATTCATTTTCGTCCATCATTCCGCTTTCATCGTCCGTTTCAACAACTTCATCGAAATTATTGCAGAACGTAAGGAGTTTTTTAAATTCATCAGAATCAAAGTTACAGGTATTTTTTGAAAAGTCTATGAGATTTGTACCGTAGTAGAGTGTTCTAAAAACCTCGTCTTTTGTATTGTTTCTCTTAAAGAAACGCATTTCATCAGGCAGATTGTTATATACATCAATCATTTCATCGAGAGTCCAGTTTTCCTTGTCAATGAATTTTTTCTTTGCTGCAAGTGTCTGCACATAGAATGTCGGTGAAAGGCTGAGAAGTTTTCCGTTTACCTCACCCGATTCAATTGCATTGGGCAGTATATCATCTCTGCCTAAATTTTCGTCCTTGTCGAGATAGTTATACAAATCAACAAAAACGCCCTTTGAAGAAAAGCTGTTTATCATGTTTGTGCTGTTACAGATTACCATATCAGGAGCTTTTCCCGCAATAATATCGAGTTTGAGCTGTTCCTCGCCTGATTTTCCGTTTGCATAGTCATCAAATTCGCTGTAATCGACTACATTTATACGAACATTGTCGCCAAGCTTATTGAAAGCTGTAATCATCTGTGCGATATCACCGCTCTGGTACATGACACCAAGGTTTATAATTGAAGTGTTTGCAATTTCGGAAGCATCACGTTTTTCAAGCTGGCAGAAGCCTGTTACATTATTGTCCCAGTCGTTGATGAAAACCGTGAAAGTGCCGTCATCATTGGCTATTCCTGCTTTTATGGTATCCCCGTTCATATCAGAAGCAACCCAGTTGATAACTTCTTCCATACTTCCGTCAGTCTTTACACCATACATAGCATTGCTTGCAGCAGCAAAGCAGATATAATCATTTACGCCCTGAAACATCTTTATGCCGTATAATCCGTCTGTCTGATTTGAAATCTGAACAGTTTCACCTGCGCTTAATGTCTGTGAATCAAAGCTCTTAATCTGGTATGTTTCCCAGTCCTCTGTTATCATTGCAACTAAATTTCCGTTATTATCGGTAAATGAACCCATGATGCTTCCGTCAGTGATACTTACTTCATCGCCGAATTTTCCGTCAGCAGACAAAATCACATAACGGGAGGTATAATCCTGCATATTCAGATTCAGCAGAACTCTGTCGCCTTTAAGTGCAGTGACATCTGATATACTCATGCCTGTATTCAAGCCGTTTTCATCAATATTTTCATATTCACTCTTTGACTCGACAGGATTTCTTGAAATTATATTGCCCGCAGTATCCATTTCAATGATTTCATAGCTGTATTTTGCTGCCTGATGCAGTGCTTCAAAGTCAAAGGTATCGGGGTTAAATTCGGGGTCATCGTAATCAGGCATCTTGACATCACCGTAATCAGTGGTTGAAACCAAAGCGAATATCTTCCCGTCACAGGCTGCTGAAACAAATACATCAATACTGCCGTTTTCAGGTTCTTTGATATCGGGTTCAATCTTGTCAAAAGTGCTGAACGAAGAATCAGAGACATATATTTCAGTCTGTCCGCTTTCGCTTCCCTTTCCGCTGAAAACATATCTGCCGTCATTCACAGGAAAGATATTTCCAAATTCAGAAAACATTACAGAATTATTTATTTCCCTGCATTTATATGCATTTGACATAATATTTTCTGCTGTCTGCCGGGCAGAAGTATCCGCATCGCCTGAACTTGAACAGGAAAAAGCTGAAAACATCATTGAGACAGCCATAATTGCGGCTGCTGTGCGTATGAATAAATTTTTCTTCATATCAGTTCTCCCCATAATTTTCTCTTTTGTATTTTCTTGTCCTGAAACGGTCATATTTATCGGAAACCTTTGCTTTAAGTCTTGCTTTGAGTACGCCTCCCACATGATAGACCTTTACAAACATACATACCACCGCAATAAACGGACACACAAGCAGCATTCTCTGCCAGAAATAGAGGTTTGAGAGTTTATATTCCATTATTCTCGATGCATTTTCCCAGTAAGGGTATGAAATACTGCTGTCGTCAATGAAATACTTATAGAGTTTTTTATGGTTGTTATACATCAGTGACGGCTCGAAACGTCCTGTATTGTCAACTATTCTGTATTTATTCTTATAATTTTCGTCAAAGAATTTTTTTACCTGTTCATAGGCAAATTTTTCAACGGGACAAGGAAGCATACACTCATAGCAGTTTATTTTATTGAATTTTTCCTGAGTTAAAGATGTCTTTGCTGTGGAATCCGCACTTAAAGAAATACTGTCAGATGAAGAAGAAAGACCTATTCTTTCTGCGCCCTCATATGTTATATATGCTTTCGGCAGGCTTCCGCTGCACTGTTTTTCCACCTTTGTGGAAGGAGTTTCAACAACACCCGATATATAGAACTTTGCATCTCCGATATACACGGCAAGTCCCGAAACCTCAACAGTACCGTAAAGTGTCCATGCAAGGTCATGGTCTATAAGTATGCCGTCCTGCATTGTGTCGTCATCGTAAAGGTACGAACCGTCAAGGAGTTCAAAGGCATGAAATATAAAGAAATCTCCGCCTACTACTGTGACATCAGTATCATTTTTAACATTTCTGTCGCTTCTGAGAGTCTGAACTCCCGCACTCACACTGTAAGCTTCGGGATACGGTTTGCTTCCCTGACCTTCGGCATCTGCGCCTGCTTCTTTCAGAGCGGTTACGAGTTCAAATTTAAGCATATCTATATTGTTCTTTGTAAAGCCCGAACCTTCTTCAAGGAAACAGCTTACCTGTGCATAGTCCGTATCCTGTGACCATCTCTGTGCGGCATAGTTGTATGTCTGGGTTTTTGCCATAAAATCACCGATAACAAAAACCATACCTGATGCCGCAACCATGAGAACATTTATCAGCAGAAGAAAAATACGGACAGGTTTGCTAATGATCTTCATCAGACCACCGCCTTAATTATCTTTCATGCGAACCTGATCCTTTGGTGAAACAGGCTTGCTTGCAGCGGTTATTACATAATCTCCCGCACTTATTCCTCCACGGACAGCCCTTGAAGTTTCGTCTGAGGCAACGACTTCAACTTCGACCTTTTCAGCGTAGTATCTGTTGCCGAGCGGAGAAGATTTTGATTTTGTGACAAGTACGAATTTATTGCCTTTATTGTCCTCATAGACTGCGCTTTTGGGGACAACAGTGTCATAGTTTCCGCTTCCGCAGGGAATGGAGAGTTCGAGGCTTGCGCCTACGTCCACATTTCCTGTAACATTAAATTCGAGAATCATATTTTTTGAACCTGCAACGGTATCATTCTTGATATTTGTAAGTTCAGCCTGAATATCGTTGTTGAAGTTGTTGAGTATGTCTACTTCTGCGCCTTTCTGGGCTTTTTTAGCTTTTTCGCCTTCTACTTTGATTTTGACGAGGTAACCTTCATCAGTGATATCAATACTCATAACGGTATCGCCTTCATTTACCTTGCTGCCTGTTTTGGTGCTTATATCGCCGACTATGCCGTTATATTTTGAAACTATGTCATTTGAATTTGCATTTTTCTTAGCCTCGTCAAGTTCCTTCTCTGCTTTTTCGATAGCCGCCTTATAGCCTTCGAGTTTAAGGTCATTAACTGTTTTGTTTGATTCATTTTTATCATTTGCGTCCTGAATAGCTTCTTCAAGTTCTTTCTGTTTAGTCTGAACGCTTTTTTCAAGTTCTGAGATACTTTCTCCGCCAACAGCAGGATTTTCTTCATAAGAAGCGAGTTCGGAATCAAGGCGTTCAATTTCGCTGTCAACTTCACTGAGCTGGCTGAGGAGACTTTCCTTGAGAGCTGCCTTTGCATTTTCGTAGGCAGTTTTTGCCTCGTCCATAGCAGCCTGTTTTGCGTCAGCATCTTCAGAGGCAGACTCCAGTGCAATTTCATAGATTCTGGCCGCATCATCATACTTGCCTTTGAGAAGTATTATATCGCCTATGTATTCAGGAGCAGCCTCAGAATAATCGTCCATATCAATTGCTAAAATTGTTGTATTAAGTTTTTCTTTTATAGCTGACTGATAAGTTTTAGCACTCTGAGCATTTGCCTTTGCATTTTTGAGTTCATTGTTATATGATTCATTTGCTATGGCTTCATCTCTTTTTTCTATTGCTTCATTCAGAGATTCACGGGCTTTTTTGATTTTGTCATTTTGTGTATCGCTTTCCTGTTTTTCATTGAGAAGGTACTCCTGATAATCGAGGTTAGCCTGTCTGAGACTGTCATTGGCTTTTGTGATTTCATCGCTTGTACTGCCGACAAGTGTGAAAAGGATATCTCCCTTTTTGATTTCCTGACCTTTTTTGACCATAATTGTATCAATAGTTGCGCTTTCGCTGACAGTTACTTCATAGGACTGCTGAGGTTCAACAGTACCGTTTCCTCTGATACGCTCTGTGAGCTTGCCTGAGGTAACAGCGGAAGTAGTAACCTGAGCGAGTGATTTGTTCATGATTGTATTCGAGAAAAAAGTAAGTATAAGAAGAATAACAAGAAATACTATTACTACTCCTCTTATTATGCTCCGTTTTTTAGCGGGGTCACGGTTTTCCTTTTCGGATTTTGCATCAGTCATTGTATTCTCTCCTTATCGTTAATTTTTACATCAGGCGGCAAAACCGCATGGTTTATGAATTATCCCTTTATTCCTCCTGCGTAGGTTATGCCTTCAACGAGGTCGTCCTCACCGTAGAGGAACATAAGCACTGTCGGAACCATATACACAACGCCCACGGCAAAGGCAAGTCCGACATCTCCCGCATTTATCTGTGAAAGAAATACCGAAAGCGGGTGCAGTGATGTATCTTTGAGCATGATGAGCGGCTGTTCAACCATATTCCAGTAATCTATGAAAACAAGCATTGTTACTGATACTATTGCGCTTTTGCAGAGCGGAACATAAATTTTTGTAAGTATCTGAAATTCGGTTGCGCCGTCAAGCTTTGCAGCCTCGACATATGATATCGGGATTCTTCTCATTACTTTTGATATGAGGTAGACGCTGAACGGTGAAAATATTCCGGGGAGGATTATTGACCAGCGTGTATCGAGAAGTCCGAATTTATCGGCAACGAGGTAGTTCGGAACGAGTGTTACCTGATAAGGCATTATCATAAGTATTACATAGACAAAGAAAATAATTCCCTTTGGCTTGCTGGGGTGTCTTGAAAATCCGTATGATGAAAGTATTGCGACAACTACCTGAAAGAGTGTTATCGGAACGGTAAGTATAACGGAATTCCAGAATTTAAGCAGATAATCGGGACTCCGGAAGAGTACGCTCTTATACTGGTCAAATGTTACCTTGTCGGGAATAAATTTAAGGTTTATATTCTTGGAAACGAAAGTTTCCCTGTTTTCGGCTGTATTTCCGAGAAGTGCGCCGTAGTTTGCCTTTATTTCGCTTGTAGTCATAAATGAATTTACAAGTGTGAGGACAGTCGGCATAAGGAAAAGCAGTGCGGCTGCAACAGCAAAAATAAATACTATTGTATTGAGTGTTTTTTCTTTTGTTTTCTTATTCATCAGTCTTCAAGGTCCTTTCCGAAAATACGGTCAACCGTCAGAATTACCGCAAGGACTGCAATCATGACAATTGCAAAGAGGACTGCCGCAGCAGAGAGTTTCTGATAATCCAGACTTTTGAAGGTATTGTTCATGAAGTGCTGAAGCATATACATCTTGCTTACAGGGTGGTCGCCTGTGAGGAGATATACTTCACGGAATACTTTGAATGAGTTGATTATTGAAAGAATAAGGACAAATACTATTGTAGGAGAAAGGTATCTGAGCTTTATTCTGAAGAACTGATACAATTTGCCTGCGCCTTCGAGGTCAGCCACTTCGAGGATATCCTTCGGAACTCCTGCGAGTGCGGACATGAAGAGTATCATGTTGTAGCCGAGGTTTTTCCAGAGAAACATAGCTACTATAATTATCTGTCCGTGGGGGGATTTAATCCAGTCAACACCGTTTCCGCCGAACATTTCGCATATCTGGTTTATAGTACCGTGGTTATGGAAAAGAACCTGCCATACTATTACTACCGATGCAGTAGGCACCATCAGCGGACTGAGGAAGAATGTTCTCAGTGCGCTCTTGTAAGGTATGCTTCTTTCAAGCATGAGTGCAAGTATTATCGAAAGAACTATCGAAAGCGGTACTGAGATAAGTGAGAAATAGGCTGAATTCCATGCAGCCTGCTTGAATGCGGTATTCTGCACGAGAGCCTTGTAATTGGTAAGACCTACATATTCATGGAGTATGGGGTTGTTTATCGTTGAATAATAGACTACTATTATGAAAGGCACAACAAAAAAAACAAGCACGCCAAGAAATCCGGGCAGAATACAGAGATATGAGAATATACGTTCTTTAAGATTTCCTTTTTCTTTTTTCATTTCAACCACCTTTTTTTAAAAATTTAACACATCATAGAGATACAATATAATTATTATATCACTATATTCGTTTTTTGTCAATGAAAAAGGACAGTTTCTTAACAAAATGTTAATAAAAAATCAGTATCAACTAAAAATCGGCTTCGGGAAAATAATTTTTATTGACAAAAACATTTTACAGATGTAAAATAGTATTTGATATGTAAAGAAAAGAGGTGTATTATGTCAAAACAATTCTGGAAAGGGAGCGTACTGCTTGCGCCTGTGCCTGCTGCACTTGTGAGCTGCGGAACTGTCGGAAAACCCAATGTTTTAACTGTCGGCTGGACGGGTATCGTATGCACTCACCCGCCTATGACCTATATTTCGGTAAGACCCGAAAGATTTTCACACGATATAATAAAAAACAGCGGAGAATTTGTCATAAACCTGACAACCTCCGCCATGATTAAAAAAACTGATTTCTGCGGTGTGAAAAGCGGCAGAAATACCGATAAATTCAAAGCCTGCGGATTTCATGCCCTCCCGTCACATGAAATCTCCGCACCCATAATTGAAGAATGTCCCGTCAGCCTTGAATGTAAAGTCACCGAAATAAAACCGCTCGGTTCACATACCATGTTTCTCGCCGAAATAGTCGGCATTGATGTCGATGAAAAATATATCGACAGCAAAAACAAGCTCAATTTACAGCAGTGCGGTCTTGCCGCCTATTCCCACGGGGAATATTTCGCACTCGGAAGAAAACTCGGCGACTTCGGATTCTCTGTAAGAAAAAAGAAAAAGAAATAATTATGTCGCTATGTCCTCTATGAATCTGTTAAGTTCATACTCCGTTTCCATTACTATACCCTCTTCAAGCTGTAAGCGGTCAAATTCCGACAAAAGCCCCATATCATAGTCTATCACCCTGTAAGGCGCATCACTGCCGCCCTTGAATATGCCTATTCTCCCCTTGTATTCACGGACAATACATACAGGCTGCTGCAAATCCTCTGCGGCTGCATTGGTCTTTGAGGCTATTTTCTGACGGTGCAGAGACTGTCCGAGCGTGCATATGACTATAAATCCCGATATAGTCAGTGCCGCCATAATCGTGAAATAAATCCTTTTGTCAATTCTTTTGAACATTTTTTATCGCTCCTTGCTGAAATTACTGTAATTATTGTTGCCTTAAATCTATGTATTATACAAAATCACGAATTTTTTTACAGGGGCTTAACAAATTCAAAATAATATGTTATAATTACAATGTATAATTTTGTTCTGAAAGGAGATGCAGCCGAACAAAAATGGATAACAACAATCTCAATGACAGCTTCCAGCAGGCTGCCGTTCCGAATGCGGACGGGAACTATCAGCTCAATACCGAAAATTCCCAGCAGTATTACTACAATACCGCCCCGCAGACGGCTCGCACAAAAAAGAAACCAAAAAAGAAGAAGAAAAAGAACATCTTCCTTACCGTTCTTAAAAAATTCTTCATGGTCATCGCCACAACCCTGCTCTCACTCTTCCTCGTAATGGTAATAACAGGCACAATAGTCGCCACTGCCCTTACAGTATACGTCCTCGACTTCATGGAGGACGCTACAAATATTACCCTTCAGGAACTTGAATCAGGAAGCGATACCTACTTCTACGGCAACAAAACAAACGAAAAAGGCGAGAAGGAACTCGTCGTACTCCAGAGCATCAAGACAGACGTTCAGCGAATACCCGTTTCCATTGACCGTATACCGCAGAATGTCCGTGATGCTTTCGTCTATACCGAGGACGAACGTTTCTATACCCATGACGGCGTTGACTATAAGCGTACATTTGCTGCCTTTATAAATATGTTCCTCCATATTTACAATACCCAGCAAGGTGGTTCGACTATTACCCAGCAGCTTATCAAAAACCTCACGGGCGATGACGAATACTCACCGCAGCGTAAAATCCGTGAAATATTCAGTGCGATGCAGCTCGAAAAAACTTACTCCAAAGACGAAATACTTGAAGAATATCTCAACTATATCGGATTCGGAGGTCCTATAAACGGCATACAGCTCGCCGCTACACGTTATTTCGGAAAAAATGTCGAGGATTTGACTACCCCCGAAGCGGCTGTGCTTGCATCTATCCCGCAAAGCCCGCAGTTCTACGGTCCTTTCGTTGAAACCTATGACGAGGAAGGAAACCTCATCGTTGACGGCAGAGCAAACAATAAAATCCGTTCAAGATATGTTCTCTCCAAAATATATAACAACGGTGCAATAACCTATGACGAGTATCAGGAATACCTCAATACCGACATAATCTATACCGACTCGGAAGAATACAAGAAACTCCACCCCGAAAGCGATATCGACGAAATGGAAGCCTCCCAGAAAATTTATACATGGGAAGTCGATGCCATGATGTATGAAGCCGCAGGCTACCTCATGAGTCAGTACAATATCGACCTTCAGGAAGCTATAAGACGTATAAACAAGGGCGGTTACAGAGTGTATTCAACACTTGACGACAAGATGCAGGAATTTATGGAGGAGCGTTTCAAGGATATCAATAACCTCGTTTCCGCTGACTTCGTAAGAAAATGGGTTGATATTGACGATGACGGAAACTTTGAGGAATATCTCCCGCATATCGGCTTTATCGCCCTCAATTATGACGGCTCTGTAAAATCTCTCATAGGCGACTGGGGCGAAAAAGATACTTCTCTTTCCACAAGTTTCGCAGTAACCGAAACAAGACAGGTCGGCTCTACCATGAAACCTATCTCAACCTATGGTCTTGCCCTTGAAACTGACTATATCCACTGGGGTACTCAGATTAAGGACAGTGCTGTCAAGGAGATTGACGGAAAGCCCTGGCCTACAAACTATTCTACCGATAACATCATAAGCCTTTCAAATGCAACCTACAACGTTTACTATATGCTCCAGCAGTCTTTCAATACTGCCCCCGCTCATCTGTGTGAGGAACTTACTCCTCATGAAGTTTATAAATTCTGTAAGGACAGAATGGGTCTTAAACTTGACCCAGATGACGAGGACCTTTCACCTCTTACCGTTGGTGCGCTTACATTCGGCGTAACCCTCGAAAACCTCGTAAATGCATATATCCCCTACGGAAACCACGGTATCTACAATGAAGCCCATATCGTTTCCAAAATCGAGGACAGCAACCACACTATTATCTACCAGAATGACGGCAACGCAAGAGAAGCTGTAAGCAGTGAAACTGCATGGGTTATGAACAGACTCCTCAAAAACGTAATAGATAACGGTACAGGTATGTCCGCAAAGCTTAACAATAAAGTCGTATGCGGTAAAACAGGTACTACCGATAACTGGTATGACCTCACTTTTGTCGGTCTTACAAGAGATTTCGTAAGCGGTATCACTGTCGGATACAAGTATTACGATGAAAAACTCCAGCTCCCGACTTCACTCCATTCGGCTGATATATGGAAAGCTGCTGTCGGTGACTATATCGAAAACAACTTCAACGATACCCCTGCGGATTTCGATGAAAATCCCTCTGTAATCGTTGCTCCTATGTGTACTGCTACGGGTATGATTGCAGGCGACTACTGTCCCAAGGGTATTACAGGTTACTGGAAACCTTCAAATGCTCCCGTATGTACAGGTACTCACGGATATGTAAGCAGTAACAATAATACAAATAACAATACAAACTATAACAACAACAACAACAACAATAACTACGACTACAACAACAACAACAACTATAACCAGTGGAATCAGTGGAATAACTACACTGACCCCAATGCAAATGCAGGTGTTGCTGATAACGGCTATACAGACCCCAATGCAGGCGCATATGTTG
>DGRR01000034.1 GCA_002389995.1 Ruminococcus sp. UBA4383 | reverse complement strand
CAGCTTACCATGCGTACATTCCATACGGGCGGCGTTTCCGGTAACGTCCTTACACAGGGTCTTCCCCGTGTCGAGGAACTCTTTGAAAGCAGACGACCCAAGGGTGCGGCTATACTTTCAAGAATCCCCGGAAAAATACACATCGAAGAAGTCAAGACCACAAGAAATATCATCGTTACAAATGACGAGACAGGCGAAACCGAAAGCTATATGATTCCCTATAACCTCAAAATCCGTGTTCAGGAAGGCGAAGTCATTACCAAGGGCAGCCGTCTTACAGAAGGTAATATCTACCCCGCTGATATCCTCAATATCCTCGGTACTCAGGAAGTTCAGAACTATATCATCGACGAAGTCCAGAAAGTTTACCGCTTACAGGGTGTTGATATCAACGACAAGCATATCGAAGTTATCGTCCGCCAGATGCTCCGCAAGATTAAGGTTGAAGATACAGGCAGCAGCTACCTTCTCCCAGGTACTCTCGTGGACAAAAAGGAAATTGATGCTATCAATGAAGAACTTCAGGCTCGTATTGATGCAGGCGAATATGATGTTCAGCTTGTACAGACCAGCCCCGTGCTTCAGGGTATCACAAAAGCTTCTTCAAATTCCGACAGCTTTATGTCCGCCGCATCATTCCAGGAAACTACAAAGGCTCTCACAGATGCCGCTATCAGAGGCAAGAGCGATAAACTCCTCGGTCTTAAAGAAAATGTTATCATCGGTAAACTCATACCCGCAGGTACAGGTATGGAATGTTACAGCCATGTTAAAGTTGTCAAGAATGAAACATTTACAGACCACAGCACATCTCCCCTCACTAATCCGATAGTATAATATTAATATAACAGCTTCCGCAGTTTTGCGGGAGCTGTTTTTTATTATTGGTATTTACTTTTTTGCCAAAAAGTGATATACTGTTTTATAGACAATAATTTACAATTCGGAGGAAATATATGTTTGCAATAGTTTCAAGCCTCGGACTTTTCGGTCTTAATGCTTTTCCTGTCGATGTGGAAATAGATATAAGCCGTGCAATACCTCAGTTTGACATTGTGGGTCTGCCTGATGCAGTAGTAAGGGAAAGCCGTGAAAGAATAAGGGCTGCAATGCGTGCCTGCTTTGTAAAATTCCCTGTCGCAAAAGTCATGGTAAACCTCGCCCCCGCTGATACCAAAAAAAGCGGCTCAGTTCACGATATGGCTATATTTATGGCGATATTAAAAGCATCAGGTGAAATAAATGCTCCCCTTGACGGCTGTGCCTTTATAGGCGAACTTTCACTCAACGGCGATATCCGTGGAATAAACGGCGTTCTCCCGATGGTTATGCTTGCCCGTGAAAAGGGACTTAAAGCCGTATTTGTACCGTATGCAAATGCCCGTGAAGCCTCTGTCATAAAGGGAATAGATGTATATGCAGTAAAAAATGCCAACGAACTTATAAGCCATTTTCAGGATATACATAAGCTTACCCCCGTCGAAAACTATATTCCGCCCGAAACTGCATATGATGAAATCCTTGACTTTGCAGACGTAAGAGGTCAGCAGAGTGCTAAAAAAGCCCTCGAAATCGCTGCCGCAGGCGGTCATAATGCACTGCTTATAGGTTCACCCGGAAGCGGAAAGAGTATGCTTTCAAAACGTATGCCCTCCATACTGCCTCCGCTTACCTTTGAGGAAGCTCTCGAAACTTCAAAAATTCACTCAATTACAGGATTACTTTCCGCAGAACAGCCCATAATAACAAAAAGACCTTTCCGCTCCCCTCATCATACAATATCTGCCGCAGGTCTTATAGGCGGAGGAAGTATTCCCAAACCGGGCGAGATTTCCATATCACATAACGGACTGCTTTTTCTCGATGAACTTGCGGAATTTGACAAACGTACACTCGAAATCATGCGTCAGCCCCTTGAGGACAGAAAAGTAAGCATAGTCCGTGCCGCAGGTTCAGTAACATATCCTTGCAGTATCATGCTGATAGCCGCTATGAATCCATGTCCGTGCGGATATTACGGTCACCCCACAAGAAAATGTATCTGCGGTCAGAAAAAAGTAAGCGATTATCTTTCAAAAATATCAGGACCTTTGCTTGACCGTTTTGATTTGCATATTGAAGTTGCACCTGTTGAATTTGAGGACTTGTCATCAAAGGCTAATGAAGAACCCTCCTCCGAAATAAGAAAGAGAGTTATTGCCGCAAGAAATATCCAGAATCAGCGTTTCAAAGGTACTTCAATAACCTGCAATGCTCTCATTACCCCCGATAAGCTGAGGGATTTCTGCCCTATGGACAACGCTGCCGAAACAATGTTCAAGGCTATTTTTGACAGGCTCGGTCTGAGCGCAAGAGCTTATGACAGAATACTGAAAGTCGCCCGAACTATCGCAGATTTAAACAGCGAGGAAGTCATAAAGAAACAACATATTGCCGCCGCTGCACAGTACCGCAGTCTCGACAGAAAATACTGGTCTGAATAAAAAGAAAGAAAAAAGGAGTTACAATGAAATCAGCTTTTAAAAATTTACAGCACAATAAGCACAGTACAGATATAGGTCTGCTTATTGCCGTAACGCTCTGCGCCATTATAAGTACACTGCTTATATATTCCATTGTCAGAAGCGGTATAAATACCCGTGAAGGTGTCGGAAAAAGCTATATGACAACTCAGACTGTTTCAATGGTCATAGGTATGATAACAGCTATAATAATGTCATATATAGATTACAGAAAACTTGTAAAGCTATGGTTTATAATCGTCCCTGTATCACTTACCCTCATGGCACTCACATTTACAAGCCTTGCTTACAGGCGAGGCGGTGCGGACGATCAGGCATGGATAAAAATTGCAGGATTCAGCCTTCAACCCTCGGAAATTATGAAGATAGCCTTTATAATTTCATTCAGCTACCACCTTTCAAAAGATGAGGAAAATATGAACAAACCACTGCATATGCTTCTTCTGCTTATACATGGAGCTGTCCCGATAGGTATAGTAGGCTTACAGGGCGACTATGGCACAGCAATTATCTTTGCGGCTATGTTTGCGGCTATGATGATAGCATCAAAAATATCATGGAAATATCTGCTTGCCGCACCTTTTCTTATAGTGGGAGTAATTGCGGCGATGTGGTTTTTTGCATTCGGAGAACACCATAAAAAACGTATTCTTGTACTTTTCAACCCCGGAAGTGACCCTGACGGAATGGAATATCAGCAGGATTTAAGCCTTGCCGCCCTTGAATCAGGAGGGATTTTCGGAAAGGGGCTTTTTGCTGACAAGAGCGAATATATATATGTTCCCGAAATGCATAACGACTTTATATTTTCATATGCGGGACAGGTATTCGGATTTGTCGGTTCACTTGGAATACTGATAATTCTCGCTTATATCTGCCTTAAAGTATTCACTGACAGCAGAATTTCCCGTGACAGACTCGGAAGATTTATCTGTATGGGAGCATTCGGACTTTTATTTTCGCACTGTGTCATGAATATAGGCATGGTTTTGAAAGTTGCCCCCGTTATAGGTGTGCCTCTGCCGTTTCTGAGTGCAGGCGGTACGGCTATGGTAAGTATGTATGCAATAATCGGGCTTGTACTGAGTACTTACAGCCACAGAGCAGTAACATATAATGTTTTCTATGATGAAAATGAACAATAAAAAATCTCCCCTCTGCGGGGAGATTTTTTTATTCCTGTTCTCCGAAAGTGCGGAGAGCTTTGAGCATTATTGCACATTCAAGGCGTTTCTTTTCAAGCTGACATGAAATCTTGTAAGCTTTTCTGATATCGCCCATGTACTGATAATTATTTGCATTACAGCCGCCGCTGCAATAGAATTTAGCCCAGCATTCACGGCAGTCCTCTTTTGAATATATATGCGCCCTTGCGAAATCCTCTTTCATTTCCTGATTGAAAGTACCTTCATCAATATTGCCCATTTTATATTCATCTTTTCCGACAAACTGATGACATGGGTAAATATCTCCGTCGGGAGTTATTGCAACATAATCATTTCCGCAGCCGCAGCCTCTGAGTCTCTTTATAGCGCAAGGTCCTTGGTCGAGGTCTATCATGAAATGGAAGAAATTGAATTTTCCGCCTTTTTTCTCATTTTCGATAATTCTTTCGGCAAGTCTTTCATATTCTTTGAAAACTGCGGGGAGGTCGCCCTCTGTAAGTGCATATTCATCATTGTCACCGACAACGGGTTCAATGGAAATCTGGTCAAATCCTGCCTCATACAGTGCAAATACATCATCTGAGAAGTCAAGGTTTTTATTGGTGAAAGTACCTCTTACATAGTATTCCTTGTCGCCTCTGCCCTCAACAAGCTTCTTATATTTTGGCATGATAATGTCATAACAGCCCTGACCATTGGGGAATACTCGGAAATAGTCATTTACAGCTTTTCTGCCGTCTGTTGAAAGCACTACATTTGACATTTCTTTATTTATGAAATCAATTTTGTCATCATCAAGGAGAAGTCCGTTTGTAGTGATAGTGAAACGGAAAGTTTTATTGTATTCCTTTTCACGGCTTCTTGCGTATTCAACGATTTGTTTTACAACATCGAAATTCATAAGCGGTTCACCGCCGAAGAAATCAAGTTCAAGGGTAGGTCTGTCGCCTGAATTTTCGAGAAGGAAATCAATGGCGTGCTTACCTGTTTCAAAGGACATGAGTTTTCTGCCCTTGCCGAAATCTCCTGTTGATGCAAAACAGTATTTGCATCTGAGCTGACAGTCATGTGCAATATTCAGGCACATAGCCTTTACGGGAGATGAAACGGAATACTTTGCAAATTTTTCATACTCATCTTCTGAAAAAAGTATCTTATCGTTATATAATTCAACTATTTCCTGATAACATGATTCAATATCTTCGGGCTGATATGACCTTGAAAGTTTTTTAACAACGTCATCGGGACATTTTTCCTCAAAAGGCGGTGCAACGTTGTCAAGCAGGTCGTATGTAAGTTCATCAACAACGTGAACTCCTCCGCTGTTTACATCGAGAACTATATTGAATCCTCTGAGTTTATATTTATGTATCATAATCATTATCCTTTCCTTCAAGTCGGTCTGAATACCTTTGTTTTGCCTTTTTGTTATGCCTGAAAATAAACGGGATTATCGCAAACAACGGGATAATTTCCCAGAATGATATGCTTATAAACTGGTCTGTATTAAATATATTTGTTGTAAGGAGTCCCGCAAAGGGGGCAAATATCACAAAATGCATGAATAATATTCCGAGAACAGATTCTGCGGAAATTTTTTCTTTCTGATATTTTCTTACAGCTTCTTCACGCCGAACCAGATTTTTCATTCCCGATTCATAATCGACAGCATTTTCGTCATAGGCGAGTCTTTTGAACAGCCGTTTTTTAGCCTCTTTATTTGCCTTATATTTCGGCGGTATGAGAAATGCAAGTATTAATCCAAGAGCTATAAACCACGAAACCGAAATTAATATCAAGCTGTTGTCATCAGCAAACTCTGTCAAAATCCCTGTCAACACTGAAGAAATTACAGTTGCTCCGAACATGGAAAGCACAAGAGGTGTTGAATAGGACTGATATTCCTGTTTATAGAGATTTTCTGCGTTTAATTTCTCATTTACAAGCTGTGCGTGTTTTTCCTGTTCATACCTGTGAATTTTATTGAGCTGGCTTTTCATCTGCATTTCGTACTGAGCGAAAAGGGATTTAAGCTGTTCCTTAGTATCTGATGCGACTGAAAATATTTCGCTGATACTTTTTACTATATTTGTCTGAGCGTCATATTTTTCCATATCCTGAGCCTGAAAGCCCTGCAATTCCTGCGGCAACTGACTGACGGACATATTTTTATAGCACGGAATAATAAATCTGCTCTTGTCCTCTTTCATGAGGTCAAGAAATCTGCTCCATTCATTTCTTACCCATACGGCATTGAAATTATCGTTTGAAGTTCCGACACAAATCATAGCCTGCGAGGAATTTATTGCGGAAAATATATAGGGTTCAAATTCCGTACCCAGTTTATCTTTGAGTGTGACTGCGGCATAGAAAACTTTATAGCCCTCTCTGGTGAGTGCGCTGTATAGGTCATGAGCGATAAAGGAATCCTCGGTTCTTTTGCCGTTTTCGTCTGTTTCCTTATAGCATATGAAAATATCGAAGGGTTTTTCCTGTGCGGAAACCGAAATTATATGCTGCTGGATATCGTCTATTTTTTCAGCCTCACGGGTATAGATAGTATACATGATTTCGTCAGCATATTTGAGAGCCTTTGAATATTCGGGGATATTATAAATTCTCTCGAAATCAGTTCGGTGACAGGTAGGAATTTTTTTACCTGTTTTCGGGTCATCAACATATTCTATACCGTATCTGCAAAGGCAAAGACCCCAGTAAGCCTCTGATTCCTCGGGGAATATATCTGTTATTTCCCTGTAAGCGTCCGCAGCCTTGTCAAATTCGCAGTCGAAACGCAGGCGGTGAGCTTTTTTGAATAAATTCAGTCTGTTTTCGGTACTTATATCGGGGATAGTCTGATAGCTCCCGCAGTAAGCGCATTTACAGATTCTCATATTTTTGATAATTTCGAGATTAGCCCCGCACATTTTGCAATTGAAAACCATAATTAATCCCTTACCCCATAAAAATTAAGAAAAAAAGAGCCGTATGCTGACATACAGGCTCATTCTTCAAACAAGCTTTTTGCTTATTTTTCGCACTTCTGGTTAGCAACAGTGCAAGATGTTTTGCAGGCTGACTGACATGAAGCCTGACATTTACCGCAGCCGCCCTTCTTAGCGGACTCTTTGAGGTTAGCCTTATTGATAGTTCTGATGTGTTTCATTTTTTATCCTCCTGTACAGTAATCACGGTTACTCCGTGTATTGGACTATATTATAGCATATTCAGAAAAATTTTTCAATAGTTTTTTTGTCTGAAAGCGAGAAAAAACAAATTTTTAGTAATTTCACACAATATCAACAAAATATAATTGTATATTATTGCTCATCAAGTTCAATAAGTTTTTCAAAGTCATCATCAATCAATTGTTTAAGGCGGTCTATCTCGGCACATTTTGAGTTCATGAGTTCATAGTCTGTATATACTTCCTCGTGAGAGATTTCTTCTGTGAGAACGTCAATCTGTTTCTGAAACTCATCAATTTCATTTTCAAGGCGGCGCATTTCATTTTTTCTTGCGGCATCGGCACTTCTCTGCTGTTTACTGCGGTAGGATTTAATTTGTTTTTCCTTTGCAGCCTCGGCAGCCTTTGCAAATTTTTCAGCATCAGCAGATTTTTTCTCGGCAGCCTGCTCCTCACGGAGTACATCAAGATATTTTTCAAATCCATATTCATGGATACGGTAGGAATTATTTGTAAGTTCAATTAACCTGTCTGCGATTTTACTCAGCAGATATCTGTCATGTGATACGAAAATTATCGTGCCTGTATATTCCTCCATAGCTGTTTCAATAGCTTCTTTTGATGAGAGGTCAAGATGATTGGTAGGCTCATCGAGGATAAGCACATTTCCATGCTCCTGCATCATGATTGCAAAGCATAGTTTTGCACGTTCGCCGCCGCTTATTACGCCTGTTTCCTTGAAAACGTTCTCGCCTGTGATTCTTACCTGTGCGAGAAGGTTTCTGACTTCAAGGTCTGACATGGAGGGATAACGGCTGTGAAGTTCCTCCATTACAGTTAATTCCTTGTTTAAATTAGTGCTTTCCTGTTCAAAATATGATATTTTGATATTGCTGTTCCAGCGGACAACGCCCTTATGCGGGAGCTGTTCCTGAATTATTTTCAGGAGGGTAGATTTACCTATACCGTTATCGCCTATTATGCCTATTTTGTCGCCTCGTCTGACTTCAAAGCTTATTTCGGGGACAAGAGTTTTTTTCTGTGTGCCTGTACCTACTGAGATATCAATATTTTTGACTTTAAGGACGTCAAGGGGCGGTTCGACTGCGTAGGTGAAATTTATCTTTGCATATTTATTGTCATGGACGGGACGTTCTATGAGTTCCATATTTTCGAGCTGTTTTCTTCTGCTCTGAGCCATTTTGGTAGTAGATGCACGGACGAGATTTCTTGCAACGTAGTCCTCCATTTTAGCGATTTGTTTCTGCTGGAGTTCATATTCTTTTTCCTGACGGGTATCATTTTCTTCACGCTGACGGACAAAGGCGGAATAATTACCCCTGTATCTTTTAAGGACTCCCCTTTCAATTTCGCAGATGCTTGTGCATAGTCTGTCAAGGAAATATCTGTCATGTGATACTATAAGGACTGCACCCCTGTAAGTTTTAAGATAATCTTCAAGCCACATGATAGTTTTGAAGTCAAGATGATTGGTAGGCTCGTCGAGAATCAGGAGATTAGGCTCTTCAAGGAGAAGTTTTGCTATGGAAAGCCTTGTCTTTTCGCCCCCGCTGAATCCTGAAACAATGCGGTTGAGTTCACTTTCAGAAAATCCCATTCCGTTGAGTATCATTTTTATTTTAACGTCCGTGTTATATCCGTCATTTGCTTCAATCCATGATGATAACTGCTGATATTCGTCAGCGGAGGAATTATCGCCCGACTGTATTTCGATTTCGATTTCACGCAGTCTTTCTATCGCCTTATGGACAGGTTCAAAGACGCTCTGCATTTCTTCAATAATGGTTTTGTCGCTGTCAAGACCGCCCATTTGTTTAAGGTAGCCCATAGTAGTCTTTGATGCAACCGAAACAATACCGTCTTTTTCGGTAAACCTGTCGGGTTCTTCATTTCCTGTGAGAATTTTGAGAAGTGTGGATTTACCGCAGCCGTTTTTTCCGACAAGACCTATTTTGTCGTTTTCGTCAATATTAAGACAGACATTTTTAAGAATCTGGTTTCCGTTATAAAATTTATTTATATTAGTTAATCCTGCAAGCATTGAAAACTCCCTTTACATTTGATAATAATATTCATTTTTTATTTGATTCGTTAAGTTATTGCTGTATAAAAATGCATATTGCAAATAAAATGAATTTCAGTTATAATAGTATTATACTATTTTGGACGGACATTGTCAAACAATAATTTCAATGAAAGGACACGCTTTGATGAATATAAATACATTTTATAATGGTGACGAATTTGAAGCATATGAATATTTCGGAGCGCATCTGACGGATAAAGGTACTGTTTTCAGAACATATGCCCCTAATGCCTCTGGTGTATCCCTTATCGGAGATTTCAGCGAATGGGAGGATATTCCCATGAACAGAGTAGAAGACGGAAGATTTTTCGAGATATTATGCCCCGATGCAAAGGAGGGTATGCGATACAAATACCGTATATACGACAGCGAAGGAAAATTTATTGACCACTGCGACCCCTACGGATTCGGCATGGAAGTTCGCCCCGGCACTTGTTCTGTGATAAGAAATTTAAAGTATAAATTCACCGATAAAAAATGGCTTGACAACAGAACTGACTGCCGTGACAAGCCTATGAATATTTATGAAATTCATCTCGGTTCATGGAAAAGAAAATCCGATGAAGATGAAAACGGCTGGTATGACTATTCCGAAATTTCTGATATGCTTGTCGATTATCTCTGCGAATACGGCTATAATTTCGTTGAAATAATGCCCCTGAGCGAACACCCCTGCGATGAATCATGGGGATATCAGAGTACAGGATTTTTCGCACCTACATCAAGATATGGAACTCCTGTTCAGCTTATGGAACTGGTTGACAAATGCCATAAGAAAAATATAGGCGTTATAATGGACTTTGTACCTGTACATTTTGCAGTTGACCATTATTCCCTTTCAGAATATGACGGCACTAAATTATATGATTTCCCCGATGATGATGCAGGATATAACGAATGGGGAAGCAAAAATTTCATGCACTCAAAGGGTGAAGTGCGTTCATTTTTGCAGTCTGCTGCCAATTACTGGCTCTCAGTCTATCATTTTGACGGCATAAGAATGGACGCTGTAAGAAATATGATTTACTGGAACGGTAAAGAATACCTTGGTGAAAACAAATATGCCATACAGTTCCTTAAAGATATGAACAGCGGTCTTAAAGCCCGTCACCCCTCCGCAATACTTGCCGCAGAAGATTCTTCATCATATCCGAAAGTTGCCGCCCCTGTATTTGACGGTGGTCTTGGATTCGACTATAAATGGGATTTGGGCTGGATGCATGATACCCTTGAATACTTTCAGAGTGCGCCCATTTACAGGACAAGAGATTATCATAAACTTACCTTTTCAATGTTATATTTCTTTAACGAAAAATATATACTCCCATTGTCCCATGATGAAGTAGTCCACGGAAAAGCTACTATCGTACAGAAAATGAACGGCTTCTATGAGGATAAATTTCCGCAGGCAAGGGCGATGTATATGTATATGATTGCCCATTCAGGCAAAAAATTGAATTTCATGGGCAATGAGTTCGGTCAGCTCCGTGAATGGGACGAGAAAAGACAGCAGGACTGGGATATGCTTAAATATCCCCTCCATGACTCTTTCAGGGAATATATTAAACAGCTTAACAAAATATATCTCAAATATACCGCCCTCCACTATGACTATGACCCGACTAATTTCATGTGGGAGGACTGCAATTCCGCTGACAGGTGCGTTTATGCCATAAGAAGAAAAAGTGCGGACGGCGATATTCTCGCTGTGCTGAATTTCTCGGACTGGTATCAGAAAGACTATTCCGTTACAGTCGGCTCGGAATATAAAGCCGTTCTCCTCCTCGATTCGGATAATCAGCTTTACAGCGGTTCAACTCCTGACGGAGAAACGGAATTTAAACAGTATGATGACCATATAGACATGAATATCCCGCCTTACAGCGGAAGAATGTTTCTTTTAATTCATAAATAATTCTGAAAATCTCCTGTTCGGCAGGGGATTTTTTATATTGTAGGATATAACAAAAATATATAATCTTTTTTGTCATATAATACGAAATTGTGTTTTTGTCATTGACAATATTGTGAATTTATGTTATAATATGCTTTGAGGTGGTATATATGAATG
>DGRR01000205.1 GCA_002389995.1 Ruminococcus sp. UBA4383 | reverse complement strand
ACTTCAACGAGAGTAACAGCGGCAGCGATAGCGTTTTCGATTTCGGGAGTCATTTTCTCCTGTTCGGTAATTGCGTTTGTAACTTCTTCCTTACGTTTTTCGAGGTTTCTGAGATATGTCAGTCTGTCGCTGAGTTCACGGAGAGTCTGGTCATCGAGAGAACCTGTTACTTCCTTACGGTAACGGGCTATGAAGGGAATAGTCATATCCTCATCAATAAGCTGTACAGTATTGTCAACCTGTTCTTTTTTCAGACCAAATTCATCTGCGAGAATCTTATTAATTTCCATAATTTTTATCCTTTCCGTTATTTTTCCAAGATATTAATTTTTCGGCGGTATCGTGCCACACGACAGCCTTATTTCTTTCATTAAGCACTTCATGGCGCATATCCTTGTATAATTTATGTGATACATTCGGGAAACCCTGATGTTCGAGGAAACGTACAGCCTCAAAGAATTTATTTTCAGAAAACATACACGGGTCGTCCTTGCCTGAAATAAAATGTATCGGCAGTTCCTTATTTTTTATATGTCCCTTTTTCCATTCTTCCTCCGAATAAGTTCTTTTCATGAGTTTCAGAAGGGCTTCGTAACCGCTTAAAGCGTAGTCAAAATTACAAAGCGGGTCATTCTTGAAACGCATTACGACCATAGGGTCACTGCATATCCATGAATGTGGTGATTCCCTGAATTTCACATTCAGAAAACTGTCTGAAAGACTGCAAATTCCCTTGCTTCTGAAATCATGTCCGAGAGTGCTTTCCAGACCGCTTTCAACCATTCTTACAAATGATGAAAATTTGCTGTAACAGGGACAGCCTGAAAGAATTACGCCGTCAACAAGTTCATTCCCGTTCTGCAAAAAACATCTCGCTGAAAGAGAACCCATGCTGTGAGCAAGCAGAAAATGCGGTATATCGGGATATTTTTCACGGATATATGAATTTATCCTGTAAATATCACTGACAGCTCTTTCATCGGGCAAATCGTACATATCACCGAGGTCATCAGGGGAAATAACACTCTTTCCGTGACCTCTTACATCGTTTATAATGCAGGCGAAACCTTTTTCCGCAAGATATTCCATAAAAGGGTAATATCTCTCCTTATGCTCGCTCATACCGTGAACTATTTGCAGGCAGGCAGACGGCTGACAGTCTTTCGGAGCAATAATGGCAGTATGAAGCCTGAGCGGAGCGGGTTCGGAACATATATAAAATTCTTCTCTTGAAATATCCATAATCAATCCCTCCACATTATATCATTCTCTGTCACAAGGAATATTATACCACATATATAAAAAAAATGCAAGCAATAATTAAATAATCTGATTGAAAAGGTAATAATAATAATTCTCACCGCATATTTTATTTCAGGAGGCGATTGAATATGGATAAGAAAGATATTAATTCTCAGGCTGAAAAATACAGGGCTGAAATGATGAAACTCTACGGAAAAAGAAAAGAGGAAAAAATCAACGAAATTTATGAACCTGACCCGCCCGAAAAGGAAATTCCCCCTCAGTGCGGAAATCCCGATATAAACGAGGAAGAATATACTCCGCCTTCCGAAAATATACCAGATGAAGAAAATGAATTATCTCCCCTGCCCGATAATGACGAACTCCCCGAAGATACTGCTTTTTCTCCCCATACAGAAGAAGATTCCGAAAACAGTACCGATATTGAAGAAGATTTCAATTCACGCTATCCCGAACCCGATTTATCCTCGCTGAATACCGATTTCGGAACAGTTGAACACGAAAACCTTAATCCCCCCGAATATATATCCGAAGAAAGTCTCGGCAACAAAAAGGGGTATATAATTGTAAATGTCCGTGCAGGCGATGAGTCCTCCGCAGTTTCAGGCGCAACTGTACTCGTTACGGCTGTTGTTGACGGAAACAGAATGATTATCGCAAGCGGTCAGACAAACCAAAACGGTACAACTCCGACTTTTGAAGTTCCTGTGCCTGATATATCGCTTTCCCAGTCACCCTATCCGAATACAAGACCGTATAACCTCTATGACATATCAGTTACGGCTGAGGGGTATTTCAATGCAAGAAGCGTTGATGTGCCTGTCTTTGAAAGCATAACATCTGTACAGAATTTCAATATGATTCCTGTACCGTCAATGATGAACGGAAATGACGAGACTCTTACATATTTCAACCAAGAACCTGAATTTCCTAATAATGCCGATGAGAACGGAGTGTGAAAAATGCTTACAGGAACACCATATATACCCGAAGTTATAACAGTACATCTCGGTACACCCGATTCAGATGCACCGAATGTAACGCTTGATTTTGCATCATATATTAAAAATGTCGCATCAAGCGAAATTTTCCCAACATGGAACGAAAATGCACTCAGGGCAAATATATATGCAATAGTCAGCTTTGCACTCAACAGAATATATACAGAATGGTACAGGTCAAGGGGCTATGATTTTGACATAACTTCTACAACCCAGTACGACCAGAAATTCATAAACGGCAGGGAATATTTTCAGAATATCAGTTATCTTGTTGATGAATTATTCAACGATTATGTCCAGCGTCAGGGAAGTGTTGAACCGCTTTTTACAGCTTTCTGCAACGGTACGACAGTAACCTGCAAAGGGCTTTCCCAGTGGGGAACAGTTGCCCTAGCAAATCAGGGATTCACTCCCTATGAAATATTACAGTATTACTATGGAGATGATATAAATATCGTGAAAAATGCACCCGTAAAAAGCACTATGCCGTCATTCCCCGGAATAGACCTTGAATTTGGTTCGGCAGGAAATGATGTGCGCTCAATGCAGATATATCTCAACCGAATATCGGGAAATTATCCCGCTATCCCCAAAATCCCAGCCGCAGACGGAATATTCGATGCCGCAACTCAGGAGGCTGTCAGAACTTTTCAGGAGGTTTTCGGTCTGAGAGTTACAGGTATTATTGACCAGCCTACATGGTACAGAATAACCTATATCTATACAAGCGTAAAGAGAATTGCCGAACTCGATTCCGAGGGAATAAGACTGGAGGAGGTTTCGCCTGCATTTACCGAGGATTTGAAAATCGGTATGCAGAGCATTGAAGTCAGTATGTTACAGTATTATCTTGCGGTGATAGGCGCATATTATGAGGCTGTCGAGCCTGTCGAAATAACGGGGTATTTCGGAGAGATGACAGAAAAATCCGTCAAATCATTCCAGAGAGTTTTCGGACTTCCTCAGACAGGTGAGGTTGACCGTGCCACAAGAAATGACCTTTACAGAGCATACAAGGGTATTGCCGAAACTGTAAAGCCTGAATATACAGCAGTTGCACTCTACCCGGGAACTGTACTGCGTGAAGGCGATTCAGGCGAATCAGTAAGGATAATTCAGGAATATTTATCACTGATACACAATACCTATGACAATATCCCTGCGGTAAACAATACAGGATATTTCGGACCTCTTACAAGGCAGTCCGTCACGGCGTTTCAGAGACAGTTCAATATAAATCCCACGGGAATAGTCGGGGCTGTGACATGGGACAAAATAGCAGAAGTCTATTCGGATTTGAAATACGGCTTTGACAAACGTCCCTACCAGAACCCCGGATACACAATAAGTTAGATTCAAGAGGAAAATTTGCGCTCTTG
>DGRR01000168.1 GCA_002389995.1 Ruminococcus sp. UBA4383 | reverse complement strand
GGGACTTGAATATCCGTTTGTATTTCTTGTGGAAAATTCCGACTATTTCAGATTTGACAATGATATTGCAGCCTGCTCGTCTGACGGAAGAACAGGATATATATTATGTGACAACAAGCTTATGAGAAGATATAAAACTTTCCAGAAAGTCATGCTCAATGAAGAAAAAAGACATGAAACTTTAAGCGAGGAAATGCGCCTTTTGTACGTTGCACTCACAAGAACTCGGCAGAAACTTTTCATAAACCTTAAATGCGGTGAAAAAGCCCTCGACCGTTTGCAGAAACTTATTGATTTATTTATGGAAAATAACGGAAATACAGACGAAATTATAAATTCTGCAACAAGCTGTTCAGACTGGCTGTGGTCAGCCCTTATGTTACATTCATCATTTAAAAATATCGCAGGTGAACTCGATATGGATTATTATGAGGAAAATTCTGTAAATTACTGCAAAGATGATATTTTTGAGTATGAATTTTATGATATTGTATCCGCTGCCGAAAATGAAAAGTCACAAGAAGAAAAAATTGCCGCTCCCGATAATGAAGTATATGATGAACTTTTAAGCATAATAAAGACGGAATATGATGATACACTCTCAAAAATGCCTGCAAAACTCAGCGTAACACAGATATCACATAAATTTTCCGAAAATGAAAAATTTGATTTCACACTCCGCAGACCTTCTTTTCTTCTCGGAAAATCAAAGCTTACAGGTGCTGAAAAAGGTACTGCAATACATACTTTTCTTCAATACTGCGATTTTGAAAACGCCAAGGCTTCTCCTGCGGACGAAATAGCCCGTATACAGTCACTTGGCTATATTTCGCAGATTCAGGCGGATTCTATTGATAAAAAGAAAATCAGTGCATTTTTTGCAGGCAGTCTCTATAAAAGACTTGTCTGTGCAAAATCATATCAGCGTGAAAGAAAATTCATGGTCGCTGTTGCACAGCTCGATATAAACAACGAACTCATGGATAAACTCCGCAAGTCGGACGGTATGATAAAAGGTATCATTGACCTTATGTTTGAGGAAGATGACGGAATCGTTATCGTAGACTATAAATCAGACAGGGGAGCAGATGAGGATACTCTCAGAGAACGCTATACTCCGCAGCTAAGACTTTACAGAAGTGCTGTCGAAATAACTACGGGGAAAAAAGTAAAGGAACTCTGTCTGTATTCAATCCAGCTTGAAAAAACAATAAATATTGAACTGAGGTGAATAAAATGGCTTCAATAAAAAATAAAATCAGCTATAACTCGCCTGTTATACTTTCATTTGTTATAATATGCGCTGTTATTTATCTGCTTGATGTAATCACAAATACTGCGGTCAGCAATTTCCTTGCCCTTAGAAAGGCTTTAAGTTTTCAGCTTGTTACATATATATTCGCACACAGCGGACTTGAACATCTTACGGGAAATATGACGCTCCTGCTCCTTGTAGGACCTGTCGCAGAAGAAAAATACGGCAGTAAAAATCTTCTTCTCATGATTTTTTCCACATCAATAATAAGCGGTATACTCAACTGTCTGCTTTTCCATACGGGAATACTCGGCGCAAGCGGAATCGTTTTCCTTATGATAATATTGAGTGCATTCACAAATTTTGAAAAGGGAAAAATTCCTCTCACTCTTATACTTGTGGTTATTTTCTATCTCGGCAACGAAATAGTAAACGGTCTTTTTGCAAGCGACAATGTTTCTCAGTTCGGTCATATCGCAGGCGGAATAATGGGTCTTTTCTGGGGATTTTTCTACATATATTCGGGAGCTAAAAAGAAATAGGCATAAAAAATTATTTTCTTCATATAATGTACTGAAAGAGGTGGGTTTATGAAGAAAATAAGGTGGACGGAATTAATTATATCAATTGTCACAGCGGAACTTGTCGGGGCATTGTCGGCATTGATTTCGGGAGGATACAGCGAATATTATTCACAGCTTGTACAGCCTGCATTTGCTCCGCCCTCAGCGGTATTCCCTGTGGTATGGGCGATACTTTACGCAGTAATGGGCTTTTCGGCATATCTTGTATATTTTTCGGAAAGCCCTTACAGAAGAAATGCTCTTGTTATATATGCTGCCCAGCTATTGATAAATTTTTCATGGAGCATAATATTTTTCCGTTTCAAAGCCCTTATGCTTGCGGCGGCGGTTGCGGTACTGCTTGTCATAGCTGTTGCGGCTATGGTGATAATTTTCAGGAAAGTAAATAAAATTGCCTCATGGGTGAATATTCCCTATCTTTTATGGAGTATATTTGCGGCATATCTTGCTGTCGGGGTATATCTCCTGAACTGAAAAAAACTCTCCGTATATGCGGAGAGTTTTTTGTTAATTTTTCTGACCTGCCTTGTGCATTTTGCCGTCAGGGGTAATGATGTAGGTATGTTCAAGCTGTGCGGCAAGATTTCCCGTAACGGAACGCCTGTATTCATTTCTCAGGGCAGTCTGTTCTTCTTTTTCCTGCGGGGTAAGACCCTCGGACTTGGATTTTCTTGCGAGTTCGTTAATACGGTTGATTTTTTCCTGCGTCATAATTATTTCTCCATTACGCTTTCGGGGAGTGAATCTATAACGCCTGCATCAAGACGCTGAACAGCGGCAGCGTCCATGCCTGTAATGCCGTCCCCTTTATTGTATACATCTGCATTTTCGAGAGCCTGTCCGCTGAGGTTATATTTTTCCTTGTTTGAGACATACTGCAATATTCTTACGGCATCGGAAATGCTTGTTTTGCCGTCAAGGTTGGCATCGCCTGCGAGATATTCGGCAGGTGCTTCATC
>DGRR01000125.1 GCA_002389995.1 Ruminococcus sp. UBA4383 | reverse complement strand
AAATTGAGGCAAAGGGGCTTATGATGCCCGTGCTTTCCGTTGAGTGCAAATTTTTATATCCTCTGCACTTTGATGAACCTTTTGCGGTTTATCCCGTGATAACAAAATTTACAGGAACAAGACTTGAAGTAAGCTATAAAATTATAAATACCGTTTCAGGAAAAATATGTGCAGAAGGCAGTTCCTCGCATTGTTTTACCGACAGCGAACTAAAACCAGTCCGCACAAAAAAAGCTTTCCCCGATGTCTATAAAGTCTTTGCAGACAGAATCAGCAGGGAAATATCAGAAAAATAAATATTCTTCTTTTTTAATAAAATCTATTGAAATTATTTTCAAAATATGTTATAATACACTTATATTAACCCGTAAAGGAGAATAATTATGGCTATTACTGAAGCAGTTGAAAATTATCTCGAAACAATCCTTATACTTTCCAAAGCACAACCCGATGTCCACGCAATAGATATATGCTCCTACCTCGGCTATTCACGCCCGACAGTATCTATAATCCTTAAAAAGATGAAAGATGAAGGGCTTGTAAAAGTAGATTCAGACAATCATATAACCCTTTCCGATGCAGGCAGAGATGTCGCTGAAAGAATTTATGAAAGACATACCGTGCTTTCGGCTTTTTTCATGCTCCTCGGCGTAAGCAAGGATCAGGCAACGGAAGATGCCTGCAAAATAGAACACGATATTTCTGATGAAACCTTTGCGCTCCTTAAATCCCATTACAGAAAACTCTCGGACGCAAAGTCAAAACGATTGGAGGATTCAGATGACATCATTTGAACAGTTCAGAAATGATAACCCTGCTTTTGTCTACAAATCATTCGATATAGACGAAACAGAGGATTTTATAAATATATCATACAGATTTGTTTTCCCGAATCTTGCGGAATTTTCACCGTCATGGAATTTCCCGAAAGATAAGGATTTTTCCGTCAGAAATGATTTGACTTTTGAAAAACTTGCCTTTTCACTCGGTATGGCTGAGGCTGTAAGCTACTGGAAAGCCTGCTGTTCTCCTGAATTTCACGTTGAATGCGGTGAACTTGACGAAAATCAGATAAACTGGTGGAAAAAATTATATTTCCTCGGTTTAGGCGAATTTTTCTATGTCAACAATATAAGTACAGATGAAAATTCATTCATGCATATAATTCCGACAGGAAAATTCATATGCACCGAAACTCCCAAAAGAAACAGCTTAAACGGCTGTCTTGTACCCGTTGGAGGCGGAAAGGATTCCGCACTTACTCTCGAAACTCTTAACAATGCAGGCATGGACTGCAAATGCTATGCGATAAATAAAAGAAATTCCATATCCGAAACCGTCACAACTGCGGGGCTTTCGGAAAATGCCCTTATAACCGCAAAGAGAAATTTTGACCGTTCACTCGTTGAACTCAATAAAAAAGGATATCTCAACGGTCATACTCCCTTTTCCGCAATAGTTGCATTTTCCGCAGAAATTACAGCCTATATAAACAGACTGAAATATATAGTCCTCTCAAATGAGGACAGCGCAAATGAAAGCACTGTTGTCGGACAGAATGTAAATCATCAGTATTCAAAAAGCTTTGAATTTGAAAGAGATTTCCATGACTATGAGGAAAAATATTTGCAGACGGGAATTTATTATTTCAGTTTTCTGCGTCCTCTTGCGGAATTTCAGATTGCAAAGATGTTTGTATCCCATAAAAAATATCTCCCTGTTTTCAGAAGCTGTAACCTCGGAAGCAAGGTTTCTCCCGATATATGGTGCGGTGAATGTCCGAAATGTCTCTTTGTGAACCTGATTCTTTCGCCTTTTGTACCGCTTGATGAACTGAAAAATATTTTCGGCAGGGATATGCTCAATGATGAAAATATGCTCGGCTATTTTACCGAACTTATCGGAAAATCTGAGCATAAACCCTTTGAATGTGTGGGAAGTGTCGATGAAGTCAACCTCGCTGTTTCCCTCGCAATAAGACAGCTTGAAAATGATAATCAGCCTTTGCCTCTGCTTTTTGAGGAATATAAAAATAAAGGTCTTTATCAGCCCGAACTTATTGACGGGAAAAATAATGCCTGCTGTAAATCTTTCAATAAACAGAATCTTCTCCCCGAAGAATTTGAAAATATCTTAACAAAAGAAATGGAGCGACTCCTTTGAGCAATTTCAGTAATTTTACGGAATATATTAAAAATTATACCGAAAATAAAAAAATATGTATTCTCGGTTTCGGACGTGAGGGAAAGTCTACATACAGGATTTTAACTCAGTATTGCACTCCCTCTGAAATCGCTGTTTCAGACCTTAACCCTGTTGACCGTGAGAAAAATAGTATCCCCGACAATATTGAAATCATTACAGGCGAAAATTATCAGGACTGCCTTGACAATTATGATATAGTTTTCAAAAGCCCCGGAATTGTCCTTGAAAAATCCCCTGATGACTTGAAATGCCTTGTCTCCTCGGAAACACAGGTTTTCTTTGAGGTTTTCCGTGAACAGATTATCGGAATTACAGGCACTAAGGGAAAAAGCACAGTTACCTCCCTTATTTACCATATCCTGAAAGAATCGGGGAAAGATGCCTATATCGCAGGAAATATAGGTATTCCCGTTTTCGATATAGCCGAAAATCTCACTGACGAAAGTATTGTCGTATGCGAACTTTCATGTCATCAGCTTGAATACATGACCGTTTCCCCCGAAAAGGCAATTTTCCTGAATCTGTATGAGGAACACCTCGACCATTACGGTACTATGGAGAAATATTACAATGCCAAGAAAAATATTTATCTTCATCAGAAAGAATATGATACGCTCCTTATAAATTCCGATATAGTACCAAATGAAAATTATCAGTGGTATCTGTATACTATCTCCAATCAGAATCCTGATGCGGAAATTTATGTGCATGACGGAATTATCAGCCATGACGGAGAAGAATATATTATCCCGACCGATAAAATAAAACTTCTCGGTATCCATAATCACTATAATATTGCAGCCGCATACTGGGCAACAATGTTCTATATTGATGAAGATGAGTTTACAAAGGCTTTATGTACCTTCAATCCGCTTGCACACCGCCTTGAATATGTCGGTACAGTAAACGATATCCGCTGGTATGATGATTCTATTTCGACTGCCTGTGCTACTGCGATTGAAGCTGTTAAAAGTATACCGAATGCAGGTACTATACTGATAGGCGGTATGGACAGGGGTATTGACTATTCTTCACTTGTTGATTTCCTGAAAGATACCGATATAAATGTAATATGCATGGAAACATCAGGAAAGCGTGTTTTTGATATGTTTCCGAAATCTGAAAGGATATTTTATGTTCCTCACCTTGATGATGCTGTCAAGCTTGCGAATGATATAACCCCGAAAGGTAAAAGCTGTGTTTTGTCTCCCGCAGCGGCAAGTTACGGGATTTTCAAAAACTTTGAAGAACGTGGAGACGTATTCAAAAGCCTTGTTAAAAATCTTTAATATATATCCGTCCGATAAGGGCGGATTTTTTTGTTAAAAAATAATTTACTTTTTTTATTCGTCAAACTATTGACAAATCACGAAAAAAATGTTATAGTTATTAAGTGATGTACAACTGTTCGCCAGTGACGGACTATTTTAACGGGTGTTTTATTATGAATGACAAAAAATCTCAGATGATAGTTATTGACTCTCAGATACTTCCTGATGTGTTTACAAAAGTTCTCGAAGTTAAAAAGCTTATGGCTCAGAAAGGTGAGAAAAATTTCTCCTGCGCCTGCAAAAGAGTCGGTATTTCAAGAAGCGCATACTATAAGTATAAAAATTATGTTTTTTCATATGAGGAGCTTTTCAGCAGAAAGATAATAAATATTTATCTTCTCCTCAGCGACAGCCCCGGAGTGCTTTCAAGTGTTCTGGTATTTCTCCATACCCTCAATGCAAATATATTGACGGTCAATCAGAGTATACCTGTTGACGGTGCGGCTGCCGTGAATATCTCACTCAGACTGACAGGCGATTCACCTGATGAAATGGACACGCTGCGTTCAGTCACAAATCTGGAAGGAGTTTTAGAAGTAAAAATTCTTTCCGCAGAATAATGTATAGTTATTTTCTGACTTGCGGAATATACAATTATGCATTATTAATTATGAATTAAAACAGGAGGTTTATTTATGTCAGTTAAATTAGCAGTATTGGGTCATGGTGTAGTAGGTTCGGGAGTTGTCGAACTTTTCTATAAAAATAAAGCAAGTATCGAAAAACGTGCAGGAAAAGAAATGGATATAAAATATATTCTTGATTTGCGTGATTTCCCCGATTCTCCGTATAAGGACAAGTTTACAAAGAATTTTGATGATATTTTGAATGATGATGAGGTAGTTTCCGTTGCTGAATGTATGGGAGGCGTTGAACCTGCATTCACTTTTGTAAAGTCATGCCTTGAAAAGGGTAAAAGCGTTTCAACTTCAAATAAGGAACTCGTTGCCGCAAAAGGCGATATTCTCCTCAGAATTGCAAAGGAAAACAACTGCAACTTCTTCTTTGAAGCAAGCGTGGGCGGTGCTATTCCGATAATCAGACCCCTCCACAAATGCCTCGCCGCAAATGATATTAACAAGGTTACAGGTATACTCAACGGCACTACAAACTTTATCCTGACTAAAATGAAAAACGACAATATGGATTTTGCAGATGCCCTTAAACTCGCTCAGGAACTCGGTTATGCCGAAAAAGACCCGACTGCCGATGTTGAAGGTCATGATGCCTGCCGCAAGATATGCATTATATCATCACTTGTATTCGGAAAACACGTTTATCCGAAAAGTGTCTATACAAAAGGTATTTCCGAACTGAAACTCTGCGATATCGAAGCGGCTGATGTTCTCGGATATGCCGTAAAGGTAATCGCTTCCGTTGAAAGACTTGAAAACGGCAAGATACTCCCTGCTGTTATGCCTATGCTTGTACCTTTTGAAAATATAATTTCCAGTGTTGATGACGTATTCAATGCAGTAATGGTATACGGTGACGGCATCGACAAGACTATGTTCTATGGTCGTGGAGCAGGAAAACTCCCGACAGCAAGTGCAGTTCTCGGTGATGTTATCAATACTGTACAGCATGACAATACAGTAGTTTCCCAGACTTGGGATAGCGTTGAAAACAATGATTTCGTTGCACCGATAGAGGAATTTAAGTCAAAATGGTATTTCCGAGTACCTCTTGACTGCGACAAGGTAAAGACAGAATCCTATACTTCCGATGACGGAATATCTTTCATCACTCCGAAAGAACTCACATTCACAGAAGCTGCCGAAAAAATTGCGGAACTTAATGCGCTTGCATATATTCCTGTACTTGACTGATAAATATAAAAAAGCCCGAAATAAATCGGGCTTTTTTTATAAATATTTTATTGCTTTTCCTGTTTTTATACTCTCTTTGCAGTTGAGATATCTCTGGTTTGTACTGCCACGGAATCTTATATTATAGCTTTTAAGGGAAAGTTCAAATTTTCCGTCAACAAGATAATCTGTAATATCGAGGAGTTCTCCCCAGTTGTTTTTGTCACGGTTTGCATACAATTCCTCAAAAGTATAGCCTGTATATGTAATAATATCAAGTCCCATAGCCTTTATTTTCCTGCCCATATCAGCGAGTGCCGCCGCATGGCAGAAAGGCTCTCCTCCGCTGAAAGTAACTCCGTCAAGCAGAGGATTATTTTTTATTTTTTCGAGCAGTTCATCTGTATCGACAATCATTCCGCCGTTGAAATCGTGTGTCTGCGGATTCTGACAGCCTTCGCAGTGGTGAGGACAGCCCTGAACGAATATTGTAAATCTTATACCTTCGCCGTCAACTATGGAGTCATTTAC
>DGRR01000156.1 GCA_002389995.1 Ruminococcus sp. UBA4383 | reverse complement strand
CTCCCGCTCCTGCCGCTGCACCTGCCCCTGCTCCTGCCGCACCCGTCAATATCGCAGCAGGCGAAACCGTAAATTCACCCATGCCCGGCAATATCATAAGAGTAGACGTTAAACAGGGTGACACCGTAAAAGCCGGTCAGATACTCGTTATCCTCGAAGCTATGAAAATGGAAAACGAAATTGTCGCTCCAAAAGACGGAACTGTCGCTCAGGTAATTACAAGCAAGGGTGCTGTTGTCGATACAGGCGCACCGCTTGTAGTTATAGCATAAGGAGGGCAATATGGATATTCTTGAAACCCTTCAAACTCTCTGGACTGATTCGGGATTTCAAAGCTTTTTCGTTGACGGCGGCTGGAAGAACCTCATAATGATTGGTATTGCCTGCGTTCTTCTCTATCTCGGAATCGTTAAAAAATTTGAACCTCTCCTCCTTGTCGGAATCGCTTTCGGCTGTCTGCTCGTAAACCTTTCATATTTCGGTGCAGGCTCGGAAGATGCCCTCTATCACCCCGAATTGTGGGATAACTTCCTTAACCCCGACCATGCGGATTATCACAGCTATGGTGCTGTCATGGCTCATGGAGGTCTGCTCGATATTCTCTACATAGGCGTTAAGGCAGGTGTTTACCCCTCACTCATATTCATGGGCGTAGGTGCTATGACCGACTTTGGTCCTCTTATTTCAAATCCTAAAAGCCTCCTGCTCGGTGCGGCTGCACAGATGGGCGTGTTTCTTGCATTCTTCGGAGCTGTATGCCTCGGATTCTCAGGCGAACAGGCTGCATCTATCGGTATCATAGGCGGTGCTGACGGTCCTACCGCTATATTCCTCACAACAAGACTCGCTCCCGAACTCCTCGGACCTATCGCTATTGCGGCATATTCATACATGGCTCTTATCCCTATGATTCAGCCGCCTCTCATGCGCCTCCTCACTACCGAAAAAGAAAGAAAAATCAAAATGGAACAGACAAGAACTGTTTCAAAAACTGAAAAAATTATCTTCCCGATTATCGTTGCATCATTTGTTATACTCCTCCTCCCCTCAACTGCTCCACTCGTTGGCTGTCTCATGCTCGGAAACCTCTGGAGAGAATGCGGTGTTACCGAAAGACTTTCCGATACTGTTCAGAATGCTCTCATGAACATCGTAACAGTATTCCTCGGAATTTCAGTCGGTGCTACTACTGCCGCTGACAGATTCCTCTCCCTCGAAACTATTAAAATTATAGTTCTCGGTCTTACAGCTTTCGCATTCTCAACAGTCGGCGGACTTTTAGTCGGAAAGATTATGTGCAAGCTCTCAGGCGGAAAAATTAATCCCCTCATCGGTTCGGCAGGTGTTTCAGCCGTTCCTATGGCTGCCCGTGTATCTCAGATGGAAGGTCAGAAAGCTAATCCTTCTAACTTCCTCCTCATGCACGCTATGGGTCCTAACGTTGCAGGCGTTATCGGTTCTGCAATCGCTGCAGGATTCCTCCTCGCAGTATTTAAGTAATTTTTATCCCCTGCCTCAAAGCAGGGGATTATTTTTGGTGATAATATGAATATTGATGAAATGAAAATTAAATTCGCTCAGATACAGGAAAATTTCAGGAATAAATTATCCCTTGAAAATAATTTTAATATATCCGATTTAAAAACTGTCGCAGGCGTTGACCTCGCTTACTGGAATAAGGACGACAAGGAATTTGCTGTGTGCTGTATCGTTGTTATTGATATGAATACCCATGAAATAATTGAAAAAAAATATTTCAGCGGTGAAATAACTGTCCCTTATATCCCGTCATTCCTCGCATTCCGTGAACTCCCCCTCGTCCTTGAAACTGTCAAATTACTCGAAAATATCCCTGATATCTATATGTTTGACGGAAACGGCTACCTCCACCCACGAAATATGGGTATCGCCTCCCATGCATCGTTTTACCTCAATAAGCCCACAATAGGAGTCGCAAAAACTTATTTCCGTGTGGATAAAAAAACAGATTTCATATTCCCTGAAAATACCGCAGGAAGTTTCACAGATATTGTAATTGACGGCAAAGTATACGGCAGAACTCTCCGCACTCATGACAATGTAAAACCAGTATTTGTATCGGTCGGCAATAATATATCCCTTGATACGGCTACAAAACTGACTGTTCAGCTTACCGAAAAAGAAAGCCATGTTCCCATTCCTACAAGATACGCAGACCTCGAAACTCATGTCATGCGTGAAAAATTATCAGGTATCTGAAAAAATGCCCGAAAGAAAATATCTTTCGGGCTTTATTTTATTTCTTTGCAGATGCAAGTGCCTGTTTTGCGGCGTTTATAAGTCCTTCGGAACTGAATGTTGCTCCTGAGCAGGCATCTATATTATCTGCGCTGTTACTATCTCTTATCTGCTGTAAAACATATGCTTCCGCATCAAAATAATAATCTCCGTCGTCTGCATCTGCATCGGCTGATGCTGAAATACTTGTTATAACATCATTTTCAATTGTTATTGTGACGTGAATATCTCCTGCATATCCAAAGGCTGTACCTTCAAATGTTCCGTTATTGTAAATATATTCGGGTTCGGGCTGTGGTTCGGGCTGAGGTTCTTCCTGTACGGGAGTATCATTATTTTCCTGATTTTCTTCGGGTTTGTTTTCCTGAGATTCATTTTTATTTTCGTCTTTGTTTTCTTCCTGATTTTCGTCTTTATTTTCTTCTTTGTTTTGTTCATTATTTTCGGGAGTATCATTTTTTTCCGACTGTTCGGGAGCGGCAGTTGTCACGGTATCTTCTTCCTTTTTCTCCTGAACGGTGGATTTTTCCTCGGAAATTTCCGTATCTGCGGCAGATGTCACAGTATTTTCAGATGATGTTACGGCAGTTGTTTCATTGTTTTCATTTTCGCTTGAAATCACAGTAGTTTCTGCGGAGGTCAGTACAGTTGTATTGTTTTCAGTTGGACTTTCAGTTGAAACAGTTGTTGTGACCGCAGATGTTTCAGGCTGTTTTTCAGGGATTTTTCTTTCGGGAGCTTTTCCGTATGCAGTTATACCTGCACCTGTTGTGAGAAGAAGTACCGCTGCTGAACAAACTGCATAGACAAAACCTGTTTTCTGCGGTTTATTCTTTTTGATGTATACTTTTGCGATTTTAAATACGGCATAGCCTATAAATACTATGCTGTAAACTATTATGCTGAAAAATTTTTCAGTATTGCCGTTTTTAGCCTGCGGAACATATAATACCATGATGTGTATATATATCAGCGCATAGAATATATATGCGGCTCTCTGAATTTTTTTCCATGTTTTTGCGTTCATCTTTTTTCTTATTGCCTTGAATGATATCACAGTAAGCGGTATCATTATAATCATTAATACTATACACACAAGGCTTGTTATTATAAAATCAGATGTAAGAGGTCTGTCATGCTCCATATTCAGCATAAATCTCTTGATGTACATTATGCCGTATGTAACCGCATGAGAGAGAGTTACTGCTGCCGCAAATATAGATAATTCTCCTCTTATGGGCATTATCTTTTTTATGAGGGCTGAACCTGTCGGCAACGCTCCTGCCCACATTACTATGCTCCATAACGCTCCTGCAAACGCTCCCTTTGAAAATATCCCTATAAGATATTTTGTCACAAATTCACTTTCTATTGTGATTGTATGATTTGTTACAAGTTGGGAAACTGTTATAACCGCTATGGTGATGATACTTCCTGTTATATAGAATAAATATGGTCTTTTCTTTAATGCCTCGTCACAGAAGAATACTATAAACAAACTTACAAATAATGCGGCAAGGTAAAGCATAAATATCTCCTTTCAATAATTGACCTCCACGGACAAAAATTATCCGCAGAGGTCATATTTTAAATTAAATTATCTGCCTTTCAATCAGTCATTTTTCTTTCTGAAAATAACTGCGGCTGTTCCTGCGAGTGCAAGCACTGCTGCGGGAATTGCAGCTCCTGCAACGCCTGTCTGGGGGCTGTCGCCTGATGCGCTCGCCTTTGAACCTGTCGAACCTGTTGAACCTGTCGAACTTTTTGAACTGCTTGTGCTTGATGTTCTTGATGAAGATGATGATGAACTGCTTGAACTGCTGTTTGCCTTTGTTGTAGTAGTAGTTTCGGAAGATGCATCTTCTGTTGTGGTGGTAGTTTCAGCGGAAGTATTTTCAATTGCTGTCTCAAAGGGATTGTTATAGCCTGTTGAATTAACTTTTATTGTATAATTTCCTGAGCCGTCAAATACATTGTTTTCCCCGCTTTTGGCTTCAAAATCAATTGTACCGTCAGCCTGCACAATAGTAACTCCACGCCTGCCTGTTCTGTACTCAGTACCGTTTACTTCAACGGAAGTGATATTCTTGATGAAGTTTGCAGAATCGTCATCTGTGAAGTTTTCAGCAGTTACAAGTTTTCCGTCACTGTATGCAACGGGAATATCATCTGTCGAAAGTACAAATGTATTGACCAAATCAGCATATACTCCGTTTGTATCTGATACAGTTATTGTATATGTTCCGGGGAGTGCATTTTCATATGATATAGTTCCGTCCTCTGTGGTGAATCCTTCGCCTGCACTTGCGGAAGCACTGAAATCATCGGGAAGTCCTGTGAGTTCATATGTTGTTGAACCCTTTCCTGATGTGCCGTTTTCAGCGGTTACTCCGCCTTCAAATTTTATCGGGATATATGCGGAAGGTGTATTTACGGTATAATATCCGTCAAGGAGGATATATGTAACGCTTGTGATGTGTTTGCCCATTGAATCGACAAAATTATCATATTTAAGTGTATTTCCGTGGCTTTCAGTGGTCTTGAATCCTGCTGACCATGAGAAAGAACCGTTTCTCCATATATTTTCAAGGTGACGGAGTGCATAGGATTTGCCTTCTTCTGTATTGAAAATAACACCATAATAGTCACATTCTGTGGGGAATCCCTCTACTGTAAACTGATAGTCTCCGTAATTTGACTGTGTGGCAACAGTTACATTTCCGTCAACAGTCTTTTCCTCATCTGTATCTTCCACTTTGGAAACTTCAATTGTTTCATCTTTTACAGTAACTTTCTTGTAAGCAACAGGTTTTTCCTCAACAGGTGCAAAACCATAATTTTCCGTAAGATATTCAACATCCTGTGCCGATACCTCAACAGGATAATTAACACCTAAAATAGTACCGTTGTCGTCATTGTAAGTACCTGCGACAAGTCCGCCGTTCTGCCATGTACCGTCCTCGCCTACTGAGCCTGTGTTATTGCCTTTCCATTTATTAGCCGTAGCAGAAGAAACAGCATCTACTTCATAAGCATTTTCTATTTCAGCCGCATAAAAATCAGCATACGGAATATTCATTGTACCGTACACAAGATTATTTGTTTCGGTTGTCTCGGTTTCGCCCTCTGCACCTGCTGCAAACGGAACGGCTGAGAGCATTACAGCGGAGCATACAGCAATATTGATGAAATTTTTCTTCATAACAAAATCTCCTTTATAGTTAGAAAAATCTAACTTTTATTTAAAAAAATAAAATATGTCCTTACAAATATATTATTGTCTGTAAAAGTAATTGTATCATAAAACAAAATTTATGTCAAGAAAAATCCTTTATTTTTTCATAAATTATTGCTTTTGTGATATTTTTAACACTACAATTTGTTATAATTTACTAACTTAAATATATCCCTGTATATCCAAGAATATTAATATTATTTATAGCTAACTTATTGACATAATGAATATTTTCATCGCATCAGGAATATATTTGAAGAAATAAGGGGGAATTTTCATGAAAAATATTAAAAAACATATCGCAGGAAGCATTATATTTCTCTGCTGCACTGTATTTACAATAAGTGCAGTTTCAGTCCTTTCAAAAAGGGCAGAAAAAAATGCCGTTTCCGTTTTTTCACCATTTGATGAAGAACCGCCTGTTATAGTCCTCGATGCAGGTCACGGTGGAATAGACGGCGGCTGTACGTCTGCGGACGGTGTGCCTGAAAAAGGCATAAACCTGAGCATATTGCTGAGACTGCGTGATTTGCTCGAAATATCAGGCTATACCGTTGAAGTAACAAGAGACAGCGACCGCTCCATACATGATGAGGGCATCGAGGGAATAGCAAACCAGAAAAGTTCCGATATGGACAACAGACTTGAAATATTCAACAAAAATAAAAACTGCATCTGTCTGTCGATACATCAGAACCAGTTCAC
>DGRR01000162.1 GCA_002389995.1 Ruminococcus sp. UBA4383 | reverse complement strand
ATAGACGGAAAAGAAATTTCAGAGGGTAAATTTGCGGAAATTATGACGGAAATTATCCCGTTCTGCGAAAGCATGGAAGAAAAACCTACGGAATTTGAAATAATTTCCGCAGCCGCATATTTGCTGTTTTACCGTGAAAAATGCGATATTGCAATAATTGAATGTTGTATGGGCGGTGATACCGATGCCACAAATACTATTGAAAAGCCGATTCTTTCCGTCATAACCAATGTGCAGAAAGACCATACAGCGTTTCTGGGCGATACTCTCCCCGAAATCGCCTCCCATAAGGCTGGTGTGATAAAATCTTTATGCCCTGTTTTCTACGGCGGTGAAACAGACTGTGAAGCATATGATGTAATTGAATCCCGTGCGGAAAAATTGAACTCCCCGTTGTATTTGCAGGATTTTTCCGATATATCGGATATAAAATATTCCGTTGACGGCATAAGCCTTGAATATAAAGGCACTGAAATACACACAGGTCTTTCAGGGGCTTATCAGGTCGGTAATATGGCAAATGTTCTTAACTGCATCAGTATACTTAACAAATGCGGTCTGGATATATCCGATGATAATATCAAACAAGGTCTTGAAAATACAAAGTGGCACGGCAGATTTGAAATACTTTCACATAATCCGCTTGTTATATTTGACGGGGCGCATAACCCTGACGGTATATCTCAGGCTGTGAATACAATAGAAAAATATTTTGACAGAATAATTCTTCTCATAGGCGTTATGGCGGATAAGGAATATAAACTGTACAATAATATGCTCGGAAAATATATCGACACCGCATTTACTGTAAAGCCCGATAATCCGAGGGCTTTGGACAGCGAAATTCTTGCGGGAACTTTTGAAAATGCAAGGGCATATCCTGTTTTCAGTGAGGGAGTTAAAGCAGCTTATTCCTTTGCGGAAAAGAAAAATCTTCCGCTTATCGTCCTCGGTTCGCTGTATATGTACAAAGAATTTACTGACGTTTTAAAAAATATAAAGGAATGATTGAAATGCTCAAAGGAAAAACTGTACTTTTAGGCGTTACAGGTTCAATTGCAGTCTATAAAATCTGTAACCTCGCAAGAATGCTGACAAAACTCGGTGCAGATGTTCATGTTGCCATGACACCAAATTCATTGAATTTCGTTCACCCCTTGACTTTTGAGACTCTCACGCAGAATAAATGCCTTATTGATACATTCGACAGGAATTTTCAGTACAGCGTTGAACACGTTGCAATTGCAAAAAAAGCCGATGTGGTAATGATTGCCCCTGCATCTGCAAATGTCATAGGGAAAATCGCAGGCGGTATAGCCGATGATATGCTTACCACTACCGTTATGGCTTGTACCTGCAAGAAAATAATCGCTCCTGCCATGAATCACAATATGTTTCATAATCCGATAGTTCAGGATAATATCAATAAATTGAAAAAATTCGGCTACGAAATAGTTGAGCCTGTCAGGGGTATGCTTGCAAACCGTGATATAGGTGACGGAAAACTCCCCGATGAGGAAACATTACTTGAATATATCGTCCGTGAAATCGCCTTTGAAAAGGATTTGCAGGGCAAAAAAATTATGATTACCGCAGGTGCGACAAGAGAAAATATTGACCCTGTACGCTTCATAACAAACCATTCAAGCGGAAAAATGGGCTTTGCACTCGCAAAAGCCGCTATGCTCCGTGGTGCTGATGTTACACTTGTTGCGGCACATACCGATATTGAGCCGCCCATGTTTGTAAATCTGATAAAGGTTGAATCCGCTGAGGATATGTTCAATGCCGTGAAAGATAATTTTGCGGATATGGATATAATCATAAAAGCCGCCGCAGTTGCCGACTATACGCCTGTTACCGTTGCTGACAGCAAAATCAAAAAATCCGACAGTGATATGAGTATTCCGCTTAAACGCACTAAGGATATTCTGAAATATATCGGTGAAAATAAAAAGGAAAACCAGATAATATGCGGATTTTCCATGGAAACCGATAACCTTGTCGAAAATTCAGCAAAGAAACTTAAATCCAAAAATGCCGATATGATTTGTGCAAACTCTCTGAGAAAATCAGGAGCAGGATTCGGTACTGATACCAATATAATAACACTCATTACAAAAGACGGAAATCAGGAACTTGAAATGATGTCAAAATTTGATGCGGCAAATATTATACTCGACAAATTAAAAACATTATAAAAAATCCCCCGTAAAGGGGGTTTTTTTATATTTCAATGAATGATTTGTTTACAGTCTCGCATACTGCCGCAAAATATCCGCTTGCTTTAAGAATTTCAGCGCATTTTTCAGCCTTTTCCATATCATCAAAAAGCCCGAATACAGCAGAGCCGCTGCCCGTCATGAGAGAGTTCAAAGCCCCTTGTTTTTTCATTCTTAATTTTATTGCAGTCACTGAATAAAGGTTAAGTGCATCTTCAAACAGATTTCCGAAATATTTGTATGCTGTTTCAGGAGCATTTTTTATAGCGTTGACAAGTGATTTTGTATCAGGGTGCATAGGATTTTCAAGCTTGTCTATTAACTGATATGCTTTTGCAGTCGATACATTTTCGTCTGATTTTGCTATGACAAGGATTTTTCCTGAATAGTCATTCAGAGGAGTTATTTTTTCACCTATACCTTCAACATAAGCCGTACCGCCTGTAAGGAAAAATGGTACATCTGCACCGATTTTTTCGGGATTGGGGAATTTTCCGCCTGTAAGTCTTTCAAGACAGTAAATAACTGCGGCAGCGTCCGAACTTCCTCCGCCCATGCCAGCCTGTGAGGGTATGTTTTTTTTGATATGTATATCACAGCCGATATTTAAATTATTTTCCTCAAAGAATTTCTTAGCCGTTTTATATGCGATATTCCTCTCATCACAGGGGACAGGGTCTGAAAGACTGAATCTGAACGGCATATCACAGCTTATTTTTATACCGTTGTCTGTAAGTTTTACGGTTATTTCGTCATAAAGTCCGACAGTCTGGAAAACGCTTTCAATATTGTGATAGCCGTTCGGGAGTATTCCCGTGACATCAAGGGCAAGGTTTATTTTTGCGGCTGATTTCACAGTCATTTCAGGCATTTTTCTCGTCCTCCAACTTTTTCAGGAATCTCTCTATACGGCTCATAGCCTCCATGAGATGTTTAAGGGAATATGCATAGGATATTCTTATATATCCCTCACCGCTTTCACCGAATGCGCTTCCGGGGACCGTTGCAACTTTTTCCTCATACAGTAATCTTTCGCAGAAATCCTCACTTGAAAGACCTGTACTTTTTATGCACGGGAACACATAAAATGCACCCTCAGGATTGAAACAGCTCAGACCAAGGCGGTTAAATTCACCGACAAGGTATTTTCTTCTCACGTTATATTCATCAGTCATTTTCTGGATTTCCGAATCGCAGGAATTTAAAGCCTCAACAGCCGCATTCTGGCTTATATATGGACTGCACATAATTCCGTACTGGTGAATTTTAGCTATCTGGGAGATTATCGGTTCAGGAGCGGCAACATATCCGAGTCTCCAGCCTGTCATGGCATAGGCTTTTGAGAAACCGTTTACATATATCGTCCTTTCAGGCATACCGTCAAGTTCAATTATTGAAAAATGTTTCCTGCCGTATGTGAGTTCAGAATATATTTCGTCCGATAAAATCATGATATTTGTATCACGCAGAAATTTCGCAATAGGTTCAAGGTCCTCACGGGTCATTATTGCACCTGTCGGGTTATTCGGGAAAGGAAGTATAAGAATTTTAGTTCTGTCGGTTATTTTGTCCTTTATGTCGTCAACAGTAAGTTTGAAATTATTCTCTATCTTTGTGGGAACGGGTACGGGTACTCCTCCCGCAAGCTCAACAAGCGGCGCATAACAGACAAAACAAGGTTCAACTACTAAAACTTCATCACCGTTATCTATAATTCCTCTCAGTGCGAGGTCAATAGCTTCAGAACCGCCGACTGTAACAATTATTTCGTTGTCATCACAGTATTTTACACCGTGTTTTTTCTCAATTCTGTTTGATATGGCTGTTCTCAGGGGAGCAAGACCCTTATTTGGTCCGTAGACTATATGTTTTCTTTCAAGCACCTGAATGGCAGCTTTTCTTATTACCCAAGGCGTTGAGAAATCGGGTTCGCCCACTCCGAGAGAGATTACTCCCTCCATAGTGCCTGCGATGTCGAAAAATTTTCTTATTCCCGAGGGCTTTATATTTTTTATTTTATTTGACAAAACTTTTTCATAATCTATCACGATTAACCCAGACCCCTTTCATCAGGCTCTTCACCGTCAATGAAAATGCCTTTTTCCTTGTATTTTTTCAGAATAAAGTGAGTTGATGTGGAGAGTATTCCGTCAATGGTTGCAAGCCTTTCCGAAACGAAAAATGCCACATCACGCAAATCATTTCCCTTTACTTCAACGGAAAGGTCATAAACTCCCGATGACATAAGGCTTACGCTTTCAACCTCATCATACATCATGATAGTTTTTGCTATATCGTCAAATCCGCAGTCACGCTGAGGAGTTACTTTCAGTTCGATAGTTGCATAAACCGTTGACTTGTCATATTTTTCATCGTCGAGAATAACGCTGTATCCACGGATAACGCCTTCTTCTTCGAGTTTTCTTATTTCATCGGCAGCCTGCTGTGCGGATATTCCGAGAGCCTCACCGAGAGCCGTATCTGAAATACGGGCGTTCTGCTGTAAAATTCTTATGATTTCGTTTTTCATAAAATCAATCCTTTCATATTATATATAAATTAATTCTGCTTCTCGATAATCTTGTAGCATGAATCAAATTTTAATACCATATCCATAAGCCTGTGACAGCGTCAACATATCCGTTGACTCCTGGTTTGTATTCTCTCCAGTGACCATCCACAGGATCCCACTCACCGTTAATACCTGGCATATATGGTTGTTCTGTAAAGTCTTCTGTATCAGGTTGAGTGGTAGGATCATCATATCCGTTTACTTCCGTTTGGTATTCTATCCAGTGACCATCCACGGGATCCCACTCACCATTAACACCTGGTATATATATATATTCTTTTTCTGTAGAAGGTTGTTTTGTAAAGTCTTCTGTATCAGGTTGAGTGGCATATATTTCTTTTGCTGGCTGAGATTCATTGTAGTAGGAATATTTTTCATCTTCTGCAATAGTGGTTTCTATTTCTTCTGCAATAGTGGTTTCTATTTCTTCTGCAATAGTGGTTTTTATTTCTTCTG
>DGRR01000068.1 GCA_002389995.1 Ruminococcus sp. UBA4383 | reverse complement strand
CAGGCTTTCTATGACTATAATGATAAAAATACACAATGAAGAGGAATATAATGACACTTATGGAAGCGTCAGAATGTATCAGGCACTACTTCTGAAAAAAGAAGAGGAAGGGCTTTCCTGTGAGGTTTCCCCATAAGCCGCACCGCAATCCGAAAGGACTTACCAAAGCGGATAAGGAAGCACAAAAATCAGATGATTTGCTGAAACGTGATTTTACTGCTGAAAAACCTCTTGAAAAGGCAGTTACTGATATTACAGAAATAGCCGGAAACAATGGAAACTCTATGTTTCTGCATATTTTGACTGTTTCAATCTTGAAGTTTTAGAGCTTGCAATGGATACCAATATGAAAGCACCTCTGTGTGTGAAGACGCTTGAAAATGCCTGTAAAAATTGGAACAACCGAAGGATATGTTCTTCAATAGGAGGTATGCCGCCTGCTGTGAAGCGCAGAAGGTATTATGAGAATCTCAAAATCGCCGCTTAACCTTTTTGAAGTTTTTGAGGAAAAGTTGTCAAGTATTATTGACAAAATCAATTCTCCCGCTCACCGAATTACAACTTATGACTCAAAAATAAATGTAAAATATCCAAATATATCTTGACTTTTTTTCAAAACCGTACTATAATTAATATGTTAAAAACATAATTCTTGTAAGGAGATGTATATTATGGCTAAACAGATGTCCAGATCAAACTATGAAAAATTGGTTCAGGAACTCGATGACCTTAAAATCAATAAACGTAAAGAAGTCGCAGAACGCCTTAAAGTTGCCCGTTCATACGGCGACCTCTCAGAAAATGCCGAGTACGACGAGGCTAAAAACGAACAGGCTATCCTCGAAGCTCATATCGCTGAACTCCAGTATACTATCGACAATGCCGAAATTATCGAAGATTCAAATATCTCTGTCGATGAAATCGGTATGGGTTCAAAAATCCAGATAAAAAGACAGGGAAGCGACAAAATAGAAAGCTTTACCATTGTCGGTACTAACCATGTCGATGTAAGAAAAGGTCTTATCTCCGATGAATCACCTATCGGAAAAGCCGCTATGAAGAAAAAAGTAGGCGATACTTTCATCGTTGAAGCACCTGTCGGTGAACTTATCTTTGAAGTTATCGACATCTCCAAATAATCCCCGAAAGGACGTATATCAGAAAATGAGTGAAAATCAGACAAACCCCGTTCAGGAAGAACAGGATATAAATATATTGAAGAAGGACAGACTTGACAAGCTCGCCTCCCTGCGTGAGGAGGGCTTTGACCCCTATCAGACTACAAAATTTGACGTTACCGCAAAGGCTGCCGACCTTAAAGCACAGTACGAAAAGGACGAGGCTGAAATAAATGCCGCTGCTGACGGTGATGAGGAGAAAATCAAGGAAAGTCTCGAAAAACTCCACGAAAATACAGTCCGCATCGCAGGACGTATCATGAGCTGGAGAAATATGGGTAAAGCCAATTTCATTGATGTCCGTGACGCAAGCGACAGGATTCAGGTCTATGTCCGTTCAAATGATGTCGGTGCAGACCTTTTCAAGCAGTTCAAGAAAAAATGGGATATAGGCGACATCATCGGAGTTGAAGGTTTCGTTTTCCGCACAATGAAGGGCGAAATCTCAATCCATGCAAAAAATATATTCCTCCTTTCAAAATCACTCCTCCCCCTCCCCGAAAAATGGCATGGTCTTAAAGACCGTGACATGAGATACCGCCAGAGATATCTTGACCTTATCGTAAACCCCGAAGTTAAAGATACTTTTATAAAGAGAAGCCAGATTATAAAAGAAGTAAGAAATTATCTCGACAATCTCGGCTATACCGAAGTTGATACTCCTGTACTCCATACCCTCGAAATAGGCGCAGCCGCAAGACCTTTTGTTACACATCACAACACTCTTGACATTGATATGTATATGCGTATTGAAACCGAACTCTACCTCAAAAGACTCATTGTAGGCGGATTCGACAGAGTTTATGAAGTCGGACGTATTTTCAGAAACGAGGGAATGGATACCTCCCATAACCCCGAATTTACCTCAGTCGAAATGTATCAGGCTTATACCGACTATATAGGAATGATGGACTTAATCGAAAATATGTACCGCACTATCGCAAAGAATGTCTGCGGAACTGCTAAAATTACCTATCAGGGCATTGAAATAGATATGGAAAGTCCTTGGGAACGCCTTACAATGGTCGAGGCTGTAAAGAAATATGCGGGCGTTGACTATAACGACTGGGCTGATGATGCAGCCGCAAGAGCTGTCGCAAAGGAAAAAGGCGTTGAAGTTGATGAGGGCGAAAACGCTACAAAGGGTCATGTACTTATAGCTTTCTTTGATGCTTTTGTAGAAGAAAAACTCGTCCAGCCGACTATCATATATGACTATCCCGTTGAAAATTCACCACTTGCAAAGAGAAAACCGTCAAATCCTGCATTCACTGAGCGTTTTGAATATTTCATATACTGCCGTGAAATGGGCAACGCTTTCTCAGAACTCAATGACCCCATTGACCAGAAAGAAAGATTCGTAAAGCAGGTTGAGGCTAAAAGAGCGCAGGGCGCAAATGCAGAAGTTGATGAGGACTTCATTACAGCCCTTGAATACGGACTTCCTCCCACGGGCGGACTTGGATTCGGACTTGACAGACTTGTTATGCTCCTGACTGACAGTGCATCAATAAGAGATGTACTCCTTTTCCCGACTATGAAACCAATCCCCGCAAACAGCGGCAGACCCGTATCAGAATAATTTAGCATAAAAAATAAAAGACTGTATAACGATTTTGTTATACAGTCTTTTTTTGTCAGTTTTTATCCAGAAAATTTTTAATTCTTACAAGAACATCTGCATTTTCGTCATAAACTCCATGTGCTTCATTTTTATAGATATAAAGTTCACCGCCTGTAAGTTCCGCAATATTTTCCGAAGGTTCAGTGCCGAATATCCTGTCATTTTCAGCACCTATAACCAGTACGGGACACTGAATACAATTAAGTTTACTTCGTATATCAAATTTATCGGTACATTTGACTATAATGCTGAATCTGTCGAGTTCCTTTTCCATGAGAAGTTCGCCCAGCTTTATAAAAGCATTGTGATATTTTTCGCAGTATGCAGGCGTGTATACATTTTCGGCAAATGACAGCATAAGTTTTTCTGCATCATGATTTTCCGCAAATTTCCTCCATTTATTCATAACTTCCAGAGCTGAATCATTGACATAAGAACCTGT
>DGRR01000112.1 GCA_002389995.1 Ruminococcus sp. UBA4383 | reverse complement strand
TGATGAAATGAAAAAGGAGGATTAAAATTATGAAAAAATTTTTATCGGTTGTTTCTCACATAGTTCAATGGATTGCAGCAGTATTCTGTATACTTTTTGCAATAGTAGCATTTACTTCCGGAGGAGTTGCAGGCGGTATAATTTTTTTAATTGCAGCATTAATAGTCTCTCCTCTTATTGAAAAAACACCTGTTGCAAATTTGAAAATTCCTAAATTACCTGCTATACAATGTGGAGTTGCATTTGTTCTTTTTGTGACAGGAGCTATCGTTACTCCAACAGACAAAAACAATGAAAAAACAATAGAGAGGACAACACCTGTTGCCGAAATTTCTGAAACTTCTGTCAGTACAACTGCTATGGAAACAACCTCGACAGTTCTGATAACTACTACCATAACAACCACAACTTCAACAACTACTGAAACAACAACTTCAACCACAGTTACAACTACGGTCACAACCACAACAGAAACTACCACTATTCCCGAAACCACAACTACTGAGTCTCCGACAGAGCCGCCCACACTTCCTCCAACTGAACCTCCGACCGAACCGCCTACTCCTGCACCGACTGAGCCGCCTGCTCCCGTAATTGAAGAACCACAACCTGTTGAACAGAATAATGACACCACATATTTAGTCAATACAGACAGCAACAAATTCCATTATCCCTCTTGCCGAACTATAAAAAATTATGATGACCCACACTGGGAAGAGCGTTCTTGCGACAGACAGCAGTTACTTGATGAAGGATATTCTCCCTGTGGTGTATGCAATCCATAAATATTATGAATAAAATTTACCATATAACCGTTACAGTCTTTGCTCTCGTATCAATAGCCCTTGTAATAATTGACCTTTGCGGAATCAGGGACATAACACAGCCGCCGTATTACTACATAGATACGGGAATACTGATATTCTTTACAGTTGATTATTCACTGAGATTTTTCGCAGCGGACGACCGAAAAAAATTCTTTAAGGAAAACATATTTGACCTTATAGCGATAATCCCGTATAATTCAATCTTCACAGCTTTCAGAATGTTCAGGGTATTCCGTGTACTGCGCCTGACAAAGCTTGCAAAAGCCGCACGTCTGCTCAGGGCAGCGGCATTTTTCGGAGTTGTCAGGAAAAAAATAGTCAGCATACTTAAAACTAACGGCTTTATTTATGTGCTTTATGCAAGCATAGTCCTTGTACTGATTTCGTCAGTCATGATAATGTTTGCGGAGAATATGACATTCCGGGACGCTTTATGGTGGAGCATAGTGACCTGCACAACTGTCGGTTATGGTGATATTTCGCCTGCAACATCTGTCGGACGTATAGTTGCCGTAACGCTTATGATGTTCGGAATTGGTATGATAGGTATGCTCACGGGAGCGATAACAACTTATTTTACATCATCAGACAAAGAAAACAAGGAAATTGTTGCAGATGATGATGAACTTGAAACTCTCATAAGCCAGATGAACAGCGAACAAAGACAGAAACTCACCGAAATAGCAAGAATAATAATCAAATAAAAAACCGCCCCACGCTCCTGTCCATGACAGCGTAACAGATGAATTTATGAAAATTTTCAAGGAATTGTCTTTTGAAGATAAGGCGGAGCTTATGCACTCAGCCGTACAGATGAAGAAAAAAGGAGAAGATTAACTATGAATACATTAAAAAGAGTTATATATTCAATACTTTTTGCTATTTCAATAATGATTGTAATATTTGCCTTAATCGAAATAGCAATGGGTAATGTATTTCTGGGTGTATTTTTCCTGATTTTCGCTGTTCCTCTGTCACTTCCTTTCGTTATTTTTGAATTAAAAAAATCCAAAGAAAACGAAATTAAAGCTGTTCCGCAGGAAAATGTACAAAATCAGACTATAAGTCAAAATCAAGAAAACACAGGTACGGAAAAATCGGAAAAAATTGAAATTATAAGACAGGATCTTAACAGACAGCCGGAAATACAGAAAGTCATAACAACACCTACTGTAAATACTCAGACCCATCCACAAAGAGAAAATAGTCAAGAAATTATCATATAACCGTTACAGTCTTTGCTCTCGTATCAATAGCCCTTGTTCAATATCGGTACTCCCTCGAAAGAACAGGATACAGCAGACCTCGTTGAAATGATACAGGAATTGCCGCTTGTAAAGCGTGCAAAAGTTATTACATACATTGATGAAATGAAAAAGGAGGATTAATTATGAGTACAAAGGAAATGGCATACAATATTTTCAATCAGCTTAATGAAGAACAGCTTGAAGGCTTTATCGCACTTTTCGGGAAATTCTATCCCCAGACAGAACAGAAAACAGGAGAAGATGAATTTAAAAAACTTGAGGCTATGATCAAGCCTGTTCCTGATTTTGATTATGAAAAAGAACTTGAAGAATGGAAAAAGGAGAAATTCGGAATATGAAAATTCTGATAGACACAAATGTACTTATTGACTTCCTCACGAAAAGAAATCCGCTTTTTTATCAAAGTGCAGGCAACATCATAAACAGTTGTTTCAGCGGGAGTATTCAAGGATATATTGCCGCACATACTGTTATGAATTCCTTTTATGTTCTTAGAAAAAACTATAATCTCAATCAGTTGAAAAACATATTTTCATCACTGAGCAGGCGGATTAAAATAGTCTCTGTTGACAACAACAAGATTCAAAACGCCTTGAATGATAAATTTTTTACCGATTTTGAAGATTGTCTGCAAGCTGAATGCGCCTTGTCCTGTGGTGCGGATTACATTGTTACAAGAAATATAAAGGATTTTGTAAACAGTTCTGTACCTGCAATTCTGCCGGAGGATTTTCTGAAATTAATATAAAAAACCGCCCCACGCAAGAGCGCAGGACGGTTACAAGGAGAAACAAATAT
>DGRR01000167.1 GCA_002389995.1 Ruminococcus sp. UBA4383 | reverse complement strand
CCAAAAAACATTTCCTTCCAAAATTTCTTATTTTTCCCTGTCTCTCCGTCCGACAGCTTTATTATTATATCATGTTATTTTTCAATTGTCAAGCAGAAGAAATTCCTATTTTTCAGATGTTTTTTTGTAGAATTTCAACAAAGTCTCAAATCTGAAATGCCGAATATATAATACTTGTGATTTCATCGCCCGAATTTATGAAATTATTCAGTTGTGCAAGCAGTTCATTCGCCCTTCTGAGACATTCCGCAGGGGTTTTATTGCTGAAATACCTGTCCTTTGCAAGCCAGTCCGTCAGATATCGGACTGCCAGTTCTCCCGTTATCCAAAGCATTCCATAATACAGAGAGTTTATTTCATCGGCTGAAAGGATTCCTCCCAGTCCCTCTGCAAATCCCTTTGTAATCGCAGTCAAATTCGCTGTATCAAGGGAATTTTTCGTACATACAGACCTTACCAGATCACCGTAGTCAAGGGCTGCATAGCCAGTCATAACGGTATCGAGGTCTATAACATAATGTATATTTCCGAGAATCACATTATCTTTTTTTGCATCGCCATGAATTATACGCTTAGGAAAATCAGCAGAAAATATATGTCCCAGAGTATCTTTAAGGCTTTGCAGACGCATAATTATACCGCTGTCGATTTTTTTCAGTGAATTGCCTGACATAGCCATATTAAGGCGACTGAGATAAAATCCGAAATCGTGAAAATGTTCAATTGCAGTTTCGAGCTTGAATTTCTTGGAATTTACTGTATGTATAAATTTCCCGAAAACTTTTCCGTAAAGTCTGTTTTTATCTCTAATCTTAAAATCAGTACAGTCGGCTATAAATCGGTACATTCTCCAGTATTCACCGTTATATTCCACATAATTTCTGCCGTCTGCACTGAGATATTCAGGGACGGAAATATCTTTTCCCTCAAAAATTTTGCAGACAGAAGAAATATTTTTCATCACTGATTCAGGGTTTTTGAATATATTTTTATTGATATTCTGCAAAATATAGTCGCCTGAATCAGATTTGACATGAAAAGTTCTGTTTATATTGCCGTTTCCTATTTCGTTTACACTTTTTTCCGAAATACCGAAACTATGTATAATTTCATGCATTATATCACCACATTATATTCGGAGCAGAAAACCTGCTCCGAATGATTAATATCAGTTTTTAAGGCTGTGCATAGGTGCAGGAATACGTCCTCCACGGTTTATAAATTTAGCGGAAGATTTATCTTTAACGGGCATTACCGGACCGCTTCCGAGAAGTCCGCCAAATTCAAGGGTTTCGCCCTCTTTTTTGCCTATTGCGGGGATAAGGCGTACAGCAGTAGTTTTTGTGTTCACCATTCCGATAGCAGCTTCATCAGCGATTATTGCAGATATAGTTTCCGCAGGAATATCTCCGGGTACTACAATCATATCAAGACCGACAGAGCATACAGCAGTCATAGCTTCGAGTTTTTCAATACTCAAAACTCCCTCTACTGCGGCATCAATCATGCCTGCATCTTCCGAAACAGGTATAAATGCGCCTGAAAGTCCTCCTACTGTTGAAGATGCCATTACACCGCCCTTTTTAACAGCATCGTTGAGCATGGCAAGGCAGGCGGTAGTGCCGTGAGTACCGCATTTTTCAAGTCCCATTTCTTCAAGTATATGTGCAACGCTGTCACCTATTGCAGGTGTGGGGGCGAGTGAAAGGTCTACGATTCCGAAAGGTACTCCGAGAAGTTCGGAAGCTCTTGCACCTACAAGCTGTCCCATTCTTGTAATTTTAAATGCTGTTTTCTTGATTATGTCAGCGAGTTCGTTTATTGATGCATCGGGATATTTTGAAAGTGCGGAGCGCACAACTCCCGGACCTGAAACACCTACATGAATTTCGCAGTCGGGTTCGCCTGCACCGTGGAAAGCTCCTGCCATAAAGGGATTATCTTCAACGGCATTACAGAATACAACAAGCTTTGCCGCACCTATGCAGTCACGGTCAGCGGTTTTTTCGGCAGTTTCCTTAACTATCCGACCCATAAGCTTTACAGCGTCCATATTTATTCCTGATTTGGTAGAGCCTATATTTACAGATGAACATATATTATCCGTAACAGCAAGGGCTTCGGGAATTGAGCGGATAAGTCTTTCATCACCTGCGGAAAATCCCTTATGTACAAGTGCTGAATAACCGCCTATGAAATTTACTCCGCAGGTATCAGCGGCTTTCTGGAGAGCCTTTGCAAACTTAACAGGGTCACCGTCAGGGCAGGCAGCGGCAAGCATGGCAACAGGAGTTACAGAAATTCTCTTGTTTATTATCGGGATTCCGTATTCTTTTTCGATTTTCTGACCTACGGGAACGAGATTCTGAGCCTTGTTCACAATTTTATTGTAAACTTTTTCGCAGGCCTTGTCGATATCGGTATCAATACAGTCAAGGAGCGAAATACCCATAGTTATAGTTCTTATATCAAGGCATTCGTCCTGAATCATTCTTATTGTTTCGAGTATGTTATATACATTAAGCATTAAAATATCTCCTTTATATATTGTGCATAGAGTTGAAAATATCCTCATGCATTGTATGAATGGAAAGACCGAGCTGATTTCCGAGGCTGTTCATTTTGTCAACGAGTACGGCAAAATCGCTGTTAAGACCTGAAATATCAACAAGCATAATCATTGCGAACATATCCTGCAAAACGCTCTGAGTAACCTCGATTACATTTGCGCCTGTTTCCGCACAGATACCGCTTACTTTGTGGAGAATACCCACATTGTCCTTACCAATTACAGTTACTACTGCTCTCATAAAAAATACCTCCATTTAAAATCGATTTAAAAGCAATCAACTTATAAAGCCATACGGCACATACTATTATAACATATCCAAAACAAAAAATAAAGCCCTGTATCTAATTTTATTTTTTAATTAATAAAATTTTCAAAAAACTATGGAATTACATTCAATTATATGCTATAATTAATTAGTAGTTAATTCAGGAGGTCTTTAATATGATTGACTGTCATACACATACACAATTTTCTATGGATTCAGAAGCAGATATCGAAAAATGCATACAGCAGGCAATAAAACTGAATCTTTCAGCATATGCCATAACCGACCACTGCGAATGTAATGCATGGTATCCCGAAAATTATTATTCGGAAGAACAGAAAAAAGTTATGGATTACTATAATTATGAAAATGATTTCATTTCTTCTGTAAGTGCTGTCACAAAACTCAAAGAAAAATATAAAAATTTCAATCTCATATGCGGTGTTGAAATGGGACAGGCTATGCTTGCCCCCGATATAGCCGAAAAAATAATATCCGACAGCCGTCTCGATTTTATTATAGGCTCTGTTCATCAGATTAAAAACGAAAAGGATTTCTATTATATAAATTATGATGAAATGAGTATGAGCGAAATATATAATCTCCTCGAAAGATATTTTCTTGAAGTTTATGACCTCTGCAAATGGGGGAAATTTGATGTTCTCGGTCATCTCACCTACTGTCTCAGATATATGAAGTGCAGAAATAATATAAACCCTGATTTAAGCCGTTTTGATGATATCATAGCCGAAAGTTTCAGAGAACTTATCCGTAACGGAAAAGGCATAGAAATTAATACTTCGGGTATAAGGCAGGGTTTCGGTGACTGTTTCCCCTCCCTGAAATACGCAAAACTCTTTCACGATTTGGGCGGAGAAGTAATTTCAACAGGCTCAGATGCCCATACTGTCGAGGATATAGGCAAAAATATCCCTGACGGAATAAAAATTGCCGCAGATGCAGGTTTTAAACGGCTCTGCTTTTTCAGAAATCGCAGACCCGAATTTATAAATATATGAAAGGAAGAAAATTATGAACTCAAATAAATCAATTTCTATAATTGCAGCAATAGCTGCGCTTATCGCCGCAGTATTGGGAATTATTGCAAATCTGACACAGATTCTGTCTTTTTTTGGAATAGAAGCAAAAAAATCCAAGTATACAAGTTCTTTATTTGAAGTAGTAAATTCAACAGAAGAAATAAAAACCACTATTGC
>DGRR01000175.1 GCA_002389995.1 Ruminococcus sp. UBA4383 | reverse complement strand
CGTAGATTATTTCTATCATGAGGAAGTCCGGGGAACAAAGAATACAGGAAAGCGGAACAAGTGACACATTCAATAATATGGTTTTAAGAGCATCGCTTCGGCGGTGCTTTTTGGAATTTTTGCATTATCATTAAAGTCATATGATATTGTTGAAAACGTTGCAGAAGAACTGCTGAGATTCAGAGAAGAATATGAATCATGCCCTGACGACATTAGTAAGGATTTATTCGTTAAAACATATGTTAACGAATATCTTGCTGATTTTCAAAACCCTGAGAAAAATATTAAAGAGTATACCGATAATATGATTAGGTATATTAGACTAACAAGATATATTTATATTCGGGGTGGCTCCTATATATAGGATATTATTAAAGGAAAAACATTCAAAAAATCCATGAAGCGGATTTTGTGACAGTTATGCGGTTTTGACAGGTTTAAAAAGTGAGCATTTGCAAGGGTTTCGGAACTTCGGCTTTGGCAAAATCCAAACGTAGCCGATAGAAAATCTCAAAACAAATGTTACCCCATCCGAAGATTTTTAAACGGCTAAATTCGGGATTTAGCAGGTCAGAAACAAATATAAGCGTATCCGTAACAAGCGGATACGCTTATTCATTGTGAATCGATAATAATTTCGATTTCAGTACCGTTCGGATTTCTTTCAGCTTCTTTTCAACCGTGCTTTCGGATGCGTAACCGACGCGCATGGCAATATCGTCATAACACATACTGTCAATGATTTCAAAAGTCTTAGTGTTAACTCCTGCGTGAAGCTCGAGGATACGCAGCTCCCTCGGTGACAACACCTTCAGAGCTTCCTTGATTTCCTCCCTCGTATAATCCGGTTCTTCTTTTTCGGGAACGGGAATTTCGGGCTTGTTCTTGTCTTCAACGTCGTCTGCATATCTGGCATTAACCGAGTGGATAATAATGTTTCCAACTGTTTTTTCAGACAGATTCAGCTCGGCGGCAATATACGGAACTATTTCGGCGTAGGGCATAACGTATTCTTTTTCATAGTAAAGCCGCGCGACTCTGCGGGTGTTGAAGAAAGCGTTTTTCGTTTCTATATAAGCGGCGGTGCAGCAGGTTCGCACATATTCGTGCCATGCCTTCTGAACGGCATATTTAATCTGCTGAAGAAAAACGATTTTATCGTCGGGACAGAACTTCTCTAGCTCCGACAGCATAACCTGACAGAATATCTGCTTAAGGTCGTCGCGCCTGTTCTTTTCGAGAGCAAATCGTTCAATAAACCTGTCCGCTTTGTAGTTCAGCGTCTTCTCATAATAATGAAGAAACTGAAGAATATATTTTTCGTCACTTTCGCGCTTGTATCTTTCGAAATAATCGTTTAAGTCGGGAAGCGGAGGCGGCGGATTATTCATTTTGTAAATGAAAGGACTGTCGGTAACGGCGTTATTGCTGTCGCTGTCGGAATAAGCTGTTTCCATATCGCCGCGTTCGGAATCCATTATGTCTAACTCTTCTTCAAATTCGGGCATCCACATTTTTAATTGCCTCTTCATATATCTTTTTCAGGTTCATATCCGCCTCGTATTCTTTCTCTGAATAATCAAAATCAAACTGGGCTCTCTCATAGTTCCGGTCAATAATCTTCTTTGCCTCGGCTGATACGGCGTCGCTGTATTTGCCCAGGCTTTTGTTTTTTCGGACAGAGTTTAGGCGCTTTTTACGAAGAATATATTGAGGCGTATCCTTGCGGCTTTCAGGCTTGTATTCAAGTTTAACCTTCCTGCGATTTCTGGCAATGTTCGTACATGGAACGCCGTACTCTTCATTAACGGTTGAACAGTACAGCTGATTATGCGCCGTAGTCATTAAGAAATACTTGCCACATACTCCGCATTTCCAAATATAGTGACCTCGACTCAAAGCTTCGAATAATTCCGTAATCAGAAAATCCATAAAGCGTGTGAAATACAGTCGGCGGGCGATGGCGACGCTGTCGGTTTCAAAGTCAGGAAGAGCAACGGGGACCTGCGTAACCCACGGTCTGAGATTGACTCCCGCCATGAACGGAATTGCATTAGCCTGCTCAAAAAACTGCATATATTTTTCGCTTGAGAAAAACGTAAATGCGTCTATCGCTAAACTGTCCTTTTTTCTTGAATTACCCATCATAATGAACTCGGTAAAATTGATGATTACATGATTAAAATTAGCGATATCGTTACCTATATAGCAAACACTTTTCAGGAGTTGGTTTGCATCATCAAGCAGAGAAATATCTTCTGTTGTTTCAAGAGAATCATATCTTTCATAACTGCTGCTGCAGAAGTATTTTTCTAATAATTCTCTTACCTGGTCGACGTTGTAATAACAAAACGGTGCAGTATCCTGAAGATAATTTATGATTTCGTTTGCCTGTTCTTTTGCCTTAATAAAGTTATCTCTTACGTATCCTCCGGCAACTTGTATTTCGGAATAATTCTCAAACAGGCGGACGGTTAATCTTAATAAACCTTTGATATATTCCGCAGACAAATTGGCAACGTCTGCTATGAACTGACCGAGGATATATTTCTTTCCGCCCATCATAAAATAGTCGTCAATAATGTCAATTGAAAAATAGGTTGGATTGTAGATTCCTACTTCATCTCTCTCAATATAAACCATATAATCACCTCCACTTTGAGTATATCACGCCGAGATTTCCAAAAGCAACAATCACACTTTTTCTGTACAGATATTTGGACGGTCACGCCCTTTTCTGTGATTGGGAAAATCTTTGACATTTATATAACGGAAGGGAGAGAAGCAGGTTGCCATCGCTTGCTTCTTTCAGGTCAGCCTTCCGTAATAAAAACAAATATATCGAAAGGAAACGGCAATGATTCATAGTAACAAAAAATTTCCTTCGGGCAATTTTTTCATCGTACCTAACTGTATATATGAAGAAAAACTGAAGGCGAGAGACTTCGCTGTGTACTGTTATCTGTTCTACCGTTCGGATATGAAAACATTCAAATGTTATCCTTCAAGAAGCACCATTGCAAAAAACTGCCGCATGACCGAGCCTACGGTTGACGAAGCACTCAGGGTGCTTGAAGACAACGGTTTGATTTCCGTTACACACAGATTCGATTACAACACCGGCAACAGACTCTCAAACATCTACACTATAAATAAAATATGGTAGGTGTGGTTTAAAACCTTAACAAAATCAATAAAAAAGTATCCGGTAATTATAGCAAATCAAAGCTTCCGAATTCATTTCTCCCTCTTGAATTTTTCTCGATTCTCAGCCTTTGGCTGAGGCAAAGCAGAGCGCCCGGCTATCCACCGGGCACGATTTTACGGGCGGAAGCCCGAACCCACTTTTTAAGGAGATGATAACCATTAGCGAAAACAGAAAACGCAATATCACTTTAACCGTAAGACTTACGGAAAAGGAAAAGCAGCAGATTGCTGAAAAGGCGCAGAAAGCAAAAATGAATTTAACTGAGTATATCGTTACGGCAACGAATAATGTTTTGATTGTTGTGCCCGAGGATTTAAAACCTGCGGTAAGCGAAATGAAAAAGATGGGTAATAACATTAATCAGATAGCCAGGAAGATTAACAGCGGCGCTGTAAGGTCATATAACTTCGACGAGGTCATCAGTAATCAGACAGAAATAATTTCAATCCTTCAGGAGATAGCCGATGCCAATTGTGAAATTTGTAAAAAACTCACATCAAAGTAAAACAGCTCTTTCAAAAACGATTGATTACGTTACTCAGGAAAAGAAAACTCTTGCCGAAAACGGTATGCGTTACGTTAGCGGAATTAATTGCAACGGGCTTAATGCATACAACGAAATGATGCTGACGCGAAGCGCATATCCGTTTCAGGGTACAAACGGTAAAGAGCGTTTCTTCTATCAGTATATTCAGTCGTTTGATTCGAAGGATGATATAACTGCTGATGAAGTTCACGCCATAGCTCTGGAGTTTGCGGAACAGGCATGGGAAGGTTATGAGGTAGTTGTCGCTACTCATATTGACCGCGACCATCTTCACTCTCATTTTATCATCAGCCCGATAAATACGGAAACGGGCAAACGGCTGCGGCAAAGTCCTCAGACGCTGAAACACCTGAGAAAACTGAGCGATGATATTTGCATGAAGCACGGAGTAAAGGTTCTCGAGCCCTATGATTACAAAAAGCCAACCGGATTAACTCAGGGCGAATTACGCGCCGCGGAAAAAGGCGAAAGCTGGAAATTTGAATTGATGTTCGCTGTTGATACGGCAATGAAAAAGTGCAAAAACAAAAACGAATTCTTTGAATTTATGAAAAAGCACGGCTATAAGGTCAGATGGACAAAAGACAGGAAAAACATTACCTACACCTGTCCTAACGGTATGAAATGCCGTGACAGTAAATTGCACGAAGAAAAATACAGGAAGGAGGAGATGGAGTATGAATTCCAAATACGAAAGCTTGAAGAAGCAGAACGCCAAGCTGCAAAACGAGCTGGAATCGGCGGTCAAAATGACGGTCGTATCTACGGACAAATGGGAAGCTCTTCTCAAACTGCAGGCTACGCAGTCGGAACAGCTGGACGAGATATACAAGTTCGCCAAATCCAGCGCGGGGCAAACTACGCTGTTAACGCTAAGCGAAAAGGTAGACCGGCAACAGGAAGACCTGAAGACGGCAGTGAAAGACGCGTCTACAGATGCGATAACGGATATAAAGACAGCAGCGGACGGCTTCTGCACACAGGCTGGGAAGAAGACAGACGACTTTGCTTCGAAGATAACGGAACTGGAGAATACAACGGCGGATATCAGGAAGAGGTTAATACCGCTTTTGATTGGAATACCTACAGGAGTTCAGGTGCTCTTTCTGACAGTTTATATTTTGTGGGAAATCTTTTCGAAATGATAGATAACCAAGAAAAAATGTCGCGCAGAAAACATGCACGGCTATCGCAAAAAGAAAAAGAAAAAAGGCTCGCTCACGGTCAGAAAATCGAGGACGAAGACAACGGATTTGAGCAGTCAATGTAAAACTAAAAAATCCTGTCCCGTTGAGATACGGGGCAGGTAGAATAGGAGAAATAACACAATTGAATAATGATTACAAACCCGAAGCATTTGAAGAAATATTTATTCCGTTTCTGAGTGATGAAGATGACGAAGAATTCACATTTCTTCAGCACCTCTGGCAAAATGACGAGGACGTTCTTGAACAGTTGAAAACGGCTGTTAAAAACCAAGAATAGGACGGTGATATAAAATCAAATAAAGTTTGTGTTGCCTTATGGCGACAGAGAAGTTAAAATTCAACATTCCTATGAGTGAATACGACAGACTCGCTCGGTGCTTCCTCCCCGATATACAAGAATTCTTTGAAAGCGAAGAAGGACAGAAAGAGTATCAGGAATGGCTGAAAGAAAAAGCTAAAAGAGAGAAGGAATAACAAAAACGGGAAGGCGTACTGCCTTCCCGTTAGTTGCTTTAATAATGCATATCGCATAATAAAACAGTAAATCCGAACCCTTTACTAATCAGTACAAGGTTCGGATATATACCGTTTGGTGACCCGGACGGGAAGCAGAAACTGCACTTCGTTGGTTTCTGATGGCTCGGCGACCCAAGGCTTCGCCTTCGGTACCCGCCTTCACCGCTCTTCGCTAAAAACAGTCCCCCGGACTGTTTTATTAACGCTCAGACCCTCTTAGGGTTCAATTCCCGCCGCAAAAAGAAACAGCACCCAAAGGTGCTGTTCTTTTTGGTGACCCGGACGGGAATTGAA